>JAGWKL010000052.1 GCA_028865345.1 Candidatus Omnitrophota bacterium | reverse complement strand
GGCCGGTGTTTGGCAAACAGCGCCAAACAATTGTCCAAATCCTGCACGGTACGAACAGGCGCCGTTGCATCCAGGTCCACCACCGCATCGAATTGGGTCTTATAAATCTCTTCACATGTTTTTAGCGCGTGCGCTATCACCGGCACCTTGCCCGCCCTGTCTGTGGCCAAATGCGCCGGACGCATAAAAGGCACCTGGGCCCCGTAGCGGCGGGCGATCTTGGCGATCTCCCCGGAATCCGTGCTGACGACGACCTTTGAGGCTTTCCCCCACCGCAAGGCCTGAAGAATAGTATGGGCTATCAGCGGTTTACCCAGCAAGGTCCTGACGTTCTTGCCCTTGACGCCCTTTGATCCCCCCCGGGCCGCGATCGTCAATAATAAATTAAGCGCCATCCTGCCTCCGCATCTCCAATAAAGATTCGAACACCGCTTTGGCTTCATGGATATTATTCATCATGCGCGTGTCCTGAGAATGCTCCAAAAAGTATGCCAATTGCCGCCGGAAAAGTTCATCCTTTTCAATCGGCATGTCTATCCGCTGCGGATCTTGGCCTTCCGCATAAATGGTGATGGTTCCCGCATTGAAGTCCCCGACAAGGGTGGCGGCATCGCTATAGACAACGATCCTTCTTTGCGGCCAGTGGCTTAAATAGCTCAAATGGACATTGGCGAACCCCTGTGCTGCTTCAATAAGCAGATCGGCGCTGTCATCCGTATCCACCGTCACCTTGCCCCGGCGCTCCACACAAGCCTTGACCTTTCGGACAGGACCTAGAAGATATTGCACATAATCAACCTCATGGGACAAATCGAGCAGCACCCCTCCGCCTAATTCCTGCCTGGCTGAATAAATCTCGCGGTGGTCCCTGCCAGGTCTCCAAGTCGGAAGAAAAGATGCGGCCTGCACGTGCATCACGCGGGGAGGATATTGGGCCAATAATTCTTTTAACTTTACAATGACGGGATGGAAGCGCAGGACATACGCGACGTAGGTAACCAAATCGTAGTTTTCCACCACCCGCAGCAATTCCTCTAGACCGCCTAAAGAGTCGCTGATAGGTTTTTCAATAAATAGGGCCATTTTGCGTTTGGCGCATTCAATGGCCGTCGGTATATGCAAGGCCGTAGGATTGGTGATAAAAGCGGCCTGCGGCCTGACCTCGTCCACCTGTTCCCATCCTTTTAATTCAGTGACCCCTTGGACGGTATTGTCTTTGTCCCCCCGCCGCGAACGCAATGCATAGAGGTCGTGCTGCGGGAAATACCGCCTCAACAGGCGGGCGTGACGGCTGCCGATGGATCCCAATCCAAAGAAAATGATCTTCATCTGTCCCCCAACTGCCTGACCACCTTATGATATTCTTCCCACTGCCCGATATCGGCCCAGCTTTTCTCCTGCACAGGGTAGGTCCCCACCTTAAGCCCCTTGGCCTTCGCCCGTTTGATCAGCTCATTCATATGACAGGCGCCTTTCTTAGGCAAAAGCGGAATGACGTTTTTATTCAACAGGTAGACTCCGGTATTGACCAGCAGGTCATATTCGGGTTTCTCTTGAATGTCCCTTAACGCCCCTCCGTTTTGTATTTCACAAACTCCATAGGGGATGACAAAATGCTTGCAAGAGACAATGATGGTCATATCAAAACCGTTCTGGCGGTGAAAACGCCATAGATCACCATACTCAGCATCGACGATAACATCACAGTTGGTCAGCAAGAAAGTATCCGGAAAACGCTTGGGCAGCAGTTTTAGCCCTCCGGCCGTCCCCAGCCACGCCGTCTCTTCCAGGAATTTCACCCCATATGGCAAAGGCGTTTCCTCAAAATAAGAACGGATCATCGCAGCCTTATAATTTAAAATCACATAAAATTGCTTCATCCCATGGGCATGGAGCCTGTCCATGATCAATTCAATGATGGGCTTATCATCGAT
>JAGWKL010000051.1 GCA_028865345.1 Candidatus Omnitrophota bacterium | reverse complement strand
GGACATTCCATCGATTATAGGGGCATCAGATATCTGTCTGCTGGCAGGATCCAATCCGTTTGGTTCGCCCATCGCCCTTTTTGAATATATGGCTATGGGCAAGCCCGTTGTAGCGCCCCGTTATCAGCCTATCGAAAGTATTGTAGATGACGGTCAAGATGGGCTTTTGTTTGAACCCGTGGATGACGGTCAGTTTATGAAAATGCTTATTGAACTTCTCCAGGACAAGGAAAAAAGAACGCGCTTGGGACGCCAAGCCAGGCAAAAAATTGAAAAGGAATATACCTGGGAGAATAATGCCAGAAAAATTCTGAAACTGGCTGAAGGTCTATGATCATTTGGAGAAATTTTTCTTAATAATTTGCATTTTGTAGGGTGGTTATAAGATCGCGGGGAGAAATAACGCGGACAAAATCGAGGGCCCTGGAATGATCGACTTGTTAATATAGCGTGTATATTAAAAAGTGTTAATACAATTTATGAAATATCTAAATGAGGCTGGTAAGTTATGTTGATGAAGGATTATTTTCATAAAGCTCAGTGTTTTTACGGGAAAGAAGACTTCAGAGCGGTCTTAAGGGTCGCGTTCACAGATGGTACGTCGGCTGTGGTCTTTTTTCGCCTGGCCAAGGTCTTTCAACGCATTGGGCTTGGAATTGTGGGTTGGTTTTTATTGGAATTGAACAAATTCTTTAACGGCTGTGTCATCGGCCGCGGGGTTGAATTCGGACCTGGTTTTGTTTTGATGCACCCTATAGGAGTTGTGATCAATGGCGGGGTGCGGGGCGGGAAGAATATAGTCATCGAAAGCGGGGTTGTCATCGGTGCCGCCCGCAACGGCCTGCCGGTCAGGGTGCCGGTGCTGGGAAATGATGTGTTTATCGGTGCCGGGGCCAAGGTCCTGGGCGGCATTACCATCGGCAATAACGTCAAAATCGGGGCCAATGCAGTGGTTATCCATGATGTGCCGGACGGCGCAACCGTTGTAGGCATCCCGGCAAAGGTGGTCGGGTCATGATATTTCAATTTATATTTTGGACTTGTTCGACTTTGATTATCTATACCTATCTGGTTTATCCACTTATTTTAATGGTTTTGGATCATAGGGTCAAAAGGCAGGAGCCGGTTGAAGCTCAACGGCTGCCGACGGTATCTGTTATTATTGCGGCTTATAACGAGGAAGCAGTGATCGAACAGAGGATGGAAAACTGCCTGGTTTCCACCTATCCGCCTGAATTGCTGGAGGTCATCATTGCTTCAGATGGATCGACGGATAAAACCAATGAGATCGTCCGCCGCTATGAAGAGCGCGGCATCAAGCTTTATGCCTTTAAACAGCGGCGGGGCAAGGTCAATGTCCTTAATGAAGTCGTTGCCAAAGCCCGTGGCGAGATCTTGGTCTTTAGCGATGCCAATGCCATGTTCGCCAGGGACGCCATCACTAAAATTGTCCGGCATTTTCAGGATTCCATGGTGGGATGTGTGTGCGGCTCGCTGCATTTTATCAAGGCCGATGAATCTGAGACGATCGAATTGGAAGGTTTTTATTGGAAATTTGAAACGTTTTTAAAGCGGGTGGAAGGCAAACTCGGGGCTTGCCTGGGCGCCAATGGGGCTATTTTTGCCGTGCGTAAAAACCTTTTTTATTGCTGCCCGCCGGACACCATTGTCGAAGATTTTGTTATTTCCATGAAGGTCCTGGAGAAGGGTTTTAAGGCCCTTTACGATCCCCAGGCTGTGGCTTTCGAGCACACGGCCAAGAAGATCATCCAGGAAAAGCAGCGTCGCGTGCGCATCGGCGCCGGAGATTACCAGGCGCTCACCATGCTTTGGCCCATGCTGGATCCGCGCAAAGGTTTTGGCTCGGTAGCCTTCTGGTCGCATAAGGTGCTGCGCTGGTGCGTGCCGTTTTTTCTCTTTATTGCGTTGGCGGCAAATATTGTTTTAGCCCTGCATTTCCCGTACGGTGTTTTACTGGCCATGCAGTTGGTATTTTACGGCTGCGCCTTGATAGGGCAGATATTGAGCCGGCGGGAAAAAAAGGTAAA
>JAGWKL010000040.1 GCA_028865345.1 Candidatus Omnitrophota bacterium | reverse complement strand
GATGGTTTGGCCTAAAGATCGGGTGGTGATGCGGTCCTTCTCATAAGGCGAAAGATTGACCCACAATTCCCCTTCAGGAATAGTTAAACCTGCCAGGAAGTATTTAACCAGACGGTTGGATTCTTCCTTTATAGAAGCTGTATCTTGCAGGCCTTTGCCGGTGTCTACGATAAACTGGAACTGTAAAGGTTTGTTGGGGTCAACGACAAGGCCTTTTAACTCCAAGGGAGCAAACGGTGCGGAAGGCTCTATCATTGTCCCAGGCACAGGAAGCTGATTGACGCTAAAGCTCTGCGCCTGGGCGTATGGGAGATTGCTAAATATAAAGGTAAAGCAAACAATTGAAGCGACTAAACGTCTAAACATTGATTCCCCCTTGGGTGAAAGCGCATTTTAAAGAAATTAAAATAACAGATATTGGGGATCGCTTTCTTAAAAGGTTAATTCAAATATAACACAATTTCCTAATAAAACCAGTATTATGTGTTGATTAATCAACAATATATGAATTGATATGTACGCAAATCATTAAAGAGGATTGTGTTGCGGATAATTCGATCTTTAAAAAATTTTTTGGTTATCCTGCCTCCCAGCATGCGGAACAAAAACACGGCAAAGCCCAGGAACAAAAAAACAAATTTATCCCCTTCATTATATTAGTGCCTGCCGCACCGCGTGCTGCCAGCCGGCAAATCCGGCGGCAGCTTCCCGCCGCGGCATGCGCGGCTTGAAGGTGCGCTCGATCGTCCTCATCTTAAGCACCTGCCGGGGAGTCCATAAACCGGTGGAAACGCCGGCCAGATACGCCGCGCCGGCAACGGTGGTATCCACCATGGAAGGCCTGACGATCGAAACCGCCAGCATGTCGGCCTGAAACTGCATCAAAAAGTCATTGCGGCAGGCCCCGCCGTCCACGGCCAGGGATTTTATCCGCAACCCTGATTCCTTTCCCATCACATCAAAAACTTCCCTGGTCTGGTACGCCATGGATTCCAATGCCGCGCGCACGATGGCCCCCCGGCTTGTTCCCCGGGTAAGGCCGGTGATGATCCCGCGCGCCGCGGGGTTCCAGTGAGGCGCGCCCAATCCCACAAAAGCCGGGACCAGGTACACGCCGCCGGTGTCCTTAAGGCCTGCGATCGCCTTTTCAGTCGACGCGGAGTCCTTGATGATCTTTAATCCGTCCCTCAGCCATTGGACCACGGCCCCGGCAATGAACACCGCGCCTTCCAGCACATACACCGGCCTGCCCTCGGCATCGCAACCCAGGGTCGTCAAAAGACCATGACGCGAAGAAACGTATTTATTGCCGCAATTCAGCAGCAGGAAGCAGCCGGTCCCGTAGGTGTTCTTGATGGAGCCGGGCGTAAAGCATCCCTGCCCGTAAAGAGCGGCCTGCTGATCGCCCATCACCGCGGCAATGGGGATACCCGGCGGCAGGCCCGCCGCCCCGCCTGCCGTGTACCCGAATATCGACGAGGAATTAAGCACCTTGGGCAGAATATTCCCGGGGATGTTCAGCAATTTTAATAAAGGCCTGCTCCATGCTTTGGCCCTGATGTCAAAGATGAGCGTGCGCCCGGCATTGGTCAAATCGGTCACATGGGAGGCTCCGCCGGTCAACCGGTAAATGAGCCAGGAATCGACCGTACCAAAAGCAACATGTCCCTGAAGAGCTTGCCGCCGCAGGCCGGGCACATGGTCCAGGAGCCATTGGATCTTGGTGCCGGAAAAATACGCGTCAACGACCAGCCCTGTTATTTTACGGAACAAAGGTTCATGTTTTTTAAGCCGGGTACAAATATCCGCCGTGCGGCGGCATTGCCAGACAATGGCGTGATAAAAAGGTTTGGATGTTCTGCGGTCCCAAAGGATGGTTGTCTCGCGCTGATTGGTAATGCCGATGGCGACGATGGCCTTGGGGTCGATGCGCGATCCGGCAACCGCCCGCCGGATAACGGTCTCAACGCTTTTGAAGATCTCCTGTGCGTCATGCTCAACCCAGCCGGGCTTGGGATAATATTGCCTGAATTCCTGATAGGCGCTTGAAATGACCCTGCCCTTGCTGTCGAAAACAAACGCCCTGGAGCCCGTTGTCCCCTGGTCTATTGATAGGATATATTTTTTCATTGCTGCTGGGAGAACCTTTGCTTGTTCTGCTCGTATCCCTGCGGCCCCAGGACAGCCTTGGCCAGGGCGTCCTTGTCCATCCCGTTGTCGAAATCATAATCCATGATGGCCAGGATTTGGATCAACTCCCCAAAAGGCCTCTCGAGCATCTGCGGGTTTTGCCGGGCCAGCTCGTCGATGAGCTGCACATAATGGGCCGGGGGCTCGTTGATCTTCACGCCCTCTTTCTGGAAGCGGCCGATATATTCCGAGACGGTCAAAAGCTTGGCCTTGTCGTCGGAGATGGCCGTCCAGATGGTCGATCTTTTGTCCAGTTTTTTCCACACTTCGTAAAGATCAACCACCTCTCCTGTCCCCGAAGCGCCTGATGCGGGCTGCGACAGCGACGAAGGCTCAGGAACATCCGGAGGCTGCGGGACATCCACGGAAGACGGCGCCTGGGCATATTCGACGGGAGCGCCGTTGGCCGGCATGGCCTGGCTGCGGGCTTTCAGGATGGCCTGGGCAATAGCCTGGTTGCGTGCGTCGATCTGCTGCTGGTAGGAGGGCGGGGCATTGCCCGCCTGGTTTTGGCCCTGCTGTTGGCCCTGTTGGTAGGCCTCATACTGCTGATACTCCATCTGGGCTTGCTGCTGGCGCATGGCCTTCATTTTCTGGGCCTGCATGATCATCATGGCGCGGGATACGTCCGTCGATATAAAAAAAATTATGGAGAAAAATACGGGGAGCAACCGCCGATTCAAGAGACTCACCTTAGTTTTCAAATTCCAGTTCGATGCCGCCCAAAAACTTGGTCAAAAGATTATACATGCCGGTTAGAAAAACCCCGGCCAAAAGCCCGAGAATCCCGTTAACAATGGGAAACACCAGAACAGACCACACCCCCGGGCCGGAAGCCTGGTCGGCAGGGGCCGCGATCGAACTGATCGTCACCACCAGGCCTAAAATAAACCCCGAAACGACATTAATGACCGAAAAAATAAGGACAAAGGACTTCATGGATATTTTCTTTAATTTCATTTTCATGGGATGCCTCCGTCGGACAAGATTAATAATCCAAGCCTACAAAATGATCGGCCATCGATGGGGTCATCGTTTTGACATCATAGATTATAGGGGCAAGGCCGTCGGCCTTCAACAATAAACTCAACAATGCCGGGTCATCGAACGACAACCGGATGCGGCCATGGGGCGCGCTGACATTCACCCTGGTCGCGGTCAGGTCGATACCGCCGGGTGTGGCGGCTTTGGGGACAAGGGTTTGCATGGCTTTGTCCGCTGACGGCGAAGGCTTGGGCGCAGGCTTGGGTGCAGGTTCGATGGGACCGGGTATTTCCGGATTGACTTTGATCATATTGGCGACCAGCCCCGGAATGGCCACCGGTGCGGTCACGGCAAACCAGACGCCGTACGCAACAGCCTCACCCACGGTGTCGGCAAAAAACTTCCTGACGGATTTCCTGGCCCAGGCGTCTTTTATGGAATCTTTCAAATATTTCAAACTCTTGCTGTTGTTCTCCTTAAAAAGCTGGGCCGATTTCCTCATCGATACGCCGTGCATGGGATAATTACCAGGATTCATGACAAAGGGCATGAGCAAAGGACAAAGGAAGGATAGAATCGTAGAGATTGAAAGCAGAAATGTTTCATTTCTCCAGATCCCGTACGCCAGGCCCGAAAGGGCCAGGCCGATGACCCCAAGGCCGACATGGGATTTGGTAAATACTTTCAAAAGTTTATCGACATTCACATTTTCCCTGTTGAATCCTCGCCCTGTCGCCACATACCCGGCCAGGCCTGCCAGGCCCGAAAGCATTCCCGCCTGATAGGTGAAAATGTGGGCAATATAAAAAGGCGCCATAAAAAATATCAATTTTAAGAATTGCTTTAATGCTTTTCTTACCCCGTTCTCCAAAGCCATCTGGGTGATCCCGATGAAGGTCAGGGCCTGCCCTACATATAAGACGCTCAGGGTCATGACAACAGCAGGCGCGGGAAAGGCCGTAAATGGGCTTATCCCGCCGAGCATCACATTAACGGCATATAAAAAGAAGCCCATGGCCGCGATGGTGTTGAGCGTATAAAAATGCGGGCCTGAATAAAATTCCCCTGCCCCGCTCACCGGCCCGAAATATTTGTTCATCCAATGGGCATAACGGCCAAGCAGCAACTGGGCGGCCCCCATGGAAAACTTGCGCCAGATACCGTCGGTGCCTGTCCAGGAAAGCTCCCTGGCCTTTTTCCATTGCATATACTCCTTGTTAAGGATGGTCCGGCCCCGCAGCATTAACTGTATGCCCCCTTTATAATCCTCCGACACCGCCACCGTTGAGGAAACTCCCCCGTGCTCGACGATATCCGAATCCCTCCACACGTCCGGATGGCCGTGATGGGACGGTGATGAAACCATCCCCATATGTCTTTTGTCCGACGTCACGAAGGTGCGGTCAGAAACCACGTGGAACATCCCTGCACTTGAGAAACCGCCGGTAAAGATCAATTCCGGCGTGTTGACCAGGGCCACGTTCTTGTCCTTGAATTCCTGGATCAAAATGGGGATTTTCATCGCCTCAAGGGGATCCAGGTCCTGGTTCATATCAATGGTGAAACGGAATTTGTTCCGGGCAAAGGTCAGGGCGTGCATCTGGTTCGACGGTTTTCCCTCGAGCGTGATGGGCCTGTTGGCGGTATTGGGGATGTCTGCCACATCTTCGATCTTCTTAGTATCGGGATTATACCGGGAGAGCACCTTGACGCTGATGTCCTTGCCCTTGTCGTCCTTGCGCGTCTGCAGGGAAGCTATATCGATAAAATAACCAAGTTCGTCATAATATTTCTTCAACAGATAAAGCGTGTCCTCCCTCTTTAATTGCAGGTCGGGCTTGTCAGGGCCGGCTTTCAATACATCGCCCCAGATCTGGTACGCCCAGAGGATTTGCACATCCTGGTTTGTTCTCTCACGGATCTGTTCTTGTGTCCACTTCGGGAACGAAAGCTTCAGATACAACTGGTGCCAGCGGACAATGTTCATCAATCCGTCCAACGTGCGCGCGAAAGGCTGCCCCTCATAGGAAGCCCAAAGCCGGATCTGCATTTTTAGATCGTCGCTGATAGGTCCCAGCAACCCCACGGTCATCTTCCCCTTCTGAGGCAACAAGGCTTCCATGCGCGCCCATTCATTGGGCGTGCCTATGTTCTGCTTTTTGACGCGTTCAATAAGGTTCTCCCAGCGTTGAGGGGCTTTCCAAATAAGATAATTAAGGTTGGTATAGCCGGTATTCAACATCATGTCCAAGGTCGTGGGCATATCGCTTTTGTCGTAGGCATAAATGATGTCCTCCCCGTAAAGCGGGGTCACAACACTGATGGGCGTATTCTCATCCGGGCTCGGCATGCGGGGCATGTCCATCAATAACGCATTGACGGATTGGGTCACGCTTTTTTGCACTTCAGGGTTCTTGATATGGTCCAGCCGTCCTTCCTTTATAGCCGTATCATATTCCTCGTCGCTGACCTCGTCCCTGACATAACGGTGCTGGTCAAAGGCGAGCTTGATGATGGCCTTGCGGGCATTCTCGCGCTGTTCCGGCGTCAATCCGGCCCCGCCATGGGGCAAAAGTTTCTGCACGATGAGCCGGTCCAAAAGGCTTTCATTATTCTCATCTTTATCCTTAGAAAGTGCGCGGATGTCTTCGGGTGTTTTTATGGTGCCCAAGCCCCTTAAAGACCCGTGAATAAAGGTAAAGAAAGGTTTGATCAAATAGATCGCCGCAAAATTACCGACATACAGAAACAGGGCGGCGGTCGCCCAATTCATGCCCATCAGCAACAGGTTCATGTTGACCGGGATCTCATGGCCCAGAACGACCGGATAATACGCGCCGCCGGCCATCTGGCTATAGGGGATCAAAAAATAATGGATCAAAAAGGCGTCCCACGCCACCTTGGCTGATACCACGGAAGTCCAGAACGCGGCCCGGTAACCTTTCTGTGCCCTGGTTACCTTTGCCTTGGAATACCCTTTCCAAAATGCGGCCGGCTTCCCGAAACTTTTGGTGTTGAGTTTAATATCGAGCAAATAACTTAAAGGATAATAAAGCCCTTTGATGGCCAGGAAGGTTAGCCCTGCGTATATGGCAGCACCCCCCCATGAGAGCATGTGATCATAAGCCGCCACTGACAAGCCGACGGTGGAGGTCAGGATGATGGGATTGGTCAGCTGATTGTAACTATTGCGAACGAATTGGGCCAGGGGTTTGATCAGACGCAACGGCAAAGGCATTTTGCCCACCCATGAGCCTGACTCGGAAAATGTCTTTCTCATAAGGGGTTTGCCGTTGATCAACAGGTCCGCTTCCTGGCCGGACAACCCCTGAAAGTTGAAGTTCTTGGAAACTGCGTGCTTCCCTTCCTGAACTTGCTTGAAAAACCGGACATATTCTTTATACGCGAAAAGGGAGGCCACCAGGCGTTTCATCCTAAAGACATTCCCTTCCACCTTGTCGGCGAGGTCCTCAATCCCCAATTGCCTCTTTGGAGCTTCTAATGGGTAATTTGTCTCGATAAGAAGCCTGTTCAACTTCTTAAGATCATCAGGTTTTAATTGTTGCCCATTTTTTAACTGATTTATAGCGGCCTTTGATTCACCAGGAATTCTGTTCATAAATTTATACAAATCGTTACGTTCTAATAACTTATTTAATGTTTGAATGGGGGTTTCTTCAACCGGAATATTAACATTACTCTCTTTTATAGCTTTTATTAAAGCCTCAGGCGTCATGGATCCTTTAAATTCATTTTCTGAAAACACAACAGGGTCTCCACTCTTGACGAAGTTCACCTTCTTCTTTAAGGTTGCAATAAAATCATCATAAATAGCGCTCCTCATATCCATCTTGCCATCCAAGGTATACCCCAGATTGTCGTACCACTCGATATTGGCCTTGGTGCGGAACATGTCGTTGAGGTCTTCCACCGTGAAATAATAATCGTACGGCACAACGTTTCTGATTTTGCCGCCGGACAAGCCCTGGAAGGTGGTCTGCTGCAATTCGATGATATTATGCCAGCGGATATATTCCTTCCTGATAAACCCGCCGATGTCAGCATCCTTGCCGTACTGTTCTTTAGCCTCAAGGGCCTTGTACATCAAATAATTCAATCCGTCAGGCACATTGGCGTTGAAAATATCGTTGTCCGCGTCCCTGAGGAACATCACCCAGAGGTCTTCAATGGTAGGATTAAAAGGCCCATCGATGCCCATAACTTCTTTGCGCCAAGTCTGGTAACCGTGAAAATACTCATCCAGCACGTCTTGCAAAGGTTCTTTCTTGAGCTGATCGACAATTGTCGACTCGAATCTCCTTTGGGCAACAGCCACAGCTCCGTTGCCAAAGCCATAGCTGTTCCAGGAAGGATCAACGATCGGCCCCGCCTGCGCCGGCGGAAGGGTCCCTTCCAGCTCGTTCTTGACCGCCTGCTCTGCCAGGGATTTCTTGATCTTATTCGACTTGAACTTCCTGATGATCCCACCGCCCGAAAACGCCGCCACAAACAGCGATGGATATAAAAAGTACAGCAGCCAGTTGTCCCTCACGCCTCTCCAAAGAGTTTTCAAGGCCTCTTCTTCATACAACGTGCCCTGGATGGGCTTGCCGTTTGTGATGGTCTGGGTCTTTATTTTGTAATCCCCTGGGGATGTCGGCTCCTGAATAATGGATGTCTCTGTGATCACCTGGTTGCCATTTTGCGCACTGTAGGTCAGATTCAACTCAGTCTTGGTCAACCGGCCGTCTTCGTCCAAGGTCCCGTACAAGGGAAGGGAATAGTCAAACAAAGGATCAAAATAGATCGTCTCCTGTCCCCTTGTTTCAACACCGAGTATTCCATTGACCACCCGGTTGCGCCCGTACAGGGTTGTTTCTGAAACAGGCGTTCCGAGACTTGTAAAAACCATTTCTTTCAGGCCCTCATCACCCAACACCTTATACACATTGACCCTCAACTCATGGAGATTGCCCTGCGCATCGGGGAAGGACCTGGTTTCATAATGGTCGAGCACCATGGTGCGTTTCAATGATCCCTGCGGGTCAAATACCATGCTGGCAGGAAGGATATTGGATGAGAAAGAACCTCGCCCTTCCAGCTGCCACATATTCAATATGGTCTCCCCTTTGCTTGTCTTGGTGATGAAATCCCGGCCGCGGCTGTCGTTAGGCGGCGCCAAAAAATGATAGGTAGGCTGTCCCGGCTGCGACGTATAATGCGCTGTATTCACTTGGCGGTTATACCGGCGCACCGTATCAGTGATCTGCCTCAACAGGGCCGGACGGTCATGCTCATTGGCCTTTGTATAAGCTTCTACCAGGGGCCGGATCTGGGGCTCTATGGATTTATAACTATGCTCTCCCGGCTTGTCCGTCGCAACCAGGAAAGGGACCTCTTCGACCAGGACAGGAACGAAATTTGGGGAAATGCCATTGTCAGCCATGTCCTTGCGATAATCCGCACCCTGGATGCCGAATTGTTTGGCCATAAACCGGGTGTACTCCTCTCCCGCACCCGGAGGCAGAAGCTCCTGAAACGTTAATTTATTAGGCAGGGTCCTGCTTAAGGACTCCACCTGCCCGTCCGGCGTCAATGTATAGGAAAAAAGCTGCTCCCCTGTACTTCTGTCGAAATCCAGGCCCACCACGATCTTGACCACGGCCCCGTCCTGCTTGATGACTGAAATAAATTTCCGCTCCCGGACATCGCCTGAAATACGGTAATCCTCGCTGATGACATTGTTGGTATCGATCTTGATTGTCTTGATCAAAACCGTGTTGCGGTCCAGATGGTAATTGGCAAAAGCCTGGGCAATGACCTGGTTGGCCGTCAACAGGTCGAACAACTGCTGCGGTGCCGGGGCGATGGTGCTTCCCTGCAGCGTCCACCCCGATTGCCACCGGCCGTTGTCCAAAAAACTGATGACACGGGTATCGAATTGGCCGTCGGCCTTGTAGCTGTACCGGTCGGTCATGTTGAGCACGCCCGAGCTGTGGACCTCGTTCATGATCCCTGCATAACTCAGCGGCCCCGCAAGACTGACGAACCCTGTTTGATCGACGCTGATCTGGCCGTCCTTGAAGGTGGTAAACCGCAGCGGCGCAAATTCCCCGTTGCCCTGCAAATCGCGCAAGCCCACGTGATAGCCATTGTTGGAGCGCGGGTCATAGGAAAAAATCCCGGTCACATGGTCTACCGTCTTTCCGTCGATGACCACCGTTTGTCCGCCCTTGCCATCGATGGCGGTCGAGTAGTATTCGTGCCCGTCCTTGAAATAGATCCTGTCATTTTGTAAGAACCGGTTGCTGTAAATCTGGACCGGCTTGCCATTGGCAACAGTCCGGTAAACATCTTCGACCACCACTCCCTGGTTGACCTGACGCAAATCCGTGGTCCACACGTGCAGCAATCCGTCCGGGGAGTCCTTGGGCAGGACCGACATGGTCTTGGCCACAGGATCGGACAGGTTGCCCGGAAAGTACGAAGGCAGTTCAAAGATGAGCGACGTGTTGTGAGGCTGCATGACCTCCACGCGGCTGCCGTTCATGTCCCTGTTGAGATAAACCCGGGCCGTCACGTGCTGCTGGATATCCATCATGGTGACCTCTGAGGCATGCTCCCGGATGATCTCATGGATCCGGGGGTCCTTCAGGTCCTGCCAGGAAACATACCCCGAATACCGCATATCATGGGAAACGACGAGGAAATGAGTTCTCAAATATTCGCCCATGGAATGAACGTCCATAAGCTGATAGCCGCCGTCGAACATTTTGACAAAGCGGCCTATCGTACGGCCTTGGGCATCGATCTTTAATATTTCAACGGCTTTCTG
>JAGWKL010000039.1 GCA_028865345.1 Candidatus Omnitrophota bacterium | reverse complement strand
CGTCATCGACGCTGTAGTCAAGTTGAAGGCCGTTGGTGTCCAGGATATCTTCCGGGGTCAACTCACCCGGGAGGTCGAATTTGATCGGAGAGGTCTTGGGGGAATTGGTGGCATTGACAGCCACGACATTGATGACAATGTCGGCAAAGACCGCCGGCACGATCCCTAAATAAAGGAAAACTCCCGCCGCAAACAATTTGAAAAGAATGGTTTTATTCGCTTTCATAGTAACTCTTGACCACCACTTCCTGGCCGCCTATGGCTTCGCGCAAGGCGTCGATCTTGGCATTGATCTCTTCTAATTTGTCATTGACCTTTTGCATATCCTGGGCTTCTTTCGCGCTAAGACCCTGGACGCCCAGTGTCTTTTGCAATCCCGCCTGTTTGGCCTGCTGGTTAAGGAAGTTTGTCAATTTATCGATGGTATCCTGGGTCAATCCCGGCGTGTTATTGATGCCGGTGGTCAAACCGGTCAGAGACGTCTGGATGTCCTGGATCGCGTTTTCAAGATTTTTGAGTTCCTGGTAAGCGTTCGGTTGGGCACCGTTGACGCCCAGATCGCTGATGACCTGCTGGGCGAATTGCATGGCCGCGGCGGCATTGTTGCTGGCATTATTGGCCACACCGAATAAAGTACTGGTGGACACATCCTTGGCGGTCCCAATCGTGGTTTGCACTGATTGCAGGGTTGAAAGGACCGTGGTCACCGTATTCTTGATCTGGGTGATCGGGCTGCTGGATGAAAGACCGCCGACAGCCTGTGAAATATTATACAATTGACCGAATACTGTTGTCGTGCCTTTATCAGTAGGCGTACCCAGATCATTGACAACGGTTGTCATATTGGTCATCAACGTATTAAGACCGGACCAGTTGATCCCGGATGTGCTGGACACGGCCAGGTCTTCCCAATTGACGCCGCCATGGCTTTCCGAGGCCACATCTTCCCAGTTGATCCCGGCCTTGGATTGCGCGGCGATGTCCTGCCAGTTGATGCCTGCCGTCGACATCTGGCTGAAGCTCGCAAAATTAATGCCGGCATTGGACAATTGGCCAACCCCATACCAATTCACATTGGCATAGGAAAGCACATCAATGCCCTGCCAGTTGATATTACTGGTGGACAGGGAGCTGATGCTGTCCCAATTGATCTGTGCACGGCTTAAAGCGTTCAAATCGCTCCAATTGATCCCGGTCTCGGATATTTTTAGGAAGTCGGCCCAATTGACGCCGGTATTGGAAAGCACAGCCAGGTCATTCCAATTGACATTGGAATCTGCCAGGGCCGCGATGCCTCCCCAATTGATGCCGGAATTGGCAATGTTGGTCAGGGCATACCAGTTGATGTTCGCGTCCGATAAAACCGAGAGCGATTCCCAGTTGACCCCGGCCTGGGAAAGAACACTGATACCGTTCCAATTGACACCCGTTGAGGTCATTACCTTCAAATCGTTCCAATTGATGCCCGTGTCGCTCAAAGTCTCCAGGGAGGCCCAATTGACGCCGCTCTTGGACATGACACCGAAGTCCGCCCAGTTGATGCCTGTACGGCTTAAGGTATTGAAATCCGTCCAGTTGATGCCTGTGCGGCTTAAAACGTTCAAATCGTCCCAGTTGACGTGCGTATTGGTCATGACCCCCAAATCGTTCCAGTTAATGCCGGACTGACTTATTAAATCAAGCCCCTGCCAATTGACATTGGCCGTGGTAAACACCGCCAGGGAATCCCAATTGATGCCGGCATTGGACATGGCCCCAAGCTCATACCAATTGACACCGGCATGCGTATACACGGCCAAATCGGCCCAGTTGACCCCTACTTTGGTAAAGACATTCATGTCGTTCCAATTGATGCCGACCTTGCTTAAGACTCCGAAATCATTCCAGTTGATCCCCGCCCTGCTCCACACTCCAAAGTCAGACCAGTTGATGCCCGTGGTGCTCATGACGACAAAGTCATTCCAGTTGATCCCTGTATTTGTCATCCTGCCCAAATCATCCCAGTTGACGCCCGCATAACTTAACCTGTTGAGATCAAGCCAATTGACGCCTGCCGTGCTCAATGCCGTAAATTCGTTCCAATTCACACCTGAATTTGACAAGACGGTGATGTTGCTCCAATTGACACCGGAATTCGACATCAACCCGAAGCTGGTCCAGTTGACGCCGACCTGGCTCATGACCCCTATATCATTCCAGTTGATGTTCGAACGGCCCATGACCCCGAAATCATTCCAGTTGATGCCGACATTGCTTAATCGCCCGAAATCATACCAATTGATATCAACCGTACTCATAACAGCCATATTTTCCCAATTGACACCGGAATTGGACATCACCTGGAATGCTTCCCAATTGATGTTCCCGCCGATGCCTGTTCCCGTCAACTGGCTCAAATCAAGCCAGTTGATACCTGAGTTGGTCACCACGGCCAAATCGTCCCAATTGACCCCTGAACTACTTAAGAGTGAGAACTGTTGCCAATTAATACCTACGCGGCTTAAAAGGTTGAAGTCAGCCCAGTTAACGCCCGTCTGGGTTATCACCTTCAAATCATTCCAGTTGATCCCCGTATTGCTTAAGACCTGCATATTGTTCCAATTGATCCCGATGTTGCTCATCTCATAAATATCATTCCAATTGATGCCAATATGGCTTAAGGTGTAAATATCATTCCAGTTGATCCCGATGTTGGACATGACTCCCAAATTATCCCAATTGATCCCCGTGCGGCTTAATGTCCGGATATCATTCCAGTTGATCCCGATCCGGCTGAAGACTTGCAGGTCATTCCAGTTGATGCCGGTCTTGGTCATGACACCAAAATCATTCCAATTGATGCCGGTCCTGGTCATGACACCAAAATCATTCCAGTTGACCCCGTTGCGGGTCAGGACGTTCAAGTCATACCAGTTGATGCCGTTGCGGCTCAACACATTGAGGTCATACCAATTCACGCCCGCCTTGGTCAACACGCCGAAATCATTCCAGTTGACCCCTGTTTTGGAAAGGACCCCAAAATCATCCCAATTGATGCCCGTGCGGCTTATGACATTGATATCATCCCAGTTGACCCCGGTCTTGCTGAGGCGTCCAAAATCGCTCCAATTGATGCCGGTGTTGCTCAACACTCCGAAATCGTTCCAGTTGATCCCTGTGCGGCTGATGACGTTGATGTCATCCCAGTTGACCCCGGTCTTGCTAAGGCGTCCGAAATCATTCCAGTTGATGCCGGTTTTGCTCAAAACTCCGAAATCGTTCCAGTTGATTCCCGTGCGGCTTAATACCGACAAATCACTCCAATTCATGCCGATATTTGTCATCACCGCAAGGTCGCTCCAGTTGATCCCGGCTTCGGACAAGGTATTCATGTAGCTGCCCAAATCACTCCAGTTGATGCCGGTGGTGGACAGGACCTGGAAATCATTCCAGTTGATCCCGGCCTTGCTCCAAGCCGCAAAATCATTCCAGTTAATGCCCACACGGCTTAACACCCTAAAATCATTCCAGTTGATCCCTGTGCGGCTGATCACATTGATGTCATTCCAGTTAATGCCGGTCTTGCCCAACACTCCGAAATCAGCCCAATTGATGCCCGTATTGCTCAACACTCCGAAATCACTCCAGTTGAGCCCGGTCTTGGTCAAGACGGACAGGTCATTCCAATTCATGCCGACACGGGTCATGACCGCCAGATCGCTCCAGTTGATCCCAGCCTCGGACAAGGTATTGAAATAGCTGCCCAAATCCGACCAGTTGATCCCTGTGGTGGACAAGATCTGCAGGTCATTCCAGTTGATGCCGGCCCTGCTCCATGTCTGGACATCATTCCAATTAACGCCCACATTGGTCATGAGGCTGAAATTATTCCAGTTGACGCCGACATGGCTTAAGGTATAAATGTCGTTCCAATTGACCCCTGTCTTGCTTAATACTTCAAAATCGTTCCAGTTGATTCCGGTTTTGCTCAAAACCCCGAAATCATTCCAGTTGATCCCCGTGTGGCTCAACGTCTGGATATCATTCCAGTTGATCCCCTCGCGGGACAAAACGTTCAGGTCATTCCAATTGATCCCGGTATTGCTTAATACGCCGAAATCACTCCAGTTGATCCCTGTATGGCTTAACGTATAAATATCGTACCAATTGATCCCGTTACGTGTTAAGACGTTCAGGTCATTCCAGTTGATCCCGTTGCGCGTCAAGACGTTCAGGTCACTCCAGTTGATCCCGTTGCGCGACAGGACGTTCAGGTCATTCCAGTTGATCCCGTTGCGCGACAGGACGTTCAGGTCATACCAATTGACCCCTGCCTTGCCCAATACGCCCAGATCACTCCAATTGATCCCTGTATTGCTTAATACGCCCAAATCATTCCAATTGATCCCTGTATGGCCGATAATATACAAATCATTCCAGTTGATACCGGTCTTGCTTAAGACCCCCAAATCATTCCAATTGATGCCTGTCTTGCTCAACACACCGAAATCATTCCAGTTGATCCCCGTGCGGCTTACGACATTGATATCATTCCAGTTGATACCGGTCTTGCTTAAGACTCCCAGATCATTCCAGTTGATACCGGTCTTGCTTAAGGCGCCCCAATCGCTCCAGTTGATCCCGGTCCTTGTAAATACCGCCATATCCTGCCAGTTGACCCCGATCCTCGTCATCACCGCAAAATCACTCCAGTTGATCCCGGCTTCGGACAAGGTGTTCATGTAGCTTCCCAAATCCATCCAGTTGATGCCTGTAGTTGACAGGACCTGCAAGTCATTCCAATTGATCCCGGCTTTGCTCCATGTCTCAATATCATTCCAATTTACACCCACATTGCTCATCCGGCTGATATCATTCCAATTAAGCCCGATATGGCCTAAAACATACATATCGTTCCAGTTGATCCCGGTCTTGCTTAAGACTCCCATATCATTCCAGTTAATTCCGATCTTGCTCATCACACCGAAATCATTCCAGTTGATCCCGGTCTTGCTCATCACGCCGAAATCATTCCAGTTGATCCCGGTCTTGCTCAAGACACCAAAATCATACCAGTTGATCCCTGCCTTGCCCAAAACCCCAAAATCATTCCAATTGACGCCGGTCCTGGTCAATACGGCCAGATCGCTCCAATTCAAGCCTGTCTTTGTCATCAAGGCCAGATCACTCCAGTTGATCCCTGCCTCGGACAGGGTATTAATGTAGCTTCCCAAATCCATCCAGTTGATGCCTGTGGTGGACAGGACCTGGAAATCATTCCAGTTGACGCCGGTGCGGCTTAACACATTCAGATCATTCCAGTTGATCCCCACATTGCTCATCAGGCTGAAATTGTTCCAGTTGATGCCTGTGCGGCTCAACGTATAAACGTCGTTCCAATTGACCCCGGTTTTGCTTAAGACCTCAAAATCGTTCCAATTGACCCCAACCGTGCTCATGACTCCGAAATCATTCCAGTTGACTCCGGTGTTGCTCATGCGTGCCATGTCTTCCCAATTGATCCCTGCCTGCGACAATACCGTGAAATCCTGCCAGTTGATAGCTCCGCCGATACCTGTTCCCGTAAGCTGGCTTAAGTCCGCCCAGTTGATATGCGAATCGGTTATGACGGCAAAATCAGTCCAATTGACGCCTGACTGGGACAAAAATCCAATGGAAGTCCAATTAACGCCTATGCGGGACATGACGTTTAAGTCCTGCCAATTCACGCCTGTCTTGCTCATGACACCCAGATCATTCCAGTTGATGCCTGTGCCGCTTAATACACTTATGTCATGCCAATTGATGCCTGTCTTGCTCAACACGCCGAAATCATTCCAGTTGATGCCTGTGCGGCTTAGCACATTCAGATCATTCCAATTGATGCCGTTACGGCTCAACACATTCATGTCATACCAGTTGATGCCTGTCTTGCTCAACACGCCGAAATCATTCCAGTTGATGCCTGTGCGGCTTAGCACATTCAAATCATACCAATTGATGCCTGTCTTGCTTAAAACCCCGAAGTCGCTCCAGTTGATGCCCGTCTTGCTTAACGCCGAAAGGTCATACCAGTTGACAGAAGTATTGGTAAATACTGCAAAGTCCTGCCAATTGATCCCTGAAGAACTCAATACGGCCAAAAAGTCCCAGTTGACGCCGGCCTGAGTAAATAATTGCAGGGCCTCCCAGTTAACATTGGAATTTGTCAGGCTTCCCATTGATACCCAGTTGATCCCGGTCTTGCTCATCACGCCCAGATCACTCCAGTTGATGCCGGTCTTGCTCAACACTCCGAAATCATCCCAGTTGATCCCCGTCTTGGCCATCACGCCTAAATCACTCCAGTTGATCCCGGTCTTGCTCAACACTCCGAAATCATTCCAGTTGATGCCCGTACGGCTTAACACATTAAGATCATACCAGTTGACTCCGGCCTTGCTCCACACTCCAAAATCATTCCAGTTGATCCCGGTCTTGCTCAACACGCCCCAATCGCTCCAGTTGATCCCGGTCTTGGTCAATACCGACAAGTCGCCCCAATTGATTCCGGTCCTTGTCATCACCGCAAAATCACTCCAGTTGATCCCGGCTTCAGACAAGGTATTAATATAGCTTCCCAGGTCCATCCAATTGATGCCCGAGGTGGTCAGGACCTTGAAATCATTCCAATTGATCCCCGTGCGGCCAAGCACATTGATATCGCTCCAGTTGATCCCGGTATTGCTCAAAACACCCAGATCATTCCAATTAATTCCGGTCTCGCTCAACACTCCCAAATCACTCCAGTTGATCCCTGTCTTGCTCAACACTCCAAAATCATTCCAATTAATTCCGGTCTTACTCAACACGCCGAAATCGTTCCAGTTAATTCCGGTCTTGGCCATTACGCCTAGATCACTCCAGTTGATCCCTGTCTTGCTCAAGACCCCAAAATCACTCCAGTTGATTCCGGTCTTGCTCAAGGCCCCAAAATCACTCCAGTTGACCCCGGTCTTACTTAACACGCCGAAATCATTCCAGTTGACCCCAGTTCTGCTCATCACTCCAAAATCATTCCAATTGATGCCGACCTTGCTTAATACACTTAGGTCGCTCCAGTTAATGGTACTGTTGGTAAATACCGCGAAATCCAGCCAATTGATCCCGGAAGAGGACAACACAGCCAGGTAGGACCAATTAACGCCTGCCTGGGTGAACAGTTGCAGCGCGTCCCAGTTGACGCCGGAATTTGTCAATTGTCCTAATGAACTCCAATTGATGGAAACAGCGCCCATGACAGCCAGATCATGCCAGTTTATGCCGGAGGTGGATAAGACCTCCCAATCATGCCAGTTGATCCCTGTCTTGCTCATCACGCCGAAGTCGTTCCAGTTGATCCCAGTGCGGCTGATCACATTGATGTCATTCCAATTGATCCCTGTCTTGCCCAACACCCCCAAATCGCTCCAGTTGATCCCTGTATTGCTCATTACGCTGAAGTCGCTCCAGTTGATCCCTGTGCGGCTGATCACATTAAAGTCGTTCCAATTGATCCCTGTATCGGCCAATACTCCCAAATCGCTCCAATTGATGCCGGCCTTGCTCAACACGCCCCAATCACTCCAGTTGATCCCGGTCTTGCCCAACACTTCGAAATCATTCCAATTAATTCCAGCCTTGCTCCACACCCCGAAATCATTCCAGTTGATGCCGGTCCTGCTCAACACGCCCCAATCATTCCAGTTGATGCCGGTCTTGGTGAATACCGCCATGTCCTGCCAATTGATCCCCGTCCTTGTCATCACCGCAAAATCACTCCAGTTGATCCCGGCTTCAGACAAGGTATTAATGTAGCTTCCAAGGTCCATCCAGTTGATGCCCGATGTGGACAGGACCCGGAAATCATTCCAGTTGACGCCGGTGCGGCTTAAGACATTAAGGTCGCCCCAGTTGATTCCAGTGTTGCTCAACACGCCGAAATCACTCCAGTTGATTCCCGTCTCACTTAACACGCCCAGATCACTCCAATTGATTCCCGTGCGGCTTAAAACGTTGAGGTCATACCAATTGACTCCGGTCTTGCTCAACACTCCAAAATCATTCCAATTAATTCCGGTCTTACTCAACACGCCGAAATCGTTCCAGTTAATTCCGGTCTTGGCCATTACGCCTAGATCACTCCAGTTGATCCCCGTCTTGCTCAACACGCCGAAGTCGTTCCAGTTGAGCCCGGTCTTGCTCAATACACCAAGATCACTCCAGTTGACTCCGGTCTTGCTCAATACTCCAAAATCATTCCAGTTGATCCCCGTCTCACTTAACACGCCCAGATCACTCCAGTTGATCCCTGTATCGGCCAATACGCCCAAATCACTCCAGTTGATCCCCGTCTCACTTAACACGCCCAGATCACTCCAATTGATTCCCGTGCGGCTTAAAACGTTGAGGTCATACCAGTTGACTCCGGTCTTGCTCAACACCCCCAAATCACTCCAATTGATTCCCGTGCGGCTTAAAACGTTGAGGTCATACCAGTTGATACCCGTCTTGCTCAATATTCCCAAATCGTTCCAGTTGATCCCTGTCTCACTCAATACGCCCAGATCACTCCAGTTGATCCCTGTCTTGCTCAATACTCCAAAGTCACTCCAGTTGACTCCGGTCTTGCTCAACACCCCAAAATCATTCCAATTGATCCCAGCCTTGCTCCATACCCCAAAGTCTGCCCAGTTGACTCCTGTCTTGCTCATCACGCCGAAGTCATTCCAGTTGATCCCTGTCTTGCTCATCACACCGAAATCATTCCAGTTGATCCCCGTGCGGCCGAGCACATTGATATCAGCCCAGTTGATCCCTGTATTGCTCAATACGGATAAGTCATACCAATTAATGGAAGAATTGGTGAATACTCCGAAGTCCTGCCAATTGATTCCCGAGCCGCTCAATACGGCCAAATAGGACCAATTGACGCCGGCCTGGGTGAATAATTGCAGGGCCTGCCAGTTAATATTGGAATTCGTAAGGCTTCCTAATGAATCCCAGTTGATCCCGGTCTTGGTCATTACTCCCAGGTCATCCCAGTTGATGCCTGTACGGGTTAACACGTTGAGGTCATACCAATTGACCCCGGTTTTGCTCAACACCCCCAAGTCGCTCCAGTTGACGCCTGTACGGCTGAACACATTCAGGTCATACCAGTTGATCCCAGCCTTACCCATCACTCCGAAATCATTCCAGTTGATCCCAGCCTTGCCCAACACTCCGAAGTCATTCCAGTTGATCCCGGTCTTGGTAAATACCGCCATGTCTTCCCAATTGACCCCGGTCCTCGTCATCACCGCAAAATCGCTCCAGTTGATCCCCGCCTCCGACAACGTATTGATGTAGCTTCCCAGATCCATCCAGTTGATCCCGGTGGTTGACAGGGTATTGAAATCCATCCAGTTGATCCCTGTCTTGCTCATCACACCTAAATCGTTCCAGTTGATCCCTGTGTTGCTCAATACACCAAAATCACTCCAGTTGATACCGGTCTTGCTTAAAACTCCGAAGTCGTTCCAGTTGATATTCGTTTTACCCAACACCCCGATATCATCCCAATTGATGCCGGCCTTGCTTAGCACACCAAAATCATCCCAATTGACGCCTGTCTTGCTTAATACCGCCAAATCGCTCCAGTTGACCGAACTGGTGGTAAATACCGCCAGGTCCTGCCAGTTGACGCCCGAGGAAGTCAATATGGCCAGGTAATTCCAATTCACGCCTGCTTGCGTAAATTGTTCCAAAGCATTCCAGTTCACGTTCGAACTCGTCAGCACCGCCAATCCATTCCAGTTGATGGATGTCCTGCTCATCGTGCTCAAATCATTCCAGTTGACCCCAGCTTTGCTCATCACCCCGAAATCGTTCCAGTTGATGCCCGTGCGGCTTAACACGTCCAGATCATTCCAGTTGAGCCCTGTCTTGCTCAACACTTGGAAGTCATTCCAGTTGATCCCTGCCTTGCTCCACACCCCAAAGTCAGCCCAGTTGACTCCGGTCTTGCTCAACACTCCAA
>JAGWKL010000038.1 GCA_028865345.1 Candidatus Omnitrophota bacterium | reverse complement strand
CCCATGTGAGCCAACAATTTTATTTTAGTCTCTTTTTGATGAATGTCAATGCCCTCCCTTCAAGAGTGAACCTAAAATGGACAAGGGAAAGATGGTACGGGCGATTTGGGAAACAATTTTCGAAACCACTGGAGCCCCGCCAGCCTACGACGCCGATTCAGAAACACAGCCCGCCATGCTTTTTGGCGGGCGTTGTGTTTCTGGACATTTAGAAAAGGCTGGCGGATAAAGGCGACCGTGGTTAGGCTACGACAATGCTGATGAGTTTGTTGGGGACGACGATGAACTTTTTGATGGCGGCGTCTTGCGCGTATTTGGCCACACCGGGATCGGCCAGGGCCAGCTTGCGCAGTTCGTCCTGGGCGGTGTCGGGGGCGACCTGTATTTGGCCGCGGACCTTGCCGTTGACCTGAACGGCCATGGTGATGACGGCGGTCTTGAGCGCGGCTTCGTCAAAGACCGGCCAGGCGGCATGAGCGATTGAGGCCTCTGTCTTTTCCATCATCTGCCACATCTCCTCGGCCACATGGGGTACAAAAGGCGCTAAAAGCAAAACCAGGGTTTCGATGGCGGCATCCACATTTGTTTTGGCCTTGTCAATGGCATTGGCCAGGACCATCATGTGGCTGATGGCGGTATTGAATTTATAGCCTTCTTCGAAGGATTGCGTGACGGACTTGATGGCTTTGTTGCGCTCGCGTTCGAGGGTGGGGTCGGGATGAGATTCTTCGCCCTTCGGGCTCAGAATGACAGGAGTCGAGCTCCGAATGACGGAAGATGGTGCTTGAATGACGGTAGAAGAATAGCGCTTTTCGACCATTTGATAGACGCGGTTCAAAAAACGCCAGGAGCCTTCCAGGCCGCTGTCGTTCCATTCCAGCTGGTCCTCGGGCGGCGCGGCGAACAGAATAAACAGGCGCAGGGTATCGGCGCCGTACCTGGATAAAACTTCATCGGGATCGACCGTATTGCCGCGGGACTTGGACATGACCTCGCCTTCTTTGAGCACCATGCCCTGGGTGAGCAGGCGCACGAAAGGCTCGTCCATGGTGATCAACCCCAAGTCCTTGAAGAACTTGGTGAAGAAACGGGAATACAAAAGATGCAAAATGGCGTGCTCGATGCCGCCGATATACTGGTCGACCGGCATCCAATAGGCGGCGTCCTTGGCGTCGAAAATCTCATCGTTATTGCGCGCCGAACAGAACCGCAGGAAATACCAGGACGAATCGAAAAAGGTGGCCATGGTGTCGGTTTCCCGGCGGGCGGGCTTGTTGCATTTAGGGCAGGTGCATTCCACAAAGCCGCGCGAACGAGCCAGCGGCGAGCCGCCCTCGCCTGTGATCTCGACATCCTTGGGCAGCTCCACCGGCAATTGGCGCCAGGGCACAGGCACCTGGCCGCAGGCTTCGCAATAGATGATGGGAATGGGCGTGCCCCAATAGCGCTGGCGGGAAATGAGCCAGTCGCGCAGGCGCCAGTGTACGCTCATTTTGCCAAAACCTTGGTCTTGCATCCATTCGGCGATATTCTTTTTGGCCTCAACGTTGGGCGTTTGATCAAATGACCCGGAATT
Organism: Candidatus Omnitrophota bacterium; assembly: GCA_028865345.1. GTDB lineage: Bacteria > Omnitrophota > Gorgyraeia > Zapsychrales > Fredricksoniimonadaceae > JABDGZ01. The sequence continues at coordinate 9,105 of JAGWKL010000038.1, read as the reverse complement.
GACTAAAATCCCCTCTTCTTCAAAGGCCTTGGTCATTTTTTCAACGGTAATGCCGGGATTTTTGGGGTCTTGAATGACGATGCGCATCGGCAGCTTGTGCTCTTTGGCAAATTCAAAATCGCGCTGGTCATGGGTGGGCACGGCCATGATGGCGCCGGTGCCGTATTCCATGAGCACATAGTCGCCGATATAAATGGGGATCGCTTCATTATTGACAGGATTAACGGCGTGGCGGCCGGTAAATACGCCCTCCTTGCGCTGGTCGCCGGACATGCGCAGGGACTTGCTTTTATTCGTGGTTTTCTCAATAAAGGCCAGAGTTTCTTTTGCCTGCGGCGTTCCTGCAACGAGCTTCTTGACCAACGGATGCTCGGGCGCCAGCACCACATAGGTGGCGCCGAAAATGGTGTCTGCCCTGGTCGTAAAAACGCTGATCGTCTCTTTGGAGTCTTTGACTTTAAAATAAATCTCAACCCCGTAGCTTTTGCCGATCCAGTTTTCCTGCATCAGCCGCACACGCGATGGCCATTGCTCAAGCTTTTGCAGATCATCCAAGAGGGCGGGTGCGTACTGGGTGATCTTTAAATACCACTGCTCCAAATCTTTCTGCACGACCACGGTCTTGCAGCGCCAGCAGGCGCCGTTGATGACCTCTTCGTTGGCCAGCGTGGTTTCGCAATCAGGGCACCAGTTGACCGACGAGGCCTTTTTATAGGCCAGCCCGCGCTCGAACATCTTGAGGAAGATCCATTGGTTCCATTTGTAGTATTCGGCGTCGCAGGTGGAGAGCTCGCGGTCCCAGTCGTAGGAAAAGCCCATCTTCTTTAGCTCATCGTGCATCTGGGCGATGCATTTGTAGGTCCAGTCCGCGGGATTGGTCTTGTTCTTGATGGCCGCGTTCTCGGCCGGCTGGCCAAAGGCGTCGTACCCGATGGGGTGCAGCACATTGAAGCCCTGCATCATCTTGTAGCGGGCGATCACATCCGCGATCGTATAATTGCGCACGTGGCCCATGTGGATCTTGCCCGAGGGATACGGGAACATCTCCAGCACGTAGTATTTGGGCTTGTTGGGGGCGGCTGCCGCGCGGAAGCTGCGGTGCTTCTCCCAATACTTCTGCCACTTGCTTTCAATGGCCTTTATGTCGTTGGTTGTGTAGGGCATGAATTATGAATAAAGAAGGGGATCAGTTTTTAGCCAATCCCCATTTAAATAACCGTGTCTGGCCCCCCATAAAAACATTCGGGGGTGACATCATATATTACTTATGCGCCAATTCTTTCACAGGCCCGGCGGCGTCGTGATAACTCAAGCCCCGCTCCACAAACTGCGCCTGCACCTTTTTAGGCGCAAAAAAACGGCGGCAAAACTCTTCGGCTTTCTTACGGTCAAAAGCGCGGCAGCAATAGATATCCACCGTGATGAAATCCTTAGGGGAAAGCGTGTGGATGACAATCGAGCTTTCAATCAGCGGCACCCATCCGGAAAGGCCGGCCTTGTCCGGGAAACGGGCGGCGTCCGACCTGAAGATGGACGGAGGCGCCTGTTTTTCCATCCCCAGAAAACCTACGATCTCGTCGAGAAAATTATAGCACAGCGTCAGATCATCGCACACTCCCGGCTTGCAATCATAAAGATCGAGCAGGAGCTCATAACCGAAAACAGCTGTTTTGTTCATTTTACGCCACACCGTCCTTTTTTGTGACCCTGATTTTAGCCGTTAAAGGTTGTATTATACAAAAAACAGCCGCAAATAAAAGATATTTCTTACCCTCTGGTCTTTGGGATAAACAGGTTTATTTTATAACAAAATCCGGGCTGTAAATAACATTATTCGTAAATTGTGGCCCCGCCGCACAGCGGTGGACGGCGGAGCTCCGGGCACGAAAATTTGCTTTTTGGGGCCAAATAAATTAGAATTGATGCCATGAACATCACGATCAATGGAACACCCAGGCAATTGACCAACGACGGGAATTTATCCGATATCGTAAGCGCCTTGGGCAAGCAACCCCGGCACGTGATCACGGAACTCAACGGCTCCATCATTCCGTCACAGATGCGGGGGCAAACAAGGCTCAAAGACGGTGACAGCCTCGAGATAGTCACCTTCGTCGGCGGTGGTTGACCATGACAGACACTCCCCTGGTGATTGCCGGCAAACCCTTTACCAGCAGGTTTCTGCTTGGTACCGGTAAATTCAGGAATAAACAGCAACTGGCCCAAACCATCGCCGCAAGCGGCACCCAGATCGTAACTGTCGCCTTGCGCCGCATCGACCTGGAGCGCCACGAGGAGAACATCCTCGAGCACATTCCGCCCCACGTGACGCTTTTGACCAACACCTCCGGCGCCCGTAATGCCCAGGAAGCCGTGCGCATCGCCCGCCTGGCCAAAGACTCGGGCTGCGGCAACTGGGTGAAGATCGAGGTCATCAACGACAGCAAATATCTGCTGCCGGACAACCAGGAAACCGTCAAAGCGACGGAAATCCTAAGCGCGGAAGGATTTGTGGTCCTGCCCTATATCTCGCCGGACCTCTATACCGCCCGCGCCCTGGTTGCGGCCGGGGCCGCGACGGTGATGCCGCTGGGCTCTTTTATCGGCAGCAACCAGGGCTTGAAGACCAGGGAACTCATCCAGGTGCTGATCAATGAGATTGACGTGCCCATCGTGGTGGATGCCGGCATCGGCGCCCCTTCGCAGGCGGCTGAGGCCATGGAAATGGGCGCGGATGCCGTGCTGGCCAACACGGCCATCGCAACGAGCCCGAATCCGGCGGCGCTGGCTAAGGCCTTTGCCCTTGCCATTGAAGCCGGGCGCCAGGCCCATTTAAGCGGCCTGCCGCAGCAGCAGACCTCCGCCAAGGCCTCTTCGCCCCTGACCGGATTTTTATATGATGACGTACGGACAAATTAAAGAAATCCTCGACGACAGAAGCCCGCAGTCCATCGAGGCATTGGCCCACAAGGCCGCGCAAACCACCCGGCAATATTTCGGGCGCGCCATCAGCCTCTACAGCCCTTTGTATCTGTCCAATTTCTGCTCCAGCCATTGCACCTATTGCGGTTTTCACAGCCGCCATAACATCCAGCGCATCAGGCTTGAGCCCGGACAATACCGGCGGGAAATGCAGTTCATCCATGCCCAGGGCATCCGCAACATCCTGATGCTGACCGGCGAATCCTACAAGCACACGCCCCTCTCCTACCTGAAAGAAGCGGCCGGCATTGCCTCGGAATATTTTCAGGGCGTCAGTCTGGAAGTGCACCCCATGCGCGCCGATGAATACAAAGAGTTATTCGCCGCCGGTGTCGACGGTATCACCGTTTACCAGGAAACCTATGACCGCAAACGCTACGCCGAGGTGCACCTGGCCGGCTATAAAAAAGATTACGATTTCCGTTATGACACCCCCCGCCGGGCGGCGGAGGCGGGCATGCGCCAGATTTCTTTGGGCGTTCTTCTGGGATTGGGGAATGTCGTCGATGACGTGTACGCGCTTTATCAGCATTTACGCCAGCTGGAAAAAGATTTTCCGGGGGTGGAATACAGCGTGTCTTTCCCGAGACTGCGTACCGTAAAAAGCGAAACCCTGGCAAGTTGCGACGTGGATGACGTGCAGTTTGTCCAGATCCTTTGCCTGACCCGCCTGTTGTTTCCCAGGGTGGGCATCAATCTTTCCACCCGCGAGGCGCCGCGGCTGCGGGACCATCTGCTGGAGATCGCCATCACCCGTATTTCCGCAGGCTCCAACACATCGGTGGGCGGCTATACCCTTCTGGAACAGGAAAAGCAGGACCCCCAATTCGACATCAAGGACGAACGCTCCGTCGACGAGATCGTCAAATTGCTCAAAGCCAGAAACTTCGATCCGGTGTTCACCGACTGGCGGCACATTGAAAACAGGCCATGACGCCGGAAACCGCCTATCGAACGTAGATGGCCTGCAGTTGCGGGATGGACGGGAACTGCGGATAAAATTCCCCCTGGGGCCCGACATAACCGTTGTTCACGGCCTCTAACTGTATCTGCGTATATGCTCCGCTGCTGTTGGGGATTTCGATGTTAAATACCCCGTCGGCGGCCAAGGTGGATGGATCGACCGTCTCGTAGCCGGAAGAGGTCAGCATAAAAAAGCTGCCTTGATAATAGAAGTATGTCCCTCCATTAATATAAACCGATAAATAACCGGCAGACCCTGCCAAAGGCTGAGGCGAACTATTCACGAGCATGCCGGTCGTGCCTGCATTATCATCGACACTGTCCTGCGCATAGACATCAGGGACAAAATTAATAAAGTTGACGATTTGAATAGGCCTTTGAGGACGGCCCCGGTCTTGTCGGGGACGCGCATCATGATCCTTCCTTTGATCATGGCCTTTCCACTGGGCCCTGTCATCCTGCTTAGCCCTTGCCGGCTGGCTCGCCTGCGGCCGGGCCTGCGGCTGCTGCCTGGGCTGGTCGCGATGCGCCGGCGCCTTTGCAACAGGCTTTCGGGAAGTCGGCACTTGGCGTGAAATAAAATTGGAAGCTTTCTTGTCCTGCTTATACGCATCCGGTTGGTCTGCCCGGGCAGGCAAAGCCGAAACGCAAAAAGCAAAAATAAAAAACGTAACTGTAAGGACTGTCTTGATGTTTGTCATGGATTTCATAGCTGCCTCCCTTTTATCCTTCACTCATTTAGACAAAGGGATTTAGCTAAAAGTTCCATGCCTGGCATTAGCCGGGCCGAGACAGGGACCGCTGTCAGGAACGGTACTCGGCAAAGAGGTCGGTGGACAGATAACGTTCGCCGGTAGAGGGAATGATGGCCACGATGAGCTTGCCCTTGTTTTCCTCGCGACGGGCCACCTTGACCGCCGCACTCACCGCCGCACCCGATGAAATCCCGCACAGCACGCCTTCTTCACGGATCAATCTCTTGGCCATGGCAAAAGCTTCATCATTGCTGACCTGGACGACTTCATCAATGAGCTTCACATCCACGATGCTGGGGATAAAACCGGCGCCGATGCCCTGAATTTTATGGGGGCCCGGCTGTCCGCCGGAAAGGACCGGCGATGTGGTAGGTTCAACGGCAATGGCTTTGAAGGAAGGCTTGCGCTGTTTGATCACCTGGGCGACCCCGGTTATGGTGCCGCCGGTGCCCACCCCGGAAATAAGGATGTCCACCTTGCCGTCGGTGTCGCGCCAGATCTCTTCGGCCGTGGTCAGGCGGTGGATCTCCACGTTGGCCGGATTATCGAATTGCTGCGGCATAAAATATTTTTCCGGATCGGAATCCATGATCTCCTTGGCCTTCTTGATGGCGCCCTTCATGCCTTCGGAACCGGGCGTTAAGATCAAGTCCGCGCCCAGGGCCCTGAGCAGGGCGCGGCGCTCCAGGCTCATGGTCTCGGGCATGGTCAACATCAACTTATACCCTTTGACGGCGCAGACAAAGGCCAGGGCAATGCCGGTATTGCCGGAGGTGGGCTCCACGATCACGGTGCCTGCCTTGATCTTTCCCGCCTGCTCGGCGGCGCGGACCATTTTAAAACCGATGCGGTCCTTGACCGAGCTTAAAGGATTATAAAATTCCAACTTCCCCACGACGGTGGCATGGCAGCCCTGCGTGACCTTATTGAATTTGACCAAAGGGGTATTGCCGATCAGTTCCGTGATGTCATTGGCGATTTTCATGGAATCAGGCCTCCTGTTTATGTTCAAGTTTCCACTTTTTAAAATAAACCATCAAGAGCGCAATGGCCGACGGAGTGACGCCGGAAATGCGGTTGGCGGCCCCCAGGGTGGCGGGATTAAATCGGTTGAGCTTCTCGATAATCTCTTTGGAAAGCCCCGGCACTTTCGTAAAATCAAATCCTTCGGGAATGCGGATATGTTCGATATGGCGGAACTTTTCCACCTCTTTGTGCTGGCGACGGATGAAGCCCTCATATTTGATCTCATACTCGACCTGGGCGATCGCCCTGGGCCCAAGGTCTTTAAGGCTCCCGTCGAACTTTGAGATCATCCCGTAATGGATCTCCGGCCTTTTAAGGAGATCGTATAGGGAGACAGCTTGCTTTAACGGCGCGCTGGCAACGCTCTCTAAAATTTTATCCAGGATCGTCCCCGGCGCTATCTGTGTCGCGCGCAAATGTTCGATCTCGCCTTCGATGGCCTTATATTTGTCAATGACCCTGCCGTAATCATCCGACGGCAAAAGACCGAGCTGATGGCCATACCCGGCCAGGCGTTTGTCCGCATTGTCCTCACGGACGATCAGACGGTATTCCACCCTCGAGGTGAACATGCGGTAGGGTTCTTCGGTGCCTTTGGTGGTCAGGTCGTCGATCAAAACACCGATATAGGATTCATGGCGGCCTAAAATAAACGGCGCTCTGGCCCTGACATGCAAAGCCGCATTGATGCCGGCTACCAGGCCCTGGGCCGCGGCCTCTTCATAACCGGTCGTACCGTTGATCTGGCCTGCCAAAAACAAGCCTTTGACTTTCTTGGTCTCAAGTGTCGGCTTTAATTCGGTCGCCGGCACCACCCCATGCTCGATGGAATAGCCGGGACGGACCATCACCGCTTTTTCGAGTCCAGGGATGGAATGCACCATCTCTTCCTGCACATCGGCCGGCAGTCCCGTCGAGATGCCGTTGGGATAATATTCAAAGGTGTCCAGGCCTTCGGGCTCGAGAAAAACATGATGGGTGGATTTGTCGGCAAATTTCTTTAGTTTGTCTTCGATGGAAGGGCAATAACGCACCCCCGTAGCCTTGATCTGGCCGGAATACATGGGCGACAAATGAAAATTCGCCCGGATGATCTCATGGGTCCTCTCCGTCGTGCGGGTGATATGGCACGGCAGAAGTTCCCTGTCCTGATGCGAAATAAAATGGGTCCTGAACGAAAACGGCACTATAGGATCATCCGAATCTTGACGTTCCAGGTTGGTAAAATCAATGGTGCGCCCGTCGAGACGCGGCGGCGTTCCGGTCTTGAACTTGAGCACTTCAAATCCCAGGTCACGGATGCTTTGGGCGAGCCTGCGGGAGGACTCTTCGCCGATACGGCCGCCGGGAGTGATCTGCGGGCCCATATGGATGCGGCCGTCCAAAAAGGTGCCTGTGGTGATGACCACCGCCGGAGATTCCAGGTTCAATTGCCCCGCGGTCTTGATCCCCCGCACAGCGCCCCCGGCCACCGTCAATTCACTGACTTTATCCTCGATGACCGTTAAATTGGCTTGGGAGAGGACCACCTGTTTCATGTAAAGGCGGTATTGCTTGCGGTCAGACTGGCAGCGCGAGGAACGCACAGCCTGGCCTTTGGAGGCGTTGAGCTGGCGGAATTGGATGCCGGTGGCGTCGGCAGCCAAACCCATTTGGCCGCCCAGGGCGTCGATCTCCTTGACCAATTGGCCTTTGCCCACCCCGCCGATGGCCGGATTGCAGCTCATCTGGCCTATGGTCTCTTTGGAAAGGGTGACCATGGCGGTTTTAAGCCCCATACGCGCCGCAGCCAGGGCCGCTTCAATGCCCGCATGTCCCGCGCCTATCACTATGCAGTCAAAATAATTCATGGGCACTAAAATACCCTGAAATCCGACGGTTGTCAACCTATTACACGCTGCGCATGCATCTATTGGACGGGATAAATATATTACGAGGAAGGTTGCGCGCAGGATTCGCGCACGATGAGGTCGGGGGCAAGCACCTTATGGACCAGGCCCTTTTGTTTGCCGGTCATGATCTCATAAACGACCCTGACCGCCTCTTCGCCCATGGTAAAAAGAGGCTGCTTGATGGTGGTCAGGCCCACGGGACCGAAAAGACCCGCAGGGTTATCATCGAAACCGATGATGGAAATGTCTTCCGGCACCTTGATGCCGTTTTCCATGGACACCGATACGATCTCCATGGCCATGTCGTCGCTGGCCGCAAAAATGGCCGTCGGGGGGTTTTCCAGGGAAAAGAACCGTTCCGCGGCCTGGCGTGCCGACCGGCGGGAATAATCCCCTTTATGCACGTATTCCGTCGGACAATCGATGTTGTGCTGTTTTAAGGCCTTTTGGAACCCTTCAAAGCGGTCTATACCCGCCTGGGTCTGCATGTTGCCGGTGACGGTCGCAATGCGCTTATGCCCTAAATTGACCAGATATTCCGCGGCCATAAAGGAGCCCTTGACATTGTCCACCGCGATATAGCTGACCTGAAGGTCTTTGACGATATGGTTGATGACCAGGCACGGCATGCCTTCCGCGACCGCGGTCTGGACCTGGGGCAGGTTTTCGATGATGTCCGCAAAAATAAGCCCACCGGCGAAATTCGACCTTAATGGATTGCTGCCGTCGGTGATATGAAAAATCAAATCGAGCCTCAGAGTCTCACAGCCGTGGCCGATGCCGCGCATCAGTTCCACCGCGTAGAAAGAATGAAAAATGCCGGGATAACCGGGAATGACAAACCCGACGGCGGTATTCTGGATGCCTTTGGCCAGACGCTGGGCTGTCGGATTGGGCTTGAATTTCATGTCGCTGATGGCGCCTTCCACACGTTGGACGATTTCTTTGTTGACGGTAGGGACCTTATTGAGGACACGTGAAACGGTGGTGATGGAAACCCCGGCTTTGCGGGCCACATCGGTTATGCTTATTTTTTTTTCAACCACGTTGAGAAAAATATCAAATGAAGGTTAAGAAACTAATTTTACCATGTCGCCCACCCGGAGGTCCGCCGACCTCGTTTTGATGTCAGCGGCGCAAATGTCCCGGCGGATCTGGATGACCTGCAAGGTGGCGATCTCACTGGAACCGCGGTAAGCTTTCAGTGTACTGCCGATGGCCACGGGGCTGTTATCCTGCCCCAAATCAACGATCACAAAATTGTTGGGTTCATTGATGCTGATAATGGACCCCTGGGTCTTGCCGGTGGCCACAGCCGCCGGAGCTGCCGCTTCAGCTGCAGACGACTGGCCGGGAGCGTTGACGATGATGGGCGGCAACTCCACACCCGACGAAGAGCCGGAGGCATTTTCAGCAAGCCTTTTGTCCAGGCTTTGCTTGATCTTCCAAATATCATCGATGCGGCCTTGGATGACGCTCTCGGTCTC
>JAGWKL010000037.1 GCA_028865345.1 Candidatus Omnitrophota bacterium | reverse complement strand
AAATGATCCCGTGTAATGCCACTGACTTTTACTCTCTCTCAGGTTCCACCCGGCCCCGAGTTTCTTGAATGCCCCTGTGCAAGCCAGATTGCGAAGTTGATCCTCGACAATCCCAGGATAATCAAGCATGGAGTCATACATCATTCTGGCCCATTGATGCACAGTCTTGTGAGCAACAGAGTGAGTCACCCCCTTGGTATGTCCCCAAAAAGTCAGGTCGTTTTTCCCCTTGGGAACCTGGGACCATAACCAGTTGTGGGATACAACCTCTCGCAAACCAGGATCGTTGGGAAATTCCTTGATTGCAACCGGAATCGGTGAATCGGCAAAGGCCTGCCGGACATCTTCAACAGAGTCCGTGTTTCCATCCACCGCAACTGCGACATGGGCGGTTGAAAATTGCTCGAATCTCCCCGAGTCAAAAAGTTGACGCACGTTGGCTTGCCAAATCCCCCGGTTTTTCTGGCCATTCGAGGGATAAACGTGATAGAGCAAGTGCCGCTTTACCGGACCATCGTAAGACCATTTTTCCCGCTGCTGATATTTCTGGCACCGTCCCGAACAGCACGCCAAACCTGGAACCGGCTTGTTTATCGTGCATTCACCGAAAACCGCGCAGGAATGAACAGCCACCTGGATTTTCTTTGCCGGGTTGCATGTCGGACAATCAACCTTCCTGGTTATGCCTCCCAAATGCCGGCAATCTCCACGTCCAGGATTGGATGGGGTGGTGGGTGGTTGCGGTCGAAGGGTTGTTATGGTTTTGCTGAAACTACAATTATGACAAAAGGAATCATCGACACCCATTTCCGTGCCGCCGTGGGTCCACGGGTGCGTGCAGACATGCTTGCCCGTTTCGTGGGCGTTTGGTTGCCGGTAATCGCAGAGGGGTAGTTCCATAAATTAGCAGGAGTTTACGGTGATGGTTGCGGGCCAGTTGGAGCCGCAGGGTTGAGTTCCAGCAGAATAAGAAAGATTGGCAGGGAAAGAGCAGTTAAATCCAGTGATTGTATAGACTGTCGCCTGCCCAGCATTGTCCCAAAATTCAACTTGCAAAGCTCCATTCGCTAATAATGCCAGCCATCCTCCTGTTGATTGGATACCCCCACCAGAAATTGTTGCATTTCCGTAAACACATGTCCCGCTAACAGTCCCCACAAACGGCAAACTTAAATTCCCGTTGGGATTGGTTGGGCACGTGCCTTGCGTCACCCCGTTGACACTAAAACACAAATTTGCGGGCGCCCCGCCGGTGCAGCCGCAGCCCCCGCCCGAGCCGGAGCCGGAGCCCGAGCCGCACTCGGTTAGGTCGATAGTGATGGACCCCTGCGCGGTTTTCAGGCTGATCGGCCCGGAGTCGAAGGGGTTGCAACAAGGTTGGAGGCGGACTACCTGGTAAGGCGTGTTTACTGTCTGGTCGGTTCCAAGAGAAACAACCAGCGGCGTTCCGACAATAGAAACCGTGATGGTTGCAGGCCAGTTATCGGGGGTTCCACCAGGAACGGGATTAGAAAAAACAAGAGGGAAAGCGGGCGAGCCGGAATATGCTGCTGTGTAAGTGCAAGTTTCAGAATTGGAATAATTGACAAACAAAACCCATTGTTTGGTGCCGCTGTTGTTTACCAAATAAAGATTGCCGTAACTCAAAGATGAATTGTGCCCATACCAATACCAAGAACCTGGAACTTCGTTGGTAAATGAACCGGAGGGAGGCGCCTGAGCAACCAACGTATAAGTGCCGTTGACAAAAGTGTTGGTCATTCCAGCAATGGCAAACTGGACCTCAAATTCGGTCCAGGTGTTCGTGGAATAAGATGCCGGATTGCATCCCGGTGTTCCGCCAGGATTGGTGCTGAGGACAAGAGGGGCATAGGTAATTGTCCCCCCTGAATTTGATAGCCAAAAACTGAATATGCCGCAAAGTGGATCGCAGTTATAAACTGCCGGGTAATATTGGGCAACTTCCGTTCCGTCGCATCCAAGGCTTCCATCGGAAAAATGCCAAAAAATCTCAAAAATCAGGCATGAATTGATCCCGGTAATACCAAAAGACAAAATAATTCCATCGGGGGTACGGCTGAAGGATTGTTGGCCGCAAGCCCCCAACGCCGAATTGTAAGCAGAATTAAATGAAGTTGGCTTCCAGGTGCTAGAGGCAAGGCTGGAAAAATATTGAACGTCCGTTAATGGAATAAACGCTAACCATGTTCCAACATTATGACCGCCGGAATAATAGCCCATGTAGGAGAAGCATCCCGAGCAACCCATATCATTCGGGCCAGTCCAGTCAATATTAGGAGTTGGAGTCCAAACCGCCGGATACGATTTGCCGTTAAGATAAAGCCAAAAGGTTCCGGGCGTTGAATTGGTGAAATTCGGGCAACAGGCACTCCCGCCCCCACCACTTCCGCTTACAGGAGGAGGACAAATGCTTAAATCGGGAGCCGGAACTGTCAGCGTGCAGGAATCAGGATTGATGATGACAGGAATTGACGGAATGCCGGGAATGACACCCACCCACCGGGTTTCTGTTTGCAGGCAATTCGGATTGCAATTCGTGGTTATGTAGGTTTCCAAAAGTTCAAACGTCGCCCCCACCGCATAATTCGGGTCCGTGCTGGCTGTGATGGTCCCGCAAATGGGGTTGGGGAGACAGCACGTCCCCGCCGGGCCACTTCCACCCGTACCGCTGCCCTGACAGCAAGAACCTGGGAAGGGGAAGGAAATGACCTGGGTGGTGGACGTAACTGTGGGACAGCCATTGGTGATCGTTACGGTTGCTTGGGTGATTGCCAAAACCCCGGCTACCGGATCGTACTTAATCGTATCCGTTGTGAAGGTGGGATAGGGGCACGGCTCGGGAACAAGAGAGGAATAAGAAAACAGCAGATACGGACCGCCTTCACCAGGCCACGCATGAACCGTGTTTCCAATCGGCACATTGGGATTGCCGTTTTCCTCAAACGCTGCAAAACTCCCGTTAATATCCGGTCCGAACGTCCCTGAATAATCCGGCACGAATTGATTGGTAAACGGTAGGTTCCCGTCCTCCATGAGAAGAATCCACGAATACCAGCCGGTTTGTGCCGCTGGCACCGTCACCGTCACGCCCGGCGTTCCGGTGGTGATGGTCAGATTGGAAGTGACCGTAACGAGAGGAAAGACCCCCGGAAAAATTAGGGTCCATGGTCCGCCGTCATTGCCGGATACGGTCGTACCGGCTGGTAGAACCCCGTTGACTGCCCCCTGAACCGCGGCGGCACTTGAGGCACAGTTAATGGGAGCGCTGACCGATCCGCCAAAGTTAATGGTGAAATTACCGCCGTCGCAAACGGCCGTGACGACCTGCACCGCAGAGCAGACCCCGGTTATCTGGATAAGCTGATCTTGCCGAGGGGGAAGATGATCCCCTTCGCCTTCAACGCCGCGAGCCCCGGTTGTTCGCCGTGCCGAGGCCTCGATAGCTCGGTTACGCTCGTTCTCCTCCCGAACGCTCGGTCTCATCCCCGGTCGCCATTCGCGGAACGGTCCCATCATGGCTCCGGTTCAAAGAGAAGCGAATAATCCACGCCGCCGAAAATAGGATTGTCCCCGGCCTGGGTGAGAAGGTTGTAAGAGCCGATGCCGGTCAACGGGTTCCCGTCCCGAGAAGCCGGATAGAAGCCGGCTGACAAGACCCAGGCATTGGCCCCCGTAATGGTTTCGGCTGGGGTTTTTTCGGTGAAGTTCAGGGAAAAGTGCTGGTTGTCAAGTATGGTTACTTGGAAAGGTCCGGCCAAAAATTTCAACCCGTTCAGGATACTGACATTATCTCCTGGACTCAAGCCATGAGGGTCAACGGTTTCGACGATCATGTCATTGCCGGATGCCGCCGTTATCACCGTTATCCCTCCAGCAATCGCCGTTGCCGGGATCAATCCGGTACTGTTTCGCAACGCTGTCGGAATGGAGGTGATGCGGAAAAACGAGTTCGCCCCGTAAGGATAATGCTTGAATCGGAAGTCAATGTCGTAGGCGAACATCCCGTTTACCATCCGGTACAGACGATATCGAGGATACAAACACAAGAGCGTTCCGGCCCGGAAGAAGCAGCCGACCGTACCCGCAACGACCCCGGCCGGAATCCCGAAGTCATAAACATTCGTTTTGCCGATGGTGTTCGCTATTGCCGTTGCAGGGATCGCTTCCGCAGGAACTTGCTTCCAGCGGATCATCACATCGCCTTCGTTCAGCAAAATCGGCACGTCATTGGCTAGTGGTGGACCGGGTGGGAACGGCCGTGGTGGACCGACGAAATTAGGAGGGTCTTTGTCTCTGGCAGCGTTGCCTGTGAACCTCAGAGCCGAAAACCCCTTGAACACTTGATACTTTCCGCTCGGCTGAATGTCGATTTCCACATTCCGCATCAACGACGATTCGGTATAAAAACCGGCGTTCCCTCCACCGCTCGCCGACGGCAAGTATCCCAAGCCGTTTAACTGCTGGTTCAGGACAAATAAGTCCGCATCGCCCATGATGTTGAACTTAGGGGAAGTGAAGGCGACATTCAAAAGGGCTTCGTTGAACTGAGCTACCGTCGCCCCTCCGGTACCTTCCACGACCTGATTGAGGGCACCCAAAGCCAACGATGCCGGGTTGCCTTGGGGGACGGTTCCTTCCGCTCGAACGATTGATGTCGCGTACATGAACCCGCGTAACGCCGATAAGGACGGCACCGCCGAGTTTCCTGTAGCTGGAACAGGCGACTGAGGGACCATGCCGGGGAAAGGAAGCGGTATCCACCGGCTGATGTATTTTCGGTTATCCGCCGGATTGACCGCCAGCACGGAATACCCCAGGAAGTCCCTTGCGGCCTGCCAGACAGCCAGCCAGGGCGTGTAGGAGCCTCCCGGCTGAGGCGAAGTGGCCCAGGGGATATAGAATTGCCGTTGAGCGTTTCCAGGGGTTTCTGAGTTGGTATCGAACGAAAATGTGGGTGTTCCTTCCCCCTTTTCCCGGTATCGTGTGCTGCCGTAGAGGAATGGGTATTGGTTCTTGGTCCGTGCCAGTACTTCCATTTTTCATCCTTGAAAAGTATGGTCCTATGATACCCGAAAATTGTGACCGGGAAAGCCTTGACTTGACCTTAAACTGTTATACAATATCATCGAAATGAGAAACCCCGCACCGCTGGAACGGTCGGGGCACGGCGATCACGAAAGGTAATGACCGCATGGCAATTCTACCTGACAAGGACGTTAAGGCAATAGCCGAAGAAAACGCTCGTCTCAAGGAGTTTATCCTCCAGTTGGCCGACCGGCTGTATATCTGCTCATGCCTGCTTACCCGTGTTGCCGAAACCATGACAAGGAGAAACGATGGATTACCTGGATTTCATAAAAGCCAAGACAGCGTTCGCGAAGTGCAAGGGCATACCGATCAACGACAATGAAGTTCACCCGATTTTGAAGCCTCACCAGGCGGAAATCGTCCGCTGGATGGTCCGAGGCGGCCAACGGGCTTGTTTCGCGCGATTCGGTTTAGGTAAATCTCTGATTCAGTTGGAAACCTGCCGGATCATTTTGTCCCACATCGGAGGACGCGGTTTGATCGTCTGTCCCCTTGTTGTACGCCAGGAGTTCATCAGGGACGCCAAGATGATCGGCATGTCCCCGAAATTTATCCGCACAACCAAGGAAATCGACGGCGACGGGCTTTATCTGACGAACTACGAGAGCGTCCGCTGCCAAAAACTCGACCCTTCCGGTTTCAACGTGGTCAGTCTTGATGAAGCGGCACTATTCCGGTCAATGGGTGCGAGTGTTACCTTCCGAGAGTTTATGAAGACATTTGAAGGGACTTCCACTTATCGCTTCGTGGCCACGGCCACACCGGACCCCAACGAGTTTATCGAACTTCTTGCGTATGCGGCTTTCCTTGGAATTATGGATGTCTCTCATGGAAAAACCCAATGGTTCAAAAGGGACTCCACCAAGGCCGACAATCTCACTCTTCTGCCCCACAAGGAAGAGGACTTTTGGCGATGGGTGTCAACATGGGCGGTGTTTCTGCAAAAACCTTCCGATCTGGGACCGGGATTCTCTGACGAAGGATATTCCCTACCTCCCCTTGAGGTTATTTGGCATGAGTTGCCTACCGACCATTCTCAGGCCGTTCCCGACAAAAGCGGCCAGAGGACCATGTTCAAAGACACGGCAGTCGGCCTTGCTCAAGCGGCCCGAGAGAAGAAGGACAGTATGCCGGCCCGCATCGTCAAAATGAAGGAAATCGTGGAATCGGCCCCGGATGACCATTTCATTATCTGGCATGACCTTGAGGCCGAGCGGAAGAAAATCAAGAAAGCCATACCGGAAGCGGTGGAAATATACGGCACACAAAACCTGGAAATCCGCGAACAGAACACGATTGATTTTGCCGATGGAAAAACCAGGATTCTGGCCACCAAAGCCTCTCTGTCCGGTGTCGGCTGCAATTTACAACGGCATTGTCATCGTGCAATTTTCCTTGGCATTAACTACAAATTCCACGACATCCTTCAGGCATTGCATCGGATTCACCGATTTTTGCAAGACCACACGGTTAAGATCGAGTTTATTTTCACCGAGGCCGAGCATTCGGTGCGGGAAGCCCTCATTCGCCGCTGGAAGAATCACGACGAGCAAGTGGAAAGAATGTCCCGCATTATCCGCGAACACGGCCTGGCCAGCATTTCCAATCAGCAGAACACCAGAGCAACGACGGTAGAGAGGCAGGAAGCCTCCGGGAGCCGATTCACCCTGGTAAACAATGATTCGGTTCTTGAAGCCGCAGAAATGGAAAGCGACTCAGCCGGGTTGATCCTGACCAGTATCCCCTTTTGTTACGACCAAGAAACAGAGATTTTGACCAAGCGGGGATGGATTGGCTTTGGAGAATTGAAGCAATATGACGAGGTTGCAACGGTCAATCCAGACAGACTTTGCTTTGAATGGCAAATACCGAAAAAAATAGTTTGGGAGAATTACCAAGGAGAAATGCTAAAATTTGGCAACCGCTGTTTTGATCTTCTTGTTACTCCCAACCACAGAATTTTCGCCGCTCGTCGCGGAAAAGGTTTCTGTCCAGAAAAACTCCATCTTGTCGAGGCCCAGGAAATTGCAAAGGATTACGAATTATCCAAAAGAAGAAAGCACGCTTCGGGGCGGATTAGCAGGTCATGGAAAACCTGTCTCGTTCCACCCAATGATGGACATGGGGACTGGCCAGAGAAAATATTAATCCCATCTCTTCCTGAAGGAGTCCGATCTGGCCACGGCGTTCAACTGTATTGGGTTGAAGCAAGAGATTTTATGATGTTGGCGGGTTGGTTTCTCTCCGAAGGTTTTGCAGATTCTTTTGAGGCTGGAAGACAGGGAGGCAGAATATCCATTGCCCAGGTGACAAAGGAAAAGTATCGCAAAGAAATCCAAGACATGTTTCTGAGGATTGGATTGCCTCCTTCAATACACCCAAGACAAATAACGGTCTGGTGCCGTAACTTGGCTTATTTTTTAATCCATCAATTCGGAACCGGCAGTAAAAACAAACGCATTCCCGAATGGGTGAGGAACCTCCACCCAGGTCTTCTTAGAATTTTGCGGGACACCATGATGAAAGGAGACGGAACCGGAACGAAATGCTACACATCATTTAGCCGGGAATTGCGGGATAATTTTCAGGAAATTTGCCTAAAAACAGGATGGCGAGCCACCATCAAGAAGAATACGGCTTTAGTTGGTAGCAAGCAAGTTTATCCAGAAATAAGAAAAGCTCCTTCTCGGGTAAATTACAATGGAATGATCGGTTGCGTTACCGTTGCCAATGGCATCGTAATCGTAAGAAGGAATGGCAAGCCGTGCGTTTGTGGCAACTCTTTTCAATACGAATACACTCCTTCGTTTTTTGATTTTGGACACACAGAATCAAACGATCACTTTTGGAACCAGATGGACTTTCTTTCTCCGAACCTTCACAGGGTTTTATCCCCTGGCCGTATCCTGGCGATCCATGTCAAGGATCGAATAGTTCCCGGAGGAATCAACAAACTCGGCTTCCAGACCTTGCATCCATTTCACGCAGAGGCGATCTATCACTACCAAAAACACGGCTTCGCGTTTTTAGGAATGAAAACTATCGTCACCGATGTTGTCAGGGAAAACAACCAGACCTATCGGCTGGGTTGGACTGAGCAATGCAAGGATGGATCTCGGATGGGTTGTGGGGTCCCCGAATACCTCTTGTTGTTTCGGAAGCCGCCCACCGATCGGAGCAATGGATACGCCGATGTTCCGGTGGTAAAGAATAAGCCGGATACGGAATACCCTGACGGCAGAACCGGACCATACGATTACGAAGGAGGTAAGATCATACCAGGAACAGGATACTCCCGCTCCCGGTGGCAATTAGACGCCTGCGGGTTCACCAGGGTTTCGGGGAATCGTCTTTTGACCAAGGATGACATGGAGAAACTTCCGCACGAGAAGATTTACAAATTATGGAAACAGTGGAACCTAAACACCATTTACGATTTTGAGGAACACAACCGGCTTGGGGAAGAAATGGAAAGAGAGAAACGGCTTCCGGCTACCTTCGCCATTATGCCGCCCCATTCCTGGCATCCAGATGTTTGGACCGACATTGCCCGGATGAGGACCATGAATATGGAGCAAGAGAGGAGGGGGCAGGAACTCCATTTATGTCCGATGCAATTTGATATAGTCGAACGTGTCATAAACCAGATGACCAATCCCGACGATTTGGTATTCGACCCTTTCGCCGGTCTTGGAACGGTTCCCTATGTCGCAATCAAGATGGGTCGCCGCGGGTTTGGTTGCGAATTAAGCCCGACTTATTGGAAAGACAGCGTTCGCTACTGCCGACTGGCAGAACAAGAGGCGAAAGTTGGCAGCTTGTTCGATCTTCTGGATGCTGCGGATGAGCCGGAAAAGGATGATTTGGTAACGCCGATTTACTCAAACGAATAAACGGCAATCCGCCCATTGATTTTGAAGAAGTTATTTTTGCACGGGGCCATTAGTTTCCGCCCGTCACGCGACGGCGGCCGGGTGAATAGCCCGGGGTGGCCCTGTGCGTGAAAGGAAACCGAAATGCTTGTCCTGTCCATTTTCCCCGGAATCGGAATGCTCGACCTGGCCTTTGAGCTTGAGGGTTTTTGTACCGTTCGCGGACCTGATGTCATCTGGGGCGGGGACGTTCGCAAGTTCCATCCGCCTTCCGGGAAGTTCGACGGCGTGATAGGCGGTCCGCCCTGTCAGACATTTTCTGCTCTGGCTCACCTGGTCCGCGCCAACGGCCACGAACCGAAATTCGGCGACCTGATCCCCGAGTTCGAGCGGTGCGTTACCGAAGCCCAACCAGCCTGGTTTTTGATGGAAAACGTGCCGGCTGCCCCGATGCCGATTGTTCCAGGATATGGCGTGAAATCGTTCCTGTTGGACAACTCGCACCTGGACGGTGGCGATGGCCACGGCCTGGAACAGCGAAGGGTAAGGCGGTTTAGTTTCGGGATGCGTGGCCGGGGGGATGTGCCAAGCCTGTTGCGGTGGATTGACGTTGCGGTTTTTCTGTTGCCGGATTCCCATGAGCCGCTGACGGGAGGGGGTGAACGTCCTCCATCTGTGCGGGACAAGGTGAGGCGAACGGCAGTAAATGCCGGCCACGATGACCCCAATATCAGCCTGACCATGGCGAGGAGGGTTAGACGAAAATCAGTCCTTGGAGGAGGAACTTTTACCCCCGGAGCTACATTGAAAAAGGAAGGTCGCGGCAAAGCCGAAACGTCGAGACGGTATCGCCTAATTGATGGTCTGCGCCTACAAGGTCTGCCGGAAAATTTCCTGGATCATTGCCCGTTCACGGCGGAGGGGAAATTAAAAGCGGTGGCCAATGGTGTACCCATCCAGATGGGACGAGCAGTCGCAAAGGCAATCAAGGAGTCCCTTCGATGCTAACCCCCAACGCCCCCGAATCCGAAGCCTGGAAATTCCTGGCCGAGTGCAACTGGGATGATTCGGTAGAAAAAGGCCGGATTTATTTATACGAACTTTGGGACTCGATCAGAGCGTTGCCTATCGAAGATTCCACCAAGAAAAATATGCAGGCCCGTTTGAAAAAATACCGAAAGGAAAATGGAATTAAAATACCGTATTTTCCAACCAATGTCGCCCGCGCGGACCTGTGCCGTTTTTTCGCGGTGGAAGCGGAGCGAGAAGAAAGGGGTGCGATGTGACAGATAAACCAACGGACTGGCGGATAGGCTTGTCGGCTAGACCAAAATTTCGTGGCCATGAACTCTATTATGAATCCGCGAAAATAATGGATGTTTTCTCATCTGGGCATGGAAATATAACGGATCGTGATGGGGTATTGAAAATAGAACTGAAGAGCGGGCGAGTCTTGCTGGTTCCTGCGGGCGAATGGATGACCGCATAGGAGGGTGCGATGTGAACACAATTGAAATATACCGGGACGATTCCACAACGAAAATCGTTTTAGAAAACGTCAAACATTATTTTTGGACCGCCGACAACACGGTGCTTGTGATCGCCCAATACGTGGGCACCAATGGCGACCATCAATATATCCACTGGCCCAGGGAGCGGATTTGCTGGTTTCGGCATGTGAAAAATGAGGCACGGAAAACCAAAAGGACGGTGAAACGATGATCGGACCCATGCGAAAACTTTTGCAGGACATTCGGCAGCGGGTGGCGGAGGGGGCTAAGTTTTTCTCTCCCTGCAAAGGGACGATAAGGGAATTTCCTTCTATGTGCTGTCCAGCGGTGGTTGCGGTCATGGATGGTCGTGATGTGTGGCTTAATGAGGATGCTGAATTTATTTTGGTGCATACCTATGGAATGACCCCACCATTGGCCCGCAGGTTCATAAACGCTGCCGACAATAACCTCCTAAACTCCAAAACAGCCGCCCTTCGCCGTGCGTTGTTACGGGCGTGTGGACTGGAGGAACGATGCTAACCCAAGATTCCAAGGAATCGGAATGCTGGCTTCGCCTGGCCGAGTGCTGGGATGGGGCGGAAGGTCGATGTGGAACTTTTTATGCCACTGGGGCTTGTTCAGGATGTATCGGTCTATGCCTGTCGGTGTTTTGTCTGGGCGTGGCTTCAAAAACGATGGTTGCCATGAGATCAAGATTGCAAAAATACCGCAAAGAAAAGGGCATTTCAACTAGATATTTCTTCCCCCGCGACTCTGTCGGTGCCCGCTCCCGTGCGGACCTGTGCCGGACGTTCGCGGTGGAGTGCGAAGCGGAGGAAAGGGGTGGCTTATGTTTGGAAACATGAACCGGGCAAGAGGAAAAAACAAGCAACTTCCGGCGTCTTTTGTTCCTGGAAATTGTCTTTTCTGCGGCAAGCCATTTGGCAATGGCAAAAAGATTATTATCGCCGAAGGAAGAATACATTTAGCTTGCTGGAATCGGGAAAACTACGAAACGAGGAGGATTTTATTGCAGGCTGTTAAAGACCGGAAGGAAGCGGAAGAAAGGGGTGCAATGTGACCTTTACCAACACCGAACTTGAACTTGCTGCCCAGGCTGCCGAACGCTGGCCGGTGGGGGAGAATGGGGAGAATTTTTTTGTCGGGCAGAACCAGTTAGGTCGCATAGATTGGAACTCTTGCGAGGATCGTTCTCTTTACTGACCTGCCGGAGCCGTGGCCCTGGTTCGGGGTTGTGGACTGGATGACGCCAAGAAAATTGCCCGTGAAATGGCTTACATTTGCGGTATGACGTTGCAGCAATACACCAAAACTCTCACCAACAACCCAACCGAAATAGCCCGCCGGTTGAG
>JAGWKL010000036.1 GCA_028865345.1 Candidatus Omnitrophota bacterium | reverse complement strand
AAGAGAAGGAATGATGCTAATACGAATGGAACGATTTTTATAAACATTATAAAAGGCAATAGTAAATTTAATCATGAATGATGTCAAGTCGTTATTTCTGGTGATAAACCCAACATGACTCCACTCCAATAATCACCGCCAAAACAACAGCCTCTAACCAAAGAATCCGATAGTTATAGATATTTATTTTTGAATAGAATTTTCTGATCATCAATACACCCATTTTGGGACTCCCTCTTTCGAGGGAATGACTTTATAGAATAACGGGAATGATAAAATTCCCGGTGTCCAAAAAGTGTCTATTTTTTGTTAAAAAACCCCAAAAAACATTAAAAGAGGTTTAAACAAAAGAAAGCGATTTCTCGTCGGTGATTGCATTATCTGGCGGGATTAAAGAGGATAGAAAAATCGCCCGGTGAATTTCCGTAGACTGATGCTCTATCCAGTTGAGCTACAGGCGCAGTATTTGCCTATCCATGAAAATGGAGTTCATTTATATCAGACTTTTTTAACGCTGTCCAGAAGCTTTTAATGTACATAATCTTTCAAAACATCCAAATCAACCGGCGGCAAATATTGGCCCACCAGCGTCCTTTTCCACCAGGCACCGGTCTTTTGCCGCTCCTGCCAGTCTGTAAACCGGTACCGGTAATACATCACACGGATAAAATACGGCCGGCTCCCCGGGAACGGATTGCCTGCTAAAAGTTTAAGTGTCGGCCTGTCCCCTTCCAGCAATTTTTCTATAAACCGCAAAAACCACAAGTCATAACCGTCAATGGCCAACCCGTGATCCGTGACCGTGACGGTGAAAGGGATGAACCACATCTGCCAATCCAGATGCAATTGATAAGGAGCTATCTGCGGCGGCATCCTGCGGACATCTCCCGGCTTACCTTTAAATTCATACTCTTTCCATCGTGTATGGGCGCTGATGAAAGCGTCCCGCGTACCTTCAATGATAAGTTCATAGCGCACCCTGGTGACGCTGCCGAAGGCGCCGTAACTGTTCACCAATTGCAAAGGGTTATAAGAATAATTCATGTACTGCCTTTTGGAAAAAAGATTGAGCGCGGGCTGAATGCTGAGGCAGAACGTCACAATGGCCAAAGCGTACAATATCCCGTTTTGGATCCGGGACCGCAGCACCATGGCAATTGATTTCAGCGGTATGATTTTTGATAAAATATTATCATTCAACGCCGTTATCCCTAAAACAACGGTCAACCAGTTTAAAAATGCGTAATTACCGCCGGCGATCAACAAAAGCTGGTGAAAAATAATGAGTCCGCCGCACAACGCCGCGATACCCTGCCAAGCGAACAGGCCGAACGGCACCACTATTTCCACAAAATGGTTGAAGGCGACACCCATGACGAGAAAAATCTTAGGCAGATGATGAAAATACCAGCTTAAAGGATTGGGAAGCGGTTGGGTCTCGAAATGATAGAACAGACAGGTGCAATTACGCCAACATTCATCGCCGCGCAGCTTGATCAATCCGGACCCTAATTCAAGCCTGAAAAGCATCCATCGCAGGATAAGGATCGGGATCAGGGACGGCATGACGCGCCGGCTGCCGAGAAAAGCGCAAAAAAAACCGGCCTCGCAAAGCATGGACTCCCAACCGAAACTGTAAAACACCTGCCCCACATTGACGATGGAAAGATATAAGACCCACATTACCAGCCAAAGGGCCATGGAAACCCACCATGGCCCTTTTTCCGTGATCCCGAGAATAGCGCAGGCTGAAAGGATGATCCCGATCCATGCTACTATGACTAATAAATGGTCGGAGTACCCAAGATAGAAAATGCTCGGAGCCCTTTGAAACGGCACATTTTTGATGAATTCCGATACCGGTAAAAGGCCCTTTTCACCCAGGAGGGCCGGAAATTGGTTGAGGACCACGATGAAGGCAATAAGATATATGCAGCCAAGGGAGCGTTGAAACAGCAGCCTGACAAACCGCATATGGCCAAAATATTGTTCCATCTCATGAGCCTTGTATCACGTTCACGATACAAAAATTTAAACTGAGGAAGGATTGAAACAAACTGAATTAACGGCCGACGTGTTTGGCTTCGCTGAGCATGCGTTCGCGGTCAAGGCCGATTTTGGACATGGCGTCCTTGGGATTCAAGGCGTAGTAGCGGCAAAAGGTGGAAACTTCCTTGATGGTGTGAACGTCACGCTTGTCCAAAGTTTTAAGGACGGCCGCGCGGACCCAGGTTTCATTGATGATGTCGCGCGGCGTCAAGCCTGTTTCCAGGGCCAGGCGGTCGCGGTAAATGGTGCTGGGAGACACAGCAGCGACATGGTTCTGTTCATAACTATATTTAAACACGTGGGACAGGAGCACCTTGCTTGCCTCCATGCCGCTGGTCTCGGAGATTTCATCGACCACGCGGAAAAGCTTGCCTTTGACATGATAACGCTTGAGGATGATGAACACGTCGATCAAATTGATCAGGGAGTCCGGCACGTTCATGGGCTCATTGTGCAGGCGGGTGATGGTCTCGCGGGCCGTAAGCGCATGCATGGTGCCCATGCAGTATTTGCCGATATTGACGGCCGTGATCATGTCCCTGGCCTCGCTGCCCCGGACTTCACCGACGATGACGCGCTCCGGCCTCATGCGCAGGCTGTTTTTGACCAGGTCCGAAAGATTGAGCTCATCATCGGTTTCCAGGCGGGAACAACTGTCTTCCATGAACGTATTTAATTCAAGGGTATCTTCGATCACAACCAGGCGGTCTTTCTCAGGGATAAAACTCAACAAAGCATTGAGAAGCGTGGTCTTGCCGGTGCCCGGCCCGCCGGAGATGATGATATTGGCAGGCCTGATGGAAAGCCCTTCCAAATAAAGCCACAACTGTCCGGCAGCCTCATAACCCATCGTCCCGTGGCGGATAAGATCGATGATGCTCAACGGGTCCATCTTGGCCTTGGTGATGGTCAGCTGGACCCCCAAGGGGGAATCAATGATATTCACCCGTCCGGCAAGGTTGATCAATTCCAGGTTGACGATTTTGTGATAGCTCTTTCTGCCGCAAAAAACCAGAAGTTTAAGGATGAAATTATTAAGCTCCTTTTGGGTGCGAAAGCATTTGTCCGTGACGATGAAGCCTTTTTGGGAGTGGTGAATATAAATTGGTTTTAAGGCATTGACGATGATGTCTTCGACATCGGCATTGAACAGCAGGTCTTCGATGATGCCGTAAGAAAGGAATTTCTTGACGAAGGCGTCCCTGTTCTCGGCGGAGCCGCAGGCCTGGCCCAAGTCTTTGGCCTCCGCCTGGAGCACCTCCGTCAAAGCCTGCCTGACCATGGCTTCCCGCTCGCCGTCGGTCAGCATCAAGCTCATCCTGCCGGCGAGCTTGTGCAAAAGGATGGTCTCCAATTCGAGGTACTCGTTCTTGTTCATCGTCTACGATTGGTCTTTTTTCTTGTGGTATTCATCCAGCAAACGGCGGATGTCCACCGACGAATTCCTGGCGATCTGCGAACAAACAAAGATCAACAACGACAGTTGCCAGACCTGGTCAGGCCCGCGGATAAGACCCGTGGCCGTGTTTTCTTCCCTTTGCAATCGGTTGCCGTACGTGCCGACAGCGTCTTGTATTTTACCTTCAAAAACATTCAAAGAGAAAACTTTATTGTCATATTTCATGGAGGGCAGCGAGATCCCCCTGACGAGCAGGAAATTGATCATGGTGTCTTCATTAAACGAATTATCGCCCTCAAAATCGAACCCCTCGAGTTGGGGAATATGGGGCGGCAGGATCAGGGACGGGCGGTGGACCAGCACCTCCCCTGTCCGCACCACGGTATCACCTTCGTTGACCTCCGACGGAGACAAAAGGATGTACGGCACATGCGTTTCACTGAAGGTCTGCAGACCGATGATCCTCGAGCGGATGATCTCCGTTTCCCGCAGAGCTTTTTCCCATGCTCCGGTCGTGTCCATACCCTCAATCGATCCTTATCCTTAAATTAGATGCCAATGATACGCCTTGCCTTGCTTCGATCCTGATCTCCAGTATATCAGGATTTTTCCTTTGGCGGCGCACGAGCAATGAAATGATGTGATCGGCGACCAACGAACGTCTCCTGCCGTCAATCCGGAACAAATGACCATCCTTAATTGAGTACTGCGGATCGCCATGCCACAAACCGTCTGCACGCACATGCACAAGCGCATTGTCCCTGCTCTCGGTCAGATCCAACAGCAGGCTTTCCAGCACCAGCCTGATGTCCTTGGCCAATACAACTTTCTGACGGTATTCTTCCCAATGTTTGATCTTAACAAAACCCAATGTCAGTAAAACCAAAAAAGGGATAAGCAGGCAGGCATATAATATCTTTAATTTCTTCACCATAATATTTAAACTGGCGGAGAGGGTGAGATTTGAACTCACGATCCGGGTTACCCCGGACAACGGTTTTCGAGACCGCCGCATTCGACCACTCTGCCACCTCTCCTGAAGTTTGAGCCATATTAACATCCAACAGCCCCTGCGTCAAACATCAAGAGTCTACAAAAAGAAACCTATAAAATGATTGATAGAAATGGGCTGCGTGCGAGGCCAGAGATTTGAAAAAACCTACAAATGAGTATTCCCTGAGGAGCATTGCCAGAAGCAGAGACATGATGATCAAACTGGCCATAAAAACAGCCGGAAAAATAATCAGATATTCCGATTTGAAAAAGCTGTTGTCCGACCCGTATATCTCATGCGCCGTCAGGACCAGGTGCATGGTAAAGGCAAACCCAAGAACAAATAAAAAGTAAGGCTGAATTGCGCTGCCGCGTCCCAGAGCCACGGCCACGACATAGATCAAGATGGCGACCAGAGCATACGCCGGGACCACATACGCCGCGGGTTTAAAAAAAGCCGTCATTTTTTCGACCAGGTTTTTGCCCAGATCATGGGCTTTTTTAAAATCATAAATAAAAAGATTGGCCGCCACATACACCCCTGCCCCCCAGAGCAGGCAGGCTGACTGATGAGCAGGCAAGGACAGAATGCGGTTTTGGAAAGCAATGACAAAGGCAGCAAGCAGAGGGACTATCAATAAAAAACAGGCTATTTTAAGGATCGACCAAAGGATCGCTTTCAAAAGGACCTCCTTCAGCGGCGCCGGATCAAATCCAAACCGCCCATGTAAGGACGCAGGACCTCCGGGACAACCACATTCCCGTCCGGTGTTTGATAATTCTCGAGGATGGCCGCCATGGTACGCGGCAAAGCCACCCCAGAACCATTGAGGGTGTGCACAAACCCTTGTTTTTTGCCGTCCCTAGCCTTGAAGGAAATGTTGGCGCGCCTGGCCTGAAAATCCTCGAAATTGGAACACGAAGAGGCTTCCAGCCATTTATCCAGGCCCGCGGCGTAGACTTCAATGTCATAGCATTTGGCAGCGGCGAAACTCAAATCTCCGCTGGCCAAAGCCAGCACACGATAAGGAATTTTCAAAAGTTCAAACACGCTGCAGGCATTGCCCAGAAGGGATTCCAATTCCTTATAGGAAGTTTCAGGCCGGACAAATTTGACCAGTTCAACTTTATCAAATTGATGCACACGCACCAGCCCGCGCGTATCTTTGCCATAAGAACCGGCTTCCCTTCGAAAACAAGGCGTGTAGGCGGTATAATACAAGGGCAGGTCTTCTTCGTCGAGCATTTCATCACGGTGGATGTTGGTGACCGGCACCTCGGCCGTGGGAATAAGATACAGGTCATCCGCCTCCAGGCGGTACATATCGTCCTTCATTTTAGGTAGCTGGCCGGTGGCGGTCATGGAAGCCGGATTGACCACGACAGGTGTGGCCATTTCGCGATAACCGTGCCTGGCCGTGTGAAGGTCCAGCATGAAATTGTATAAAGCGCGTACCAGCCTGGCACCGAGATCTTTGTAAAGGATAAAATTGGAGCCGCTTAATTTAGTGCCCCGCTTGAAATCGATGATCTCCAGACTCTCGGCAATTTCAATGTGCGTTTTAGATTTAAAATTCAAAACCGGCTTCTCACCCCATGTGGACACAATCTGGTTGGCCTCCGCCCCGCCTTTAGGCACGGACTCATGCGGAATGTTTGGAATGAACAGCATGATGTCCCGGATCTGCTCATCCAATGTCTTGCCCTGGGGCTCAAGGACATCGATTTGCGCGGCCAGGGCCTTCATCGAGGCAATGAACGGCTTAGGGTCTTTTTTTTCTTTGATAAGGCGTCCGATGTCTTCATTGGCTGCGTTCTTTTTGGCTTTGAGCTCATCGGTTTGGGCGATCAACCTGCGCCGGCGGACATCCAGTTGCAGCAAGGCGTCCACATCCACACTGACGCGTTTGGCGGCTAAGCCGGCTTTGACTTTGTCCGGATTTTCACGGATGAATTTGAGGTCCAGCATATTAAGGGGAAACGTGCTCTTTCAGGATCGCGTCGATATGCTTTAAGAGAAGATTCACGGAAATGGGTTTGGACAGGTAATCTCCCTCCTGCTCAAAACAGTTGACCACATAATCAGGGTCGGTCATGCTGGTCAAAAACAGGACAGGGATGGTGCTGGTATCCAAATGCGCTTTAAGGAGCTTGCAAACGTCGGGCCCTTTGATGTCCGGCAGCATGTAGTCGAGGATGATCATATGAGGCTTTTCGGCCAAGGCCCGCTCAAAACCGCTTTTGCCGTCATAGGCTTTCAAGGCCGTATATCCGCCCTTCTCAACGGCGGAGCACGCCAGGCGCATGTCGACCTCGGTGTCTTCGATGATGAGGACCTTGATATGCTTCTGCTGGGCTCTGGGTTTAAATATTGAAAATACTTTGCTTAACATGGAATGGATATATCGTAACGCAGCAAAACAGGAGTGTCAAATCAAAAGGACAGAAATAAAATGCTATTCTCTTCTTTTTTGGGCGCCGGCCATTAAACCAAGGCATTCCAAATCCGCCAAAGCCTGACCCAGAAAGGACTTAGAACAGGCTTTGCCTTCCAATGCCATTTCAAGGGCCGCCATGGGCCTTTCCAATTTTTTGGTGATCGCCTTGGTCCTGAATAAAAACCCGTCCCGGACGATCATGATGGCGCTCAAATTCGCTATTTTCATTGATGCCCCCTCCATCCCAACGATCTAAACAAACCCGGCGACGCTTTAAGATACCGGGCCCGGCCGATCTCCTCTATCCAGAGTTTTTTGATTTCCGGGTTTGCCTCAATTCGATCATCTCCTATTCCCTGGCCTTTATACATCGGCATCTTGTCCCAATTGGAATCAATATAACAAAAAGCCTCCACCTTCTCTTCTTTTATGAACTGAAACATATGATTGTACCAATCCATCTTGCCGTGGATGGTATACATGCCCCAAGGGGTCGATTCGGCGATCATGAAAGGTTTGTGATGTTGCCGGGCCAATTTTACGAATTTCATTGTTGTCAAAAGCTGATCAGGCACTTGGAACATGGAGGCGGCGAACCAATCCACATAGCCGTCTCCCGGATACCATTTCATCCATTGTTGAGTTGAATTGACTCCCCAACAATTGGAATGCCAGACGTAGGCCGCATTGCGTACACCTTCTTTACGTAAAAAATCAACCACGTAACGAAAAGCCTGTTTATATTCCTTGGGATCATAGCGGTTGTCCGGATTATCAAACTCATAACCAATCCTCAAATACACCGGCCGGTCAGCTTTTTTTGATCCACTGGGCCAGCGTCTTTAAATTGGCATCGTATTTGCCTGTGATAATATCTTTGAGCTCATCAACCATGTATAAGCCGATTTGAACGACGGAGTTGGGATAGGATTTCAAAAGGGCATTGCCGTCCTCCGGGCCGGAACCATAATCAGAGGGACCCTTCAACCCTTCCAGATGCTGGACAGAAGTATATAACATGGTCCCGCCCGGAATAATGCCGGTCACTCCGACGTATTTTGCAATGGTGTCCCTATCCTGGCCGATTAAAAGAAGGGTTTTTCCTGCGGGAGGCACAAACGGCGTCTGCGTCCTGCCTGCTTGAGAAACAGCCGGCATCAGCAGCAAAAATAAAAGCACAGCCGGTAAACACGGCGACTTGAGTTGCATTTTCTATCTCCTGTCGAGAAACGCAGCCTGTATCTGCCTTAAAAGTTCTTTCCTGGTAAACGGCTCCATGAGGACCCCGTCGATCTCATGGGTGTAGAACTCCGCGATTTTTCCGGTTTCCGCCTCCTGCGCGATGATCAAGATCGGCACATTCTTGATCTCATAAAATTTCCTGAAACTGGCGCATAAATCCAAGGTGGCTTCTTTATGGAGCCTGCAATTGAGAATGATCATCGAGGGCTTATAAAGCCTGGCCCTGCTGATGGCCTCTTCCTTGTCCTGGGCAATAAGGACTTTGTACCGACGGCACAGGGCGTTCTTCAGGAACTCCAGGCTCTGGAAGCGGTGGTCGATGAGCAGGATTTCCTGTTTTTCATTCTTATCACCCTTGATGAACGACAGAATTTTCTCCGTGAGGTCCTTTATCATTTTCATGTTCTTTCAAGATATGAGAAGCCGCCAACTGCGATAAATACCAGTATTCAGTTTTCGTCGCTTGAAACACAAGCCCCCCGGTTGCCCGGTCTCCATTAGACATGACTTTATGCCCGCGAATGAAAAATACTTTACCTTGTTTCGGCATGGTTTGGAATACCAAAATATTAAAAATATTATTCAAGCGCCCGGCGGTTTTTTAGGCATTGATCGCAGGGCAGCCCCCGTGGCCCTTCAGTATCCGGAAAAAACTTCCGGGCCTCTGCCCGAATCAGTGGGCACTTGAATATATCTTGTAAAAACTATCCTTCCCAATCACTATTTTCGGTAACGGCCGCCGTTTCCACTTCCGCCGGCTTGTCATCAGCCGCGGCCTGCTGTGCGGCATGGTTCTGCCTTTTGGGCAAGAAATGCACGGCATTGGCCGTGATCTTGACCCTGCTTTGGGTCTTACCGTCCTTTTCCCAGCGGTCCTGTCTCAGGCGGCCTTCCACAATAATGCCGTTGCCTTTAGCCAGATATTTGGCGCAATTTTCAGCGGCAACGCCCCATACATCGATGTCGAAATAAGAAACCTCGTCCACCTTCTCACCGTTCTTGCTGTACACATGGTTATTGGCCATTGAAAGTTCACATACGGCCTTTCCTGACGGGACATATTTTATTTCAGGGTCCCTTGTCAGATTACCCATGATGCTGACTGTGTTTAATCCCATACTTTCTCCCCCTTCTTTGTAAAACTCATGCCTTGTAAGCTTCCAGGACTTTCTGGGCGATCATGGAACGTAAATCTTCGTTTAAACAGCGCACCCGCTCATACCACTTTTCATTCTTCCCCTGTTCCATGGGCATGGCCACAAACAATCTTGTTTTGCCCTGGACCACCCTCACCCCTTTGATCAACAAAACATCATTGATGCCTAAATCCACAAAAGCTTTGATCCGGTTTTCACCGGCCAGGCGATGGATCTTGATGACCTTGATGTCGAGCATATCTGCTGTCATAAGCATATCTCCATGCTTTGATTGTTGTGATTGATTGAAGTATAAAATATATTTGATTATTTGTCAAATAAAATTTTGACTCAACATTAATGATTAAATTTTTCTTGTAAATTCATCAATAAATGATACACTTAAGCATATCCGCTATCATCCATAAACCTAAGGAAGGCCCCATATGTATATAGGAGAAAGATTACACGCCATACGCAAAGCCAAAAAGGTGTCGCTGACCGAACTGTCGGAAAAAAGCAGAGTACAAATGGCCACCTTAAGCCGTATTGAAAACAAAAAGATGGTGGGCACCCTGGAATCCCACATCCAGATCGCCAAGGCCCTGGGGATTGACGTCACCGAGCTTTATAAGGGTATAACGCAGGAAAACGCCATCATCGATTTCGGTCCCGAGAAGAACATGGACGTTTTCACCCACAGCGATGAAGCATCATTCGAGATCCTGACCAAGAACATCATGAACAAAAAAATGATGCCAACCCTCGTGCGCATCGAAGAAGGCGGCAAAACCAATAAGGAACAGGCGTCCGGCGGCACCGAAAAATTCATTTTCGTCCTGGACGGGCATGTGGAGATCAACGTCAATAACCAGATTTTCAATTTACACAAATACAACACCCTTTATTTCGATGCCTCCCTGCCGCATTATCTCCGTAATACCGGCAAAGGCACGGCCAAGCTGATCTGTGTCGGGACACCTGTGTCCCTTTAATATTTAGGGAAAGCTTGCTATGCATCAATTAAACGGAACATCCAGCCGCCCGGTGAAAAACCGCTGGGCCAATTGCCGCCCCGCCCTGAGCGGGACAATGGCGGGAAGGAACCATCCAAGTATGACAAATCCCAAAATCCTTATCTGCGATGATGAAGAGGGCATCCGTGAGTCCTTAAAGCTTGTTTTAGGAGACCATTACCCGCTGGCGGCAGTCGATTCGGGCGAGATGGCATTGAAGATCCTCTCCCACAGCAAAGACATCCAGGTCATGCTGTTGGACATCAAGATGCCCAAAAACAACGGGCTCGATGTACTGCAGGAAGTCAAAAAGAAATTCCCCCGCGTAAAAATCATCATGGTGACGGGCTACAAATCGGTGGAGACCGCTGCCGAAGCCACCCGCCTGGGCGCCAGCGGCTACATCGTCAAGCCGTTCAAATCCCAAGAAGTGCTGGAGACGGTGAAAAGAAACCTGGACTAAACTGACTATGTGTTGGTTTAGCCTTGAAAATTTATTAATAACAATCTTCTGCCTCATTCTCGCCTCTTTTATCGCCAAATACGCCGAAAACAAAGCCCACCGCATATGGGCTTATTTTAATTGCGCCGTGGCGTTTTGGGCATTCGGAGCATTTTTAGCAGGTATTTCTAAAACCCCCCAGCAAGCTTTGCTATATTGGAAATTAGCTTATTTAGCGGCGGTATTTATCCCTGCATTGCTTTATCATTTCGTTTGTGCTTACTATAGTAAAGACGACCAAAAAATTATTATCTTATTTCTATATGCACAGGCAGCTGTTTTTTCTTTTATTATCCTTTTCACTAATTCTTTTATAAACGATGTTCATTGGGTCTTCAACAGCTTCTATTATCATAGAGCCACTTTTTGCTTCAATATATGGTGGGCATTATGGAATATAACGATAGCCTTTATATTTTATAAATTTAGAATATTCCTTAAATCTGAGAGACACCGCCAAATCCCTTCTCTAATAATATTTTGGTCCATGTTGATTGGTTTTCTTGGAGGAGCATCAACCTCATTTCTTGTATATGGAATAATGATTTATCCCGCATATCATATAAGTATATGCCTATATGTTCTTCTAATAGCTTATGGCATTTTTTACCATCGTCTCTTGCCTATAGATATTGTCATTAAACGCAGCCTTTTATATTCATTGCTGGTTGCCACCATATCGTTGACCTATTTGTTAAGCGTCCTTATTTCTCAAAAGCTTTTCAGCCATTATTTTGGCTATTCCAGCACGATCATCGGTTCTATAATCATCGCCATTGCCTTTATCCCTCTCAAGAACAAGATCCAAGATTTTATAGATCGCCTTTTCTTAAAGGCAAGCCCCATTGAAATAGTCCAACAAAATGAAAAATTGCGTCAAGAAGTCACTCAAACCGAAAAGTTCAAAGCCATTGCCACTCTGGCAGGCAGCATTGTGCATGAAATCAAGAATCCTCTGACCGTCTTGCAGGCCTTCAGCGACCATCTCCCCGACAGAAAAGACGACCCCACGTTTATCAAAAATTATCAAACCCTGGTTCCCAAAGAGATTACCCGTATTAACACCCTGCTCCAGGACCTTTTAGACTTCGCCAAGCCCTCCGAACCAAAATTTGAATCCATCGATCCCCGTCAAGTGATCGAGGAAGTCATCAATTTAACTTTGCTTAAGAATAGTCATATTGAAATCCAGACGAAATTCGATCCCCACCCCATCCATATCCAAGCCGATCCCCAGCAACTAAAACAAGCCCTGCTCAATTTAGTCCTCAACGCCATCGACGCCATGCCCAACGG
>JAGWKL010000035.1 GCA_028865345.1 Candidatus Omnitrophota bacterium | reverse complement strand
GACCGTGCGGCCGGCATCAGGACCTTGCCTGTTCTGACAGGAGAACGTTGGGGACATTGTCTCATCGGCGTGATATCTTTTCCGACCTATATTGCCGCTTATTGGATTTTTGCGCTAAAGGGATGTTTTTGGCTGTGCCTGATCATGGGAGTTTTGCAATACCTGCTTGTCAACCGCAAGCCGTACTCTGACCGCTGGGTCATGGCATTGCACACATGCGCAGTGTTCTTCATTATTTGTTATAAAATCCTAAACCCATAGCCGGTTCAAAACCGGTGCACCTGCCAAAGCTGAATATATCCGTAAGGTATCCTGGAAAACCAGAACGCCACGACGACCATTAGGTTAAAAACCGCTTTCAGGCATCCTGCCAAGGACCACGCCAGGCCCGGCAGTCCCAAACCCGCCAATACCAAGCCTACCCCCAAAGCCACGGTCAATTCCAATAATGGAACAACGAACAAGTTGGCTATCAGGGCCACCGGCGCAATCGTACCGAAATGCCAGATTTGAAACGGCGTAATGCCGATCCACGCGGCCGTGGATACGGACAGGGCCGCGGCCAGCCACCTGGGGCAAAATGACAGGCGTTTCTCCAAAGGGATATACAAAACAATAATGGCAAAAACCGCGGCAAAGGAAAGTTGGAAACTTGCATCGAAGAAGTCCCCCGCGTTCATGAGTAATAAAATCAAGGCCGCCAGCCCCAACGAATTTAAAGCATCGCTTTCAAAACCCGCGCCTGAAGAGGCCAAAAGCACCGCGGCCATGACAGCGGCGCGCACCACCGGCACCGGGCCCCCGGTCAGCACCGCGTACATTAATATAAGGAAGATGCTTAAAAAGACCTGCCACGCGCGCGGTATCCTGATCAACTTTAAAATAAAAACCACCATAAGCGCCATCATGGCCATATGCAGCCCGGCGATCACCAGAATATGGCCGGTGCCGGTGTGCCTGAAGATCATGTTGATCTCTTTAGGGATGGCCCTGCGGTCGCCTAAAACGATCGCCGCCATGGTCCCTGCTTCAGTATCGTCGAGATACCGGTAAAGCACCTGCCTTAATTCTCCGCGCCAGCCGGCAAGGATGTCCATGGACGGCGGGTGCGCCACATGGATCAATGCGGCTCCCAAACAAAATATGCCCGCATAAACCGGCCATGTCCTTGGCCTAAACAAAAACAATAAAATAAAAAGCGACGAGGCGACCAGCCAGAAAAACAGCTCCAGGGGAAGGAAGTGTCCGATGAGGATGCCTGATGACAAAACCACTGCCAGCCCGCAGGCGGGCCTGTGCGGGCCTTTCATAATGCGATCAGCTCCTTGATCTGCCGCAGGCGTTTGGCTGTTATGCCCTTGACATGCCGGAGGTCCTGCAATGACCTAAATGGGCCGTTCTGCCTGCGGTAAACCATGATCCTTTGGGCGAGCGTGGCGCCGATGCCGGGGAGCATCTGCAGTTGATCGGCCCTTGCGGTATTAATGTTGATCGTAAACCGCCGCATGTGTCTGGCCCAGCGCGCCGGCGCAATGTCCCGCTTGAAAGACAACTGCACGGCGGCACCCGCGACAAAAATGATCGCAATGATGCAGATGAACTTGCGTTCCTGCGGCGTCAGATAGAACATGGCTTTGATGATACGGGGGAAATTAAATGCCGTTCCTGGGGAAGGAACTGTTTTTATTATAACAAAACCGTCAGAGGTCTGCCAATTGTTTATTGCCCTGGGGCGCTTTAAGGCCCAGTAAAGGATAGATATCGGCAATGGGCGAAATGGCCGTGATCACCGGCACGATACCGCTGAAATTGCCTCTCTTAAACCGCGCGATCATGGCAGGGTCGAATTGAATCTCTACCCCCGGGCCGGTCTTGTCGAGTTGCAGCTTCGAAGCATTAAGATCAATACCACCGGGAAAAGCCTCTGCCCCGGCGCCCGCGGCCCAATCGGCATAAGCGTGATCAAAACCAAAAACTCTTTTATGGATCTCCCATACGGGAAAAATCACCCCGCTGTCTTCATGCCCCAAGGGTATCAAATGAAGGCTGGATTCGCCGTTACCCACGATCTGCATTTTTTTCACATGGCCAAGGGCATCTTTCGCCTCATTGACTGAGAAATGTCCATATCCTGTTTTCAAGGCATCCATCACATCTTCAATGGCATTGGCATCTACGGACGCGAGCCGGTCATTTGCGTTAAGTTCATAAATCTTCATCACGGAAGCGTCCTTGATAAAGACCAGGCCTCCCGCAACCGCGACCTGAAGATTGTCCGGGTCCTTCACTAAATCGCCGGCCATGGTGTTCAAAGGCATCCTGCTGCTTTCACTGCCGTCAGCTGCGGACACACGGAGATACTCCGCTCCGTCGGCCCCCTGGACCAGTTCCAGTTTATTTTTTGTTTTTAAACGATAATTGATGACATCCTCCGCCTTGCCTGGAGTCAACATGGTCACTGACCGGTCTAATTGCGGCGTTATTTCTTCCGCAGGCGCGGGAGTTCCAGGGGCGGAAACGGCCGGTGCTTCAACCGGCGGCGCGGCCGGCGTTTCAACCGGCGGCGCGGCCGGCGGCTGGACCTGCGGTTGAACCGGCTCAACGGCCTGGACGTGGACAGCCGGAAGGATTGAAAATGTATCGGGATCGGAAACCAAACGCTCCTGCCAATTGCCTAACAATCTTCTCATTTGGCCGGCAGCCACTTCAAAAGCCTTGTCCGTCTGGGCGCTTTTTTTGGGCAAATAAAACCTGGGAAGGTTTTTACCGGAGATCGTATTGATATCTGCAGGCTTGAATTCCAGGTCTGTCGACCGGGCCAGGGCCCTGGCGACCTGCGCAAAAATGTACACGAAATATGCATGGTCTGAGACCATATCCGGGTTCCAGGCCTGCAGGGCAAAACTCCGGGAGAGCGAAAATACGGCCGGGGAAATGATGTTCAACGGCGAAGTGATCTGGCGCTCAAAAAACTTCAGCACGGCAAGCACGTGGGCCGCCGGGCATTTGTATTCTCCGACAACCACGAATTTCCCCTGCAATCTGTCCCATTGGTCTGCGGTCAGGGACCTGGCCCACCTGTCCGCTTCTGTGGCCGTCTGCTGCCCGGCGGTGTTTTGCTCATCGGCCGCCGACATCGCGGAGTCGGCCCTAAAATGCTCCATAGGATTGGCGACACGGTCCTGTTTCATCTCCACGTCAAAACGGCCGCCTATATTGGAAATCAACAACGCTCCGGTGACGGCGGCGTCATGGGCGATCCCCGTTCCGGATTGATCGAAAACCCCGTTATTTGTGATAAAAGAAAGCCCTCCCAGGACGTCTCCCCGGACATCATCCGTGGTAAAAAGTTTTTTGCCCTCGAGTATCTGTTGCGCGTCTTGCGGCCGCAATTCGGAAATTTCCTTCTGTTCCTCGGGGGTGAACGCATACCGGCGGGAATAATCCCGGACCTCCTGGCCGGTTGAATCCTTGTTCAGTTTTGCGGAATAGACCCTTATCCCTCCCACCGCTCCTATGGTTTTTGCCGCGCCAGCGAGGGCCAGGACCGCGAAACCTTCCGCGGAACCGCCTATGGTGATCATGGTCTTATGCTTGCCATAAACTTTTCCCGTTGCATGATAATAGGTCGCTTCATCCAAGATGGTTTTGACCCCCTGGGGGAAGGTGCCGTCTTCTATGATGTTAATGTCCAGGCCGGGAATTTCCTCTTGGAGGTTTCGCAGCACCTCCAGGAAACGGGTCTCTCTTGTTCTGTTCATTAAAACGATCTGTTCCTGCAGTTCTTGCAAAGGCTGCCCGCGCATGCGGGCCAAAAATTCCAGATAGTCCCTGATCTTCTCCGGGTGGCGGGCATAGAGATCAGGATCGTCC
This sequence comes from Candidatus Omnitrophota bacterium, assembly GCA_028865345.1. Lineage (GTDB taxonomy): Bacteria > Omnitrophota > Gorgyraeia > Zapsychrales > Fredricksoniimonadaceae > JABDGZ01. Next base: position 8,369 of record JAGWKL010000035.1, on the reverse strand, counting down.
AAGCGGTACGAGTGACCGTCGATGCGGACCCTTTGCCGGTTGAATTCCGCCACATTTTCCGGGTCGCCCAGGTTGGTAAAGAACTGCCCCACATACCCGTCAGGGAGGTTATTCAGCGCCCGCGCGCCTAAACCGGTAACGATGAAACTTGTCGCCCCGGCTTCATTGTCCGTCAATTCTTCCAGCGGTTTATTGGACGTGTTGGTGATGAACTGGTTGGTGCCTTCGATCACGTCTAAAATGGAATCGACGATCGGATACCATTTGTGAGTGAACCTTGAATAAAAAAACTCCTGGTCGTTGCTGACGGCGGCATAAATGCCGGTGATCTCCCCCCTTAGCTCATCGGGCATGATCACCTCATTGCTCTTGAGGCTTTCGGCGACTTCGTCGCGGCCGAAACCTTCGCTGACCCTGACCATCATGATGACGCCGTCTTTTTTCGCCGTTCTTTCATAGATCCTCTTGGCCAAAGCATCGGCGGTGTCTTTAATGGCCTTCTTGGCCTCGTCCTTGACCTTCTGGATGTCCTGCTCATTAAAACTCCTGACCTTCTGCTGCATGAGCCAGGACACGATCCTCTTGATTTCCTTGATCCCCTCGATGGACTCTCCCCCGTCATGGGCATAGATGGAAGTAAAAAGCTCCTGCAGGTCGAGCAACAACTCCTGCTTGTCTTGTGCGTTTCGTTTGATGATGTCCAGCACGTGCTGGTATGCGCCGCGTAAATCCATGGCCGTGGTCTGTGCCGCCGTCTGGCTCACCACATCAAGCGTAAATTCCCTGGCTTTCTGCCTTAATTGCCGGACCTCTTGCCTCGAAGGCCTCGACACCATCGCCGCATCGCCCTCGCTGGGGATTTCCCGGCTGTCAACCTCAATGAACTGCCCCGGTTCCTGCTCTATAGCCGCCCTTTCCTGGGCCGCTGAGGCACGGCTGAGATTTAAAGCTGCTGTGATCCCTCCGGAAAAATACTTTCTCGGCATGGGCTGCTTGCTGGTCTGGTCGATGTCTTCCTTGACATAGTCAAACACGCCCTTCTTGTAGGCCCGGAGATACTGCTGATAAATTTCCTCTTTGATATTCTTGTCGGAGACCTGCACCCCAGCGATCTTGTTCTTGTCGGAATAAACCTGGTTGAGCAAGGCGTTTTTAAGGGTCTCCTTATACCACTTGGCCAATATCAGCGAATTGAATATCTGCCGGAGATTGGCAAAGTTCCTGCCTTCGTTGACTTCTTTTTCCAGCGCGGGAAGGACGATTTGGCGGATGATCCGGCTTGCCAGGGCATGCGCTTGATCGTCAGGCCGGATTTGCTGATGGTGGTACAAGGCCTGGTAATCTTCATCCAGCATCACCTTCAGATGGCTGCCCACCACAAACACCGTATGACCGGCTGCATAGACCGAGGCCTTGTCAGCGACGATCCAGACCTTATTAAAGGTATTCACAGGGATTTGGGTGGTGCCGAAACGTCGATAGGCCTCGGCGTACACCCTGTTCCAGAACTCCCGGCCTAATTTTTTCCCGGGATAGATGAGCGAGGCGGTGATCTGTTTTAAGATATAATCCTGGGCCAGCATGTCGCGGCCCATGGTGGTTTCGCCGGTGACGCGGGGAATGATCCGGTCTTTTTCATACGGGCTTAGATTGACCCACACATCTTTTTCCGGAAGGGTCAGGGCGGCGAAAAAATATTTAATGAGCTTTTCAGAAATTTTCTTAAGCCGCGGATCTTGGGGGCCCAGGCGGGAATTGCCGGTGGCAACGATAAAATCAAGGGCCAAAGGATTGGCAGGATTGACCTTCAAGCCCCGCAGTAATACGGGCGTATAGGCCGTGCTCAAGGACACCATTGTCCCGGGCGCAGGCAAATTCAACACCGTCCGGGCACAGGCCTGCGGCGGGGGAACGATCATGGCCGCCAAAAAGCTGACGGTGATCCAACTGCAAAGTAAACGGCGCAGGAACATGCGTGTCCTTGTGCTATCGGATTGATGATAAAATACAAAAGAAAACGTTTACTTTAAAGGGTAGCATATTATTGAACGCTGTCAAGAAAGCGGAACGGATGCAAATGCATGCACAGCATATACTTATAAAATTTTTAAAAGTATATTAAAGAATTTCATCCCTCGCTGGAATTCTTAAAAAAATTTCATCTGGAGGCTGTCCGGGTCTTTTTTGAGGGTCTGGCGGCGGGCGGCGTCAATAGCTTTTAATTCTTCGGAAATGTCCGCCAAATAAGGGCACGGCTCCTGGGCCAGGGTGCGGCCGAATAATTGCCGGCGGCGGGCGTGGGTCAAATACAAATGTTCCCTGGCGCGGGTCATGCCCACATAAAATAACCGGCGCTCTTCCTGCGCCTCGCCTTTCATTTCCATTAAATCCAGGGGCAGCAAATTGGATTCACAGCCGGTGATAAAAACCACGGGAAACTCCAGGCCCTTGGCCGCATGCAGGCTCATCAGGGAAACCTTCTCGACGTTGAATTCCAACTCTTCTTCGTTTCGGCCTAAAGCGTGTTCATCGCAGTACTTTTCCGGCTTTTTTGGTTTTTGGGAAACCTGAAACGGAATGCCCAGATGTTCCAGGGCCTGACTCAACGCATGACGCTGGGCATTGAGCCGGTATAAAACAGCTATGTCTCCGAGGCTGCGCACGGCCCGGCGGCTGGTGTTCATGTCCAGGCCGCCGATCAATTTTTCGATCTGGTGCGCCACATAATCCGCCTCTGCCCTGTCCGTGGCCGCCTGATGGATCACCAGTTTCCCCTGCGTCTCAAGCCGGGCCAGCAATTCGACGCCGCCCATGATCTGGCCCGACGCTGCCAATAAACCGGAGGCGCTGCGGTAATTTTCCTGCAGGGTCAGGATTTTCGCCGGGGTGAAATCCTCCTGAAATCTCCGGAAGAGATCCACCCTGCTGCCGCGAAAGCCGTAAATGGATTGATTGGCATCGCCGATGGCGGTCAATTGCACCCCGTCGCGGGCCAAAATCTTAAGCAAGGCGTTCTGCACGATATTGCTGTCCTGGTATTCGTCGACAAAAATATAACGGTACCGGCGCCGCAGCCGGGCGGCGATGTCCTCGTCTTCCAGAAGCAGCAGGGCTTCACGCAGGATGTCGTCAAAGTCTATCAGGTTGTTCTGCCGCAAACAGCGCTGATAATTTTTGAAATCCTCGTCGGGCGCCAGGGCCAGTTGGGAGGATTTCATGCGACTGATGCGCTCGAGCGTTTCTTTATCGAATCCGCCAATATCTTCAGGGGCAGCCACCTTAAAATCTTTAGGCAGCGCCGTGTGCTCAAAATGGTCGCGCAATAATTTCAGGCAGAAAGCGTGGAAGGTCCCGGTAAATACATGAGATGGAGAAACACCCAAAGCCGCCAAGCGGTCTTTCATTTGGCCGGCGGCCTTATTGGTAAAGGTGATCGCCAGAATATTTTCGCCTGATTTTAGAGTAGGGGCCAGGTGCGCGATCCGGTGGGTCAAGGTATGCGTTTTGCCCGTGCCCGGCCCGGCGGTGATCAGTAAATGCGAACCTTCATGGCAGACCGCCTGCCATTGGGACTCGTTAAGATGCGAAAGTTTTTCCATAATATTACCCGCCGGCGACGGAGCCTACCACCAACAACGGCTCCTGCCCGCAGGCCACGGCTTCGGGCAAAAGTTTATCCAACGGCTCATGGGAAATGTCTTGCTGACAGGCGAAAAACCTCAGCAGCGATCGGCGCTGCCCGGTGGCGCTGTCCCTGACCGTACCTGTGAGCATGGGGTATTTGTCTTCCAGAGCATCGAGAACAGAGGCCATGGTAACCGGCCTGGGGACCTCAAGGAGGGCCTCCCCTTCAAGACGGGCCAGATTGCGCAGATGAAAAGGCAGGACCATGCGGATCATGGCAGCGTTTGTACCTCGACGGAAAGCACGGCCGGGAAATCATGGACAATGCACTCCCAGCTGTTGCCTGAATCGCGGGAGCCGTACACCTGGCCACCGGTGGTGCCGAAATAAATGCCGCAGGAATCCAACTGGTCCACGGCCATGGCATCACGCAGCACATTGACATAGCAGTCCCGCTGCGGCAAGCCCTTAGTCAGCGCCTGCCACTCCCTGCCGCCGTTGCGGCTGCGAAAGACGCGCAGCTTGCCGTCCGGCGGATAATGCTCGGAATCGCTTTTGATAGGCACCACATAAATGGTCTGCGGCTCGTGGGCATGGACATCAATGGGAAAACCGAAATCCGACGGGAGATTGCCGCTTACCTCTGTCCATGACTCGCCCGCATTGTCGGTGCGCATCACGTCCCAATGCTTTTGCATGTACAGGACATCCGGCCGTGACGGATGCATGGCGATGCGGTGCACGCAATGGCCCACTTCAGCCGTAGGGTCAGGGAGAAAATTGGACCTCAAGCCCTTATTGATGGGCTTCCAGGTCTTACCGCCGTCGTCGGTGCGGAAGGCTCCCGCTGCGGAAATGGCTATATACATCCGCTGCGGGTTGGCGGGATCCAAAAGGATGGTGTGCAGGCCCATGCCGCCCGCGCCCGGCGTCCATCGGGGGCCGGATTTGTGCCGGCGCAAACCGCTTAGCTCTTCCCAACTTTTGCCGCCGTCGGTGGTGCGGAACAGTGCGGCGTCTTCCACGCCGGCGTAAACGGTATCAGGGTCGGTGAGCGAAGGCTCCAGGTGCCAGACGCGCTTGAATTCCCAGGGGTGCGGGGTGCCGTCGTACCATTGGTGCTTGGCCATTTTGCCTTTATACTTAAATTGATTGCTTGCTGGCTCCCAGGTTTTTCCGCCGTCGTCGGAACGCTGGATGATCTGGCCGAACCAGTCGCTGGTTTGGGAGGCATAAAGGCGGTTGGGGTCGGCCGGGGAACCCTTGATATGATACATGGACCAGCCGCCGAAAATGGGGCCGCTGATCTTCCACTTGTCGCGCTTGCCGTCGGAATTAAGGACAAAGGCGCCTTTGCGGGTGCCTACCAGCAGTCTCACCTTGCTCATAAAAAATCTCCTTTGTAGCCGTTGGTCCTGGCCCGGGCTTGACGTTGCCGTGCTCCTCTCGGCGAAGGACAGCCCTATCAGCGGCCAGCATGGCGGTTTCCCTTTATAGACGACTTGAGCAGTTGTCGTGCGCTCGGCAACATCAATCCCGCGCCGCCCACCGCAACGAAATTATACACTATTCTTTTTTGGTTTTATAACTAAAATATATCCTGACTATGGACTTTTCCCAAGAAGAGAAAATACGCTACGCACGGCAGACCATCCTTCCGATGATCGGGCTTAAAGGCCAGCAGAAGCTTAAAGCGGCGCGGGTGTTGTTTGTGGGCGCGGGCGGCCTGGGCTCGTCCCCTGCCATTTATCTGGCGGCGGCGGGAGTCGGCACCATCGGCCTTATTGACGCTGATACGGTCTCCTTGTCCAATCTTCACCGGCAGGTGCTGCATTACACCTCCGATATCGACAGGCCCAAGGTCATTTCCGCCCAAGAAAAACTTAAGCAAATAAATCCGCATGTTCGTGTTGTCACCTATCAGGAGCGCTTCAGCGCGGCCAATGCGCTGGCGGTGGGCGCTGAATATGATGTCATCATCGACGGGACCGATAATCTGCCGTCCCGGTATCTGATGAACGACGCTTCGTTTTTTTTGAAAAAACCGCTGGTTTTCGGCGGAGTGTTTCAATTTGAGGGCCAGGTGAGCGTCTTTGGCCCCGGCGGCCCCTGCTACCGCTGCTTTTTTCGGGAGCTTCCGCCCCGTGATGAAATGCCTTCCTGTGCCCAAGCAGGTGTCATCGGCGTTGTCCCCGGCGTCATAGGCCTTTTGCAGGCCAATGAAGCCATCAAAATGATCTGCGGTATCGGGGATTCCCTATTGGGACGGCTTCTTATCTTCGATGCCCTTGCCGCCTGCTTTCGGGAGGTGAAGATCAAAAAAGACCCTGCCTGCCCGTTGTGCGGCAGCCATCCGACCATTCAAACCTTAAAAGAAGAAGCCTGGGAAGAGTGCCCAACAAAGGACGAAAACATGATCGAAGAAATATCCGTGCAAGAGTTGAAACGGCTGCGGGACAAAAATCCGGACCTTTATTTGCTCGACGTGCGGGAAAAGGATGAATGGGAAACCGCCCGCATTGAAGGTGCCCACCTGAAACCGCTAAGCACCTTTGAAGACAATTTTAAAGACATTCCCAAAGACCGGCCTGTCTACTGCTATTGCCACATGGGCGGCCGCTCGGCCCGGGTGACGCAATTCCTCAAAGCCCAGGGCTATTCCAAGGTCTTTAATGTCAAAGGCGGCATTCACGCCTGGGCCCTGGAAATAGATCCCGCCGTAGAACAATATTAGGACTGTTCAATCTCAAGCAGGCGGCGTTTGACGCCAAGCCCGCCGCCGTAGCCGCCGATGGAGCCGTCCGCGGCGATCACGCGGTGGCAGGGAACGATGATGCAGAAGGGGTTTTCACCGTTGGCGGTGCCGACGGCCCGGACCGCCTTGGGATTGTTGATCCTTTGGGCGATGTCCTTGTAGGCGACGGTTTGGCCGTAAGGGATCTCGGCAAGGGCCTTCCACACGCGGTTTTGGAAGGGTGTTCCGGTAAATTCCAGATTCAGGTCAAAGGTCTTTCTTTTGCCCTGGAAATATTCTTCCAGTTGTTTGACGGCCTTGAGGATGATCTTTTCCGCCGGGCACGAAGGATCGAGCGCCGTGACGGACTTATCCAGCTCCTTGCTCCAATAGACGCCCTGCAGCCCTTTTTCAGAGGCCACGATGTACAACGGCCCCACCTTGGTCTTCATTTTATATTGAATTGCCGCCATAAGATTTCCTTTCTAGGATTCGTCCCGGTGAACGGTTGCCGGTGAAAAAGCAGGCAGACACACGGCGATATATTCCGCGCCTTCCGGCCCCGGCGTGCTGTACTTGACCCACTCGCCTTTTTGGGCGATCACGGCCTGGCCAGCGTTGACATCCATGGCGCCGTCCTTATGGGTCACCCGCAGGGAGCCTTTTAAAACATAGGTGTATTCGTCGAATTCCGGGGTCTGGCCCGGTTCCACCCACCCCGATGGGCTTTTCATGTGCGCGATGCTCACCGCCGGGGTCTTGGAATTGACACGGCCGATGTATTCGCGGATGAGCTTCGGCTTGTTCCCCACCGCCTTGATCTCGGTTGGATTATTGATCAGTATTGGCATTAGCGTTCCTTGAAAAGCATGTCATAAATCTAAACTGCGCCTTGGAAAACCCCGAAACCCTTGAGAGTAAGGGTACCGTCAGGATTTAGGGTAAGCATTATAACATCCGAAGGGCTCCCTATTTCAGATGTTGGCGTCGCATCCATAGCGTAGGTCAAGACAGGCGGGACGCCCACACAACTCCCGCCGCCTGAAAAAAAAGAAAAATGAGGAGAGGGGGCAGGAAGAGGCACGTCAGTACCATTGAGAATATTCAGACATTGGTCAGGATGAGCAGCCCAGTAGGCTCGTACCTGATATGACCATTGCTCTAAGTTAAGCTCTCCTTCAGAAACGTAGCTTTTTTCAATCCAACTAAACAGATTCGGCGCCGCTATGGCCGCTAAAACTCCGACAATGACCAGGACAACAATGATTTCCAATAAAGTGAAACCATCTTTCTCAGGCCTCATATAAAAATTATATCATTTAAAATAGCCGAGGAGCAAAACAGAATATGTTCATCCTCAGAATAGAGACAATTGCCGCTCGATGGTCTCTCGTTCGCCGTCTTCGAAGATCTTGATGGTGCCGAACTCGCCATCGTAGCCGGCGGCGATGGCGAGCCTGCCCTGGCGCATGCGGCTGATGCCCTCGGCGATCACCTCACCGGCGGATTTTTTGATATCGTCGATGGGGCAATCCATGAGAATATGGAATTCGCTGCCTAATTTGGCCAGCACGTTCATGTAGGCTTCCTGGACGGCGCGGCTGGCGGTGCCCATGTCCTTGGCCTCGGCGATAAGCTCGGGCAGCGGCACGATGTTGTGATACGGACGCCAGCGTTTGGACTTGGCACCTTCGGCACGGTCGGCCAGCTCCTCGACGCGGGCCATGACGCCCACGGTGACCGGCTTGCCGCAGCCGGAACAAAGGCCGTCGTGTTTGATCGTCTCCTGGGGATGCCAGCGCACCTGACAGGAGCGGTGGCCGTCGTAATGATACTTGCCTTCTTCGGGGAAGAACTCCAGGGTGGCGACAAGCCCCTTGTCGTTTTTGTCGCTTAAGGCCTTATAAATGCCGTCGTAGGAAAATTGCGTATCAAAGATATTGGCCTCGCGGCCGAGCTTGGCGGGCGAATGCGCATCCGAATTGGAAATCAAAATATAATCATCCAGCTG
>JAGWKL010000001.1 GCA_028865345.1 Candidatus Omnitrophota bacterium | reverse complement strand
TTACTGTTTCTGGCGGAAAGCCTATATTTCCCGCAAGGTCCTGATGCCACTGGCTTTCTTTGCTGCGGTTGTTTTATTCTTTAAGATCATGCAAGTCTGGTACTGGTGGACCTATCTTATATTGTTAGCCATTGCCGTTTTGAAGGCGAAGTCTAATTTATGGCGTTGGCTGGGTATGATTTTCTTGACAGTTGTTCTGGTTTTGGGCGGAGAATACCTTTATCACCGCCCGCGCGCCCATTTTGTGAGCGTGTTTGGTGCGGTAATATTTTTGGTATTTTATTTTGGATTCTTATTGGTTAAATGGCGACGCTATGTGGCTGTTAGCGGTCTGTTTATTACTTTCTTTTTGTTCGTCTTGGGGTTCTTTATTTTGGGCAATCGTAACGATGTCCACTCCGTTACGTCTTTAAAAAGCGTGATTGACACTTATAGAGAATTTGAAAAGCGATACCGGGCCCAAGAGGTCGGATTTGTACCTGAAAAGCTTACGTCCCATCTTTACAATAAGAAGAAATTCAGTGATGTTTTCCCTCCTGATTTTTCCGTGTTTTCTGAAGTGTCCCACGAGGCATCTCCTGTGGGGTCCCCTGTATTATCTTCACAGCAAAAGTCCAGCTTAAGCCATTTAATGTATGGTTATGTTCAAAATGGCCGTTCGTTGCAATTGAATGAAAACAACATTGTTTTCCGTCTCTTTGTCTGGCGGGACATGTACCGTGAATTTATTCATACGCCCCAGGCATGGCTTACGGGTTTCAGCTTCGGCCATCCCCAGCGGTCAAAGTCCTTGGAAGTGCTGGGTTGGGCAAAAGGGGAATGGAGTAGGGACGGATGGATCACGCCCCACAATTCTTTCTTGCATATCATTTACAGGGCCGGTATTCTCGGCGTGGGGATGATCGGTGCCTTGTTTTTTATGATGGCTAAGCTCATCAGGGATTTTTACAGGATGAATTCCATTGAAGGCGGACTGTTGATGGCCATATTGATTTACTGGATGGTGGTGTCAAATTTCTTTGTTATTCTGGAATTTCCTTATAATGCTATTGTCATTTGGCCGCTTTTCGGTATTGCCTGGGCCTATCGGGATCAACTCAAAGAACAAACAACTAAATAGAAAAAAGAATTTATCATGGTCAAAGGTAAATCTTATCTGGTCACTGGTGGGGCCGGATTTATCGGCAGCAATTTTGTCAGGTATCTTTATGGGACGCATGAGAACATACAAGTCCGGGTTCTTGATAAACTAACTTATTCGGGCAATCCAGCTAATTTAAAAGATTTTGAAAAACGCGTCGGTTTTGAGTTTATCCAAGGGGACATTTGTGACCCCAAAATCGTCGCTCAAGCCATGCAGGGGGTGGAGGTTGTTGTGAATTTCGCCGCCGAAAGCGCTGTGGACCGTTCCATCGACGACCCGCAGGCGGTTATAAAGACGGATATTTTCGGCGTTTACACGCTTCTTGAGGAAGCCCGCCGACATAAACAGTTGCAACGTTTTGTCCAGATTTCTACGGACGAGGTGTATGGACAGATTTTGGAAGGCAGCTTTACCGAAGAGTCGCAAACCTACCCGCGTAACCCTTACTCGGCATCTAAGTTAGGCGGCGAACGGTTAGCGTACAGTTTTTTTGCCACCTACGGGCTTCCGGTCGTCATCAGCAGGGCTTCCAACAATTATGGCCCCCGTTGTTATCCGGAAAAAGTGATACCCTTGTTCATCACTAATCTGATCGACGGCCTGAAGGTGCCTGTGTACGGAAAGGGCAAGCAGGTCAGGGATTGGCTGTATGTTGAAGACCATTGCAGTGCCATCGGCCTTTTGATCGAAAAAGGTGTCAATGGGGAGGTTTATAATATTGGCGGAGGACAGGAATTGACCAATATCGATTTGGCGCACAAACTTTTAAAGGCATTCGATAAAAAAAAGTCGTCCATAAAATTCGTCCAGGACCGCCCCGGGCACGATTTTCGCTATAGCTTGGATTGTTTCAAAATCAGGAAGTTAGGCTGGCGCCCCCGATATGATCTTGAGAAAGGCTTGCAAGAAACAGTCCGTTGGTACAAGGACAATGAGTCCTGGTGGCGGCCGATCAAGCGAAAAATGGACCGGCGTTACAAGGACGGGTTTTGGGGACAAAAGAGGTAACGGTGTATGCAGCGAGCGCCTAAAAAAATCAGGGTTTTGATCTGCGGGGTGTTACCCCCGCCTTATTTCGGCCACAGCATGCTTTATAAAATGCTTATGTCCTCATCGTTTCCCGGCGCCTTCGACGTTAAATTCTTGAACATGAAGTTCTGGAGCTACGGCACTGATAAGAAAGTGACGGCGCTCAAGCTCCTCAAGATGGTGAAATATCATTTGATATTCAAATGGACCCTGCTTTTGTGGAGACCGAAGTATGTTCTTTATAACACCAGTTTCTATAAGATGCCGTTCTTGAAGGATTTTTTGTTTTGCGCGACAGCCATATTGGCCGGATGCCGATTGGTTATCCATGACCACGGTCAATATGTCAGGGAGCTTGACGGGTCCCTGACAGGTTTGAAAAAGAAAGCCTTCAGGTGGATGCTTAAGCGGATGCGGGGCAGTATTATCATGGGCCAGAAGGTCCGCCAGGATTACGAGGGATTAAGCGACCCCCAAAAACTTTTGGTGGTGTCTGGAACGGTGGAAGATACAAAGGGTCTGGCCGTTGAATCAGTTAAGAGTTCCGGTACCGTTAATGTATTGTATTTTTCTTACATGAGCCGTTCTAAGGGCGTGTTCACGGCCTTGGAAGCCCTGAACCGGGTACTTAAAGAACGGGAAGTTGTAAGCGCGACCTTTGGGGGACCGTTGGAAGGTCCTGAGGTCAAGGAAGCTTTGGAGAGGCTCCAGTTAAATTATCCGGGTCGCGTTTATTACGCCGGTTATGTGGAAGATGCGGCAGAACGCACCAGGCTGTTTCGGCAGGCGGATATTTTTATTTTCCCCACGCTCAGGGATGTTTTTGGCCTGGTGCTGCTGCATGCGATGGCCGAAGGCCTGCCTATCGTAGCGTCTAGGGAAGGGACGATCCCGGAGATCGTTCCTGACGGGAAAAATGCTTTTCTAATCGAGAAGGGTGATGCTCAAGCTCTGGCAGGGAATATCCTGAAGCTTGCCTCCGACAGCGACTTGCGTATCCGGATGGGACAGGCCAATCGCCGCAGGTTCGAAGAACATTACACCATCGAGAAATATGGGCAGGCCATGATCGACGCCTTTAAGCAGATGGAGGCCGTGAACGGCTGATCATCTCATTAGGTCCCCCTATCCGCTCCTGGTCCACCCAAGAAAATTTGCCCCCACCATCCTTTTCTGATATATAATACCCCCTTTCGTTATGCTCAAAACCATTTGCCTCTTAAGGGTTAACGTCAGTCGGGTCAATCCGGTAACGGCGGTCAAGCAGATCTGCGATTGGGTCAGGGAAAAACAGCGCACCTATGTGTGTGTAGCGCCGGTATCAACGCTGGTGGATGCCAGGCGTGACTCCAAATATAGGGAGGTTGTCAATGCGGCGGGCATGGTCACGCCCGATGGCATGCCGGTGGTCTGGCTGGCGCGTGCCCGCGGCTGCAAAGAGGTCATGCGTACCTACGGTCCGGATCTGATGCTGGATGTCTGCAATCACGGTCAGGATTTGGACTTAAGGCACTTTTTTTACGGAGGGACCGAAAATACGCTGAGCAAACTTACGCAAAGGCTTCAAAAAGACTATCCCCAGATGCTGATAGCCGGCACCTACGCTCCGTCGTTTAGGCCTAAGGTTTGGCAGGAAGATCAGGAGGTCATTGACCGTATCAATAAAGCCGCCCCCGATATTATTTGGGTTGGGTTGGGCAGTCCCAAGCAGGATTTTTGGATGCAAATAAACCGGCCTTTGCTGGATGCCCCTGTCATCGTCGGTGCGGGTGCTGCGTTTGACTTTTGTTCAGGTGCCAAACCCCAGGCCCCGCGATGGATGCGCTCCTGCGGCTTGGAGTGGTTCTTCCGCCTTTGCTGCGAGCCCGGGCGGTTATGGAAACGGTATCTGGTCGGCAACAGCCTGTTTTTAATTTATCTGATCGAGGATTTGTTGAAAAGGTCCCCATGAAATCGCAGCTACAATCCACCCTCATTGTCCTTGCCTATTCAATCATCGACATAGGATTTATCCTCCTGTCATTTTATCTGGTATTGCTTTTCAGGTCCCATACGGTGGCCTTCAGTATTTCATGGCAGTCCATTTTCTCTGACGCCGATCCCTTCAGGACGTTGTTTGTGGTCTGGACACTTTTTATCTTGTTTTTCCATTATACCCACGGCCTTTACCAGACCCGCCGGGAACAATTGGAAACCCTGGAGATCTGGGAAGTCGTCAAATCCACGAGCATTGCCACACTTTCGATCATCGTGATCGCCTTTCTGTTAAGGATCGAGGATTTTCCCCGTAGCGTCATGGTCCTCAATGCGGTGGTGATATCGTTTTTTTGTTCCATGTGGCGGGTTCTGAAAAGATTATGGGTCAATTACCTGGTTTCCAGGGGGTATAATAATTTCAACACGCTCATCATCGGGGCCGGAAGGATCGGGGTTGCCCTGGCAGGGGAGATCGGCAATCGGCCGGCCCTGGGACTGAAGGTCAAAGGTTTCCTGGACGATCATAAGACCGGCAAGGTCAATGGTTGGCCCGTCCTGGGCAAGCTCGACGGCCTTCAGGAAATCATCCACCGGGAGTTCATCCAGCAGATCTTCATCACCATCTATCCCGATCACCAGACCTTTATCAAATTGCTCGAAATCGCCCGTGGCCAAAGCCTGGCCGTCAGGGTGGTGCCGCAGGGCTACGAATACATGTCCAATGATTTTATCAGGTTCAATATCGGCATCATTCCTATTCTGGAGTATTCCGATATCAATATCAGTTATCGCCAAAGGCTCAAGCGGGTCTTTGATTTTGTTCTGTCATTGGCGGCGCTGGTCTTTTTAATGCCGGTGTTTATCGCCCTGGCCTTCATCATCAAGCTCGACAGCCCTGGCCCGGTTTTTTACCGCTCCCGGCGTTACGGCTGTTACGCCCGTTGCTTCGACATGTATAAATTCCGCAGCATGGTGGTCAATGCCGATGAGATGTTAGGGCAGCTCAAAGACAAAAACGAGGTGGACGGGCCTATCTTCAAGATCAAAAAAGACCCGCGCATCACCCCGATAGGGGCTTTTTTACGGCGCTGGAGCCTTGATGAATTGCCGCAAATTTTAAACGTGCTTAAAGGCGACATGAGCCTGGTGGGCCCCAGGCCTTTTCCCATTGCGCAATTGGAAAAGGAAGACCTGCGCCAGTTGAAGCGTTTGGGCATCCGCCCAGGCATCACCGGTCTTTGGCAGGTGAGGGGCCGCAGCGACGTGTCTTTTGAGAAGCTGTTGCGTTGGGACATCTGGTATATAAAGAATTGGTCTTTTGGGCTGGATTTGTATATATTGTTCCAGACTTTTCCCGTGGTCATCAAAGGCAAAGGGGCATATTGATGAAAAAAGCATTGATCACCGGCATTACCGGCCAGGACGGTTCCTATTTAGCGGAGTTTTTGATCAAAAAGGGATATGCCGTTTACGGCATTATCCGCCGTTCCAGCAGCTTCAATACCCAGCGTATTGACCATCTGTATCAAGACCCTCATGAACCTCAACGCAAACTGAATCTGGTCTACGGGGACTTGAATGACGCCAGTTCCCTGAATTTGCTCATCAAAACCATCCGGCCCCACGAAATTTATAATTTAGGAGCGCAGAGCCATGTGAAGGTGAGCTTCGAGATCCCGGAATACACGGCGGAAGTGGCGGGCCTGGGCACGACCCGACTTTTGGAAGCCATCCGGGACACGGGTGTGAAAACCAAATTCTACCAGGCATCCTCGTCGGAGATGTTCGGCAAGGTCCGGGAAACCCCCCAAAGCGAAGAGACACCCTTTTATCCGCGCAGTCCGTATGGCGCGGCCAAGGTCTATGCCTATTGGATGACGGTCAATTACCGCGAGGCCTATAATATCTTTGCCTGCAACGGGATTTTGTTTAATCATGAATCGCCCCGCCGGGGTGAGACCTTTGTGACCCGCAAGATCACCATGGGCGTGAGCCGCATCAAGCATGGCTTGCAAAAAAAGTTATACCTTGGCAACCTGGATGCCAAGCGCGACTGGGGGTTTGCCGGGGATTATGTGGAGGCCATGTGGCTGATGTTGCAAGCGCCTAAGCCCGACGATTATGTGATCTCAACCGGCCAAACCCATTCGGTTAAAGAGTTTTTGCAGGAAGCTTTTGATTACGCCAAACTCGACTGGAAAAAATATGTGGCCATTGATAAACGGTATTTCCGTCCCACGGAAGTGGATTTTCTTTTAGGAGACAGTTCCAAGGCCCGCAAGGTGCTGAAATGGAAGCCCAGGGTCAATTTTAAACAACTGGTGCGTATGATGGTGGACAGCGATATGGAGATTGTGCTAAAGACGGTTTACGGATTAAAAGGCAAGTCATGAGTTTTTGGAAAGACAAACGTGTCGTTGTCACCGGAGGTGCCGGATTTTTGGGGACAGTGGTTGTCGGTCAACTTAAAGCCAAGGGCTGCCGGCACATCATGGTGCCCCGCTCGGCGCAGTTTGACCTGCGCAAGACTTCCTCGATCCGCAAGCTGTACACTCAAGCCCGTCCTGATATGGTCATCCATCTGGCCGCGGTCGTCGGGGGCATCGGCGCCAACCGCGCCAACCCCGGGAAATTCTTTTACGATAATCTGGTCATGGGCGTTGAGTTGATGGAGCAGGCGCGGCAGATGGGGATCTCTAAATTTGTGGCCGTCGGCACAATTTGCGCGTACCCGAAGTTTTGCCCGGTCCCTTTTAAGGAAGACAGCCTGTGGGAAGGATATCCTGAAGAAACCAATGCGCCTTACGGCCTGGCAAAGAAAATGCTGCTGGTGCAATCGCAGGCCTATCGCCAGCAATATGGGTTTAATGCCATCTATCTTTTGCCGGTCAATCTTTATGGGCCGGCGGACAATTTCTCGCTGGACACCTCGCATGTGGTCCCCGCGCTTATCCGCAAATGTGTGGAAGCCAGGCAACGCGGGGACAAATATATTACCGTCTGGGGCACCGGCCGCGCCACCCGAGAGTTTCTATATGTCGATGATGCCGCCCGCGGCATTGTCCTGGCTTCGGAGAAATACAACGCTGCCAGGCCGGTCAATTTAGGCGCAGGTTTTGAGATTTCCATTAAAGATTTAGTGAAGCTTATTGCCAGGCTGACCAAATTCAAAGGCGCAATCGTCTGGGACACCGCCAAGCCCGACGGCCAGCCGCGGCGGTGTCTGGACACCACCCGGGCATGGAAGGAATTCGGCTTCAAGGCACAGGTCGCCTTCGAGACCGGATTAAAGAAAACCATCGCCTGGTACCTGTCCCCCGACTCGGGGAGGGGCCGTACAGGGAATCTTTGACAAAACAAGAGGCTTGGTTATAATACTTCTTTTTAATTAAAGAAGCGGCGGGAAGGGAGTAAGGTATGCAGAAAAAGACGATCAGAGACATTGACATTAAAGGAAAAAAGATCATTATCCGGGTCGATTTCAATGTGCCCCTGGATGAGAATTTTAATATCACGGATGAGCGCCGCATAACAGGGGCTTTACCGACTATTCAATACGCCTTGGGCCACGGTGTCTCCAAGGTCATTCTGATGAGCCATTTGGGCCGTCCCAAGGGCACGGGCTTTGAAAAGAGTTTTTCACTTTTGCCGGTGGCCAAACGCTTGCAGGAGCTGTTAAAAGAGAAGGTGCTGTTCTTAAATGACTGTGCGGGACAGGCGGTCAAAGAGTCAATAGCCAAATCCGCCGAACGGGTGGTTCTTCTGGAAAACCTGCGTTTTCATAAAGAAGAAGAAAAAAACGATGCCGGCTTTGCCAAGGAATTAGCTTCTCTGGCGGATGTTTATGTTAATGACGCCTTCGGCACCGCGCACCGCGCCCATGCTTCGACCGCGGGGATAACCGCTTATTTGCCGTCGGTGGCTGGATTTTTGATCGAAAAGGAATTGCAGTATTTGGGCAATGCCATCAATGATCCCAAACGCCCCCTGGTCATCATCTTAGGCGGGGCCAAGGTCTCGGACAAGATCCAGCTTATCAAAAATTTGATCCCCAAGGCTAACAGCCTCATCATCGGCGGCGGCATGGCCTATACTTTTTTAAAGGCCCAGGGCGTCAATGTCGGCAATTCTAAATTGGAGAAGGACAAGGTCGACATGGCCCGTGAGTTGATGGAGCAGGCCAAAAAGGCGGGTGTTGAGTTTGTGTTGACCACGGATTTTGTCATCACGCAGGATTTTGCCAGCGATGAGTGCAAAATTTCGGACACGATCCCCGACGGCTGGCAGAGCCTGGACATCGGTCCCAAGACCATCAAGCGTTATGAACAGATCCTGTCTTCGGCCAAGACCGTCGTGTGGAACGGTCCTTTGGGGGTCTTTGAGCGCGATGCGTACGCCAAGGGCACCCGCGCCATTGCCGATTATCTGGCTTGCTTAAAAGATGTGACCGTCATCATCGGCGGCGGTGATTCCGCGGCGGCCGTGGCCAAATTCGGGCTGGAAGATAAAATGACCCATATTTCCACCGGGGGCGGCGCTTCATTGGAATTCTTGGAAGGAAAGGAATTGCCGGGCATCGCGGCATTGAATGATAAATAATATGAGAAAACCCATCATTGCAGGCAACTGGAAATTGAACAAAACGCCGCACGAGGCCATTTTGCTTACCGACGAATTAAAGCGGGAGTTGGTGGATGTTGAAGGTGTTGATATTGTTCTTTGCCCTCCTTTTATTGATTTGGCGGATGTTAAGGAGGCTTTGATCGATCATAATATCGCCTTAGGCGCCCAGAACCTGTTTTGGGAGGACGCCGGCGCTTTTACGGGAGAAATTTCCGCTCCCATGCTTAAGGATCTGGGTGTCGCCTATGTGATCATCGGCCATTCGGAACGTCGCCAGTATTTCCATGAAACCAATGAGACAGTCTCCAAGCGCCTGCGCGCGGCATTAAAGCATGGATTGAACCCCATCGTCTGCGTCGGTGAAAACTTGGCCCAGCGCGAGGCCAATCAAACTTTTGATATCATCAAGGACCATTGCGAAGGCTCCCTGAAGGGGTTGTCGGCGGAGGAAATGAAAAAAGTCGTCCTGGCCTATGAACCTGTGTGGGCGATTGGGACCGGAAAAACCGCCACCCCTGCCCAAGCCCAGGAAGTGCATGCGTTTATCCGCCAATGGCTGGCCAGGACATTTGACGAGGGGACAGCAGGCCATGTACGCATCCAATACGGCGGAAGCGTCACCCCGGATAACATTGCCGCCCTGATGGCCCAGCCCGACATCGACGGTGCATTGGTGGGAGGGGCAAGCCTGAAAGCGCCTTCTTTCGCCGCCATCGTCAAGGGCGCCCAAAAATAGGAGTTTAATTCATGATTACCTTTGTTCTTGTCATACATGTTCTGACCTGCATATTTCTGGTCGTCGCCATCCTGATGCAGGCAGGCCGCGGCGGGGGACTGACCGAAACCTTCCAGTCCGCGGAATCCATGTTCGGCACGCAAACTAATTCTCTTATGGTGCGCGTGACAACGGTCCTGGCCGTGGTTTTTTTAAGCACGTCTTTGTTCCTGGCCTTTACATCCTCCAGAGGCAATGGATCGCTCATGTCCAATAAAAAACTTTTGTCCACAGTACCCGATACGCCGGCGGCGACCGAAAATGCTCCTCATGTCAAGGTGGGAACTCCTAGACCCCTGACGAATGCCGAAGAATAAATTATTCTTTATTTTTTGTTTTTTATGCGCGGGCATGATCTCCAATGCCCATGCCGCCGCAAGCCGTTACGGCGGCAGTCTGGTCTTGGCCGCGTCTTCCGATCCTAAAACCTTCAATGAAATTGTTTCCACGGACGCCAATTCGGCTGCAATGACGTCGCTCATTTTCGAAGGCTTGACCACCGCAGACCCGTATACCTTAAAAGTCGTTCCCCAACTGGCCCGCTCCTGGACGATCAGCCCCGACGGCTTGACGTGGACCTTTCATTTAAGAAAAGACGTCCGGTGGTCCGACGGGGTGCCTTTCAGCGCGGATGACGTGGTATTCACGTTCAATGACCTGATCTATAATCCCGGCATCCCGTCCTCGTCCAAGGATGTCCTCACCATCGACGGCAAGCCCATCAAGGTCGAAAAAATAGACCGTTACACGGTGCGTTTTGTCCTGCCGGTCAAATTCGCGCCCTTTTTGCGCAGCCTGTCCCAGCCCATCATGCCCAGGCACTGCTTGTGGCAGGCGGTCAAAGAAAAGAAATTCCCCTTCACCTGGGGCATCGATACGCCACCACGTTTGATCGTGGGCACAGGCCCGTTTTGCTTAAGCGAGTACCGGCCCGGCGAGAGGCTGGTATTCACGCGCAATCCTTATTATTGGAAAAGGTCCCCACAGGGCGACAGGCTTCCCTACCTGGACAAGATCATTTATGTGATCATTCCGGACCCGCAGGCCCAACTGTTGAAATTTATCGACGGGGAGTTGGACGCGATTGCCGTTTCCGGGGAGGATTATCCTTTGCTCGAGCCCATGGAAAAGGGCAAAAATTTTCATATTTATGACGCCGGGCCCGCGTATGACAGTAATTTTGTGGTTTTCAACCAGAATCGCGGCATCAACCCCGATACGCATAGACCTTTTGTGGACCCGGTCAAATTGTCCTGGTTTACCAATCTGAGCTTCCGCCGGGCCGTGGCGCACGCCATTGATAAAAAGAGGATCATCGAGATCATCGACAACGGCTTCGGTTACCCTCAAAACGGCCCCATGAGCCCCAGCAGCGGTTTTTTTTATGATCCTGACGTGAAGACCTATGATTACAATTTAAAGGAAGCGCGCAGGATCCTCGAGAATGCCGGTTTTAGATATATCGACCACGGGAGGACCCTTGTAGACTCGAAAGGCCATGTGGTGGAATTTAATTTTGATACGGCCACGACCGGCGCCAATGGCCGCCAGCAGATGGCGGCCATCATCCGTTCTGATCTGGAAAGGCTGGGCATGAAGGTCAATTTGGTGCCCGTGGAATTCAACACCCTGGTCAATAAACTGATGGACTCCTTTGATTGGGACATGGTGATGATAGGGCTGACCGGAGGGGTGGAGCCGCATTTCGGCCAGAACGTCTGGTATTCGTCCGGAGGCCTGCATTTGTGGGACCCGCATGAAGCTAAACCTGCGACCCCGTGGGAAAAGCGTATCGATGAAATTTTCGACCAGGGCGCCCAAGAGCTTAATGAGAGCAAACGTAAAGTCCTTTACGACGAGTGGCAGCGCATTGTGGCTGACGAACTGCCGGTCATTTATACGGTCCTGGACGCGGACATGTACGCCGTGCGCAATAAATTCGGCAACCTGAAACCGTCGGCCAACGGCGGCCCGTTCCCGGAACCTGAGGAGGTTTACATCATTAATCATTCTGGTTCGTATCATTAATCATTTTGGTTTACGTTATTAGTCATCCTGAGCGAAGCGAAGGATCTCTAAAAGAACAACATGATTGATAAAAGAGGATATGTTTATATTCTGACTAATAAGAACGACAAGGTTCTGTATGTTGGTATAACTAGTGATTTAGTCAAAAGGGTTTATGAGCATAAGACAGGCTTAGTAGAAGGTTTTACAAGAAAATATAAAACCCATAAATTAGTTTACTATGAAACTTTCGAAGACATTGTCAATGCAATAACACGTGAGAAACAGATCAAAGGTTGGTTGCGCCGTAAAAAAGTCGAGCTAATAGAAAAATTTAATCCAGGGTGGATTGATTTATATAAGTCTATTCTATAAGAGATTCTTCGGCCCTTCGGGCCTCAGAATGACAAGCAGGGATACCTATCAGTGACAAGTAAATATGCTTAAACATATCCTCCAACGCTTGTTCTCGACGATCCTGCTGTTGCTGGCCGTGAGCTTTTTTACCTTCTGGCTCATGCATGCCACCCCGGGCAGCTTTTTTGAAAGCCTGCGCCTGAACCCTCAAATTTCGCAAAGCATGGTCGACCGTTACGAGCGGCTTTATCATCTCAATGATCCCTTTGTGCTTCAATACTGGCATTGGCTCATCAATATCCTGCACGGGGAATGGGGGTATTCCTTTTATTACAATGTCCCTGTCACCCATGTCCTGGGCAGCCGCTTGTTCAATACCTTTATCCTGTCGTTTACCAGTTTGATTTTGACATGGGGGATCGGCATCCCGTTGGGGATCTGGGCCGCATTGCGCCGGAACCAGTGGGTGGACCGGGCCCTTTCCGTATTTTCGTTCGCGGCCTTTTCAACGCCGGGTTTCTTTTTAGCGGTGCTGGTCCTGTATGCGGCCAGCCGATGGGGAGTGCTTCCCTTGGGCGGCATGCACAGTCCGCATTACGACGACTTTAATCTCCTCGGCAAAATCAAGGATACGGCGCTGCATCTGGTGATCCCGGCCGGCGTCCTTTCCCTGTCTTCCATGGCGTCCTTACAGCGGATCATGCGCGGAAATATGCTGGGTGTTTTGCGCCAACAGTATATTTTAGCGGCCCGGGCCCGCGGCCTGCCGGAAGGCACGGTGATTTACCGCCATGCCCTGCGCAACGCCTTTAATCCTTTGGTCACTTTATTGGGGTATGAATTTGCCTCACTTTTAAGCGGGGCGGCCTTGATCGAGATCGTCTGCAGCTGGCCCGGATTGGGCTCCTTGCTGTTGACGGCGGTACGCGCCAAGGACGTGTATCTTGTCATGAGCAGCACGTTACTGGCAGGAGTGCTTTTGGTCATCGGCAATGTCCTGGCCGATATTTTATTGACTGTGGTTGACCCGCGGATCAGATATGAACAGCGCCGTTAAACATCGAAGCCGCACCCAATCGGCCTTTGCCGCCTTTCGTGCCAGCCGTGTGGCCATGCTTTGTCTTTGGTGCCTGGTCTTTTTGTACGCCATGGCCCTTGGCGCTGATTTTATATGCCCGTATTCCTATCAGGACGAGGACCGGAATTTCTCTTATTGCCCTCCGACGGCGATCGAGTTCATGGACCACGGGCATTGGGTGCGTCCTTTTGTTTATAAGCGTACCATGACCTTTGATGCCGTGCATCGGCGTGTGTATGTGGTCGACCGCGCCGTAAAATATCCCCTGCAATTTTTTAAACACGGAAGGCTCTTTAGCGTCGATCGTCCCGGCCGCCTTTATATTTGGGGCGCGGATGCGCGCGGTCGCGACATGTTTTCGCGCATCTGGTACGGGGCCAGGATCTCTTTGTCCATCGGGTTATTGGGGGTGGCCCTGTCCTTTGCCATCGGGCTTTTGGTCGGCGGCATTGCCGGGTATTACGGCGGGTGGGTGGACGGGGTTTTGATGAGGATCTGCGAGATGTTCATGATGATCCCGGGATTTTACCTGATGCTGGCCTTAAGGGCCGCGGTGCCGGAAAATTTCAATTCCGTGCAGGTGTACTTGAGCGTTGTCGTTATTTTGTCCCTGATCGGCTGGGCGTCCCTGGCGCGCATCATCCGCGGCATGGCCCTTTCGTTGCGCGAGCGGGACTATGTGCTGGCCGCGAAAACGCTGGGGGTGCCGGATATCGTCATTATTTGCAAACATATCCTGCCCCAGACGATTTCCTATTCCATGGCCACCCTGATGCTTACGGTCTCGTCGTACATCCTGGCGGAAGCGGGCTTAAGTGTGGTGGGTTTGGGGATCCAGGACCCTGTTCCCAGCTGGGGGAACCTGCTTTCCGATGCCATGCATATCGTGCCCGTCATCTTTGCGCCGTGGATATTGCTTCCCGGGCTGTTCATTTTTATAGCGGTGATGTGTTTTAATGTCGTCGGAGACTCCCTGAGGGACGCGTTTGATCCGGTATGAAAGAAAGAATCGCACATATAGGCCGGTGGACAATTTTTGTGCTGATGTTGTCCTGGCTGGCATGGCACCTGGCTGTCCCCGTTGATTTTATCAGGTCGGATTTGGGACGCCATATCACCAACGGCAAGCTGATATTGCAGGGGAATTGGGACATCTTGTATAAGAATTACTATTCTTACACCGATCCTCAATATCCTTTTGTCAATCACCATTGGCTCTTCGGAGTCCTTTGTTATGTATTATGGCATTATTTCGGCTTTACAGGGCTGTCGTTGGTGTATTTGCTCCTGGAACTTCTGACCTTTACCATTTTCTTTCACTGCAGCCGCAGGCATTCTTCATTTCTTCTGGCCTGCGCCTTTGCCCTATTGAGTTTTCCCCTCATTGCTTTTCGTAACGAACCCCGTCCCGAAGGCATCAGTTATCTGTTTTGCGGCATTTTCTTGTGGATGCTTGAATCTTTCCGGCAAAATAAAATGAGTTCCCGCTCTTTGGCCGTCGCTGCATGTGTTTTGCAGGTCATTTGGGTCAACATGCATATTTTCTTTATCGCGGGGCCGGTCTTGACGGCGTTTTTCTGGTGGCAGGCGTACGGTGACGGGCAGGGGTCCCAAGCAAGATCGCTGCGTAGGCTTTTTTTCCTGCAGTTGGCCATGTGCCTGATCAATCCCTCAGGCATCAGGGGATTTCTGGCGCCTTTCCATATCAACGAAGCCTACGCGTATTGGATCCTGGAAAACCAGCCGGTGTCGTATTTCTTGAAAGCCGGCTTCATGCCCTGGAAGTCTTTCGCGCTGTATTTCGTTTTTACGTTGGGCCTTTTGGTTGCGGGCCTGGGGGGCCTGGTCCGGCGGGAAGGTTTTAAGAAACACATCGTCGCCGTATCGCTGACCGCGCTCTTGTCGCTGGCAGCCGTCACGGCGGTGCGTTTGATAGGGCTTTATGGTTTTTTTTGGATGCCGTTATCGGCGTATGTGTACGGCCGCCGGCTGCGCAATAAGAACGCCCGGCTGGGCAAGATCATGGAGACAGTCCTGTTGGTTTTGGGGATCATTGTTTCAGCCTCCGTCAATTATAATTGGAAAACCAGGCCTTTTTTGGGCCTTGCCCCCGGCTCCAATAGGGCGGCTGAATTCTTTAAAAAGGAAAAGATATCCGGGCCCATTTTTAACAATTATGATATCGGGGGATATTTGATTTTTCATTTGAGCCCCCGGTACAAATTGTTTGTCGACGACCGCATGGAAGCTTTTCCGCCGGGGTTCTTTTCCGGGACGTATGTCCCCATGCAGATGGACAATGCGCTTTGGAAGAAAATGGATGACCGGTATCATTTCAATGCTATTTTCTTCAGTCTCGATGTGACACCGTGGGCGGCCAGGTTCATGAAGGACCGTTTTGCGGACCCTGCGTGGGCCACCGTGTATGACACGGACAAGGCCATCATATGGCTTAAACGCAACGCGCAAAATGCCCCTGTCATCAGGCGCTATGAAATAAAGGCGGTTTATGTCCAGCTTTGATCCTTTATTATCGGTCGATCGTTTGACCGTTACAGCAGGAGACAACACCCTTGTCAACCAGGTCTCTTTTGACGTGCCGCGGGGGGCGATCGTGGCCGTTGCCGGCGGCTCGGGCAGCGGCAAGACAACGGTCGGATTGTCCATTTTGCGCCTGCTGCCTCCGGCGCTCCTGGTCAGGCAGGGCGGCATCGTTTTCGAAGGGAAAAATCTGTTGGACTTCTCCGGCGAAGACATGCGCCGTATCCGCGGAGGCCGCATCGGCATGGTCTTTCAGGAACCGCAAAGCGCCCTGGACCCTTTGTTTACCATCGGGCGGCAGATGGATGAGGTCCTCTCGGCGCATACAACATTATCCAAAGCGCAGAGGTATCAAAAGGCCCTGGAAACCCTGGATGAGGTCCAATTGCCTCAAGGACAGCGCGTTTATAAAAGTTTTCCGCACCAGTTAAGCGGGGGCATGCGCCAGCGCGCCATGGTGGCTCTGGCCGTCGCCTGCGGGCCTTCCCTGGTCATCGCCGATGAGCCGACCAGCAGCTTGGATGTCACCCTGGCCGCCCGGATCATGGAGTTGTTCGTCCGCCTTAAAGCCAAGGGCATTTCCATCCTGCTTATCGCGCATGATCTGGGAATGATCTCCCGCATCGCGGATGATGTTGTTATCTTAAAGCAGGGAGAGGTTGTGGAAAAAGGACCGGCGGCAAAGGTGCTGGCCGGCCCCGCGCACGAGTACACCAGGGCATTGATAGAGGCCGCCCAATGAACATCCTGGAAGTCCACAACGTTTCAAAATCTTTTAAGGGCGTACGCGCTGTCGACGGCGTCAGCTTGGGCCTGCGGCAGGGGGACAATCTGGCCATTGTCGGAGAATCAGGCAGCGGCAAGACCACCCTGGCCAAAATGATCATGGGCCTGATAACGCCTGATGAGGGAGTCATTAAGGCCGGACGCGGAACTTTGCAAATGGTCTTTCAGGACCCTGTGGGGTCGCTTGATCCTTTATGGAATGTGCGCTCCATCTTAAAAGAAGCTTTGTGGCACAACCGCACTTTATCCGGTCGGCAGATCGAAGAGAAAATGGCCTCTATGCTGACGAAGGTGGGGTTGAGCTCCGGGATTTTAGGCCGTTTTCCCCATGAATTCAGCGGCGGCGAGCGCCAGCGCATTGCCATTGCCCGCTGCCTGCTGGCTTGCCCCAGGGTATTGCTTTTGGATGAAGCTGTTTCAGCCCTGGACACCCTGGTGCAAAAACAGATCACGGATTTGCTTAAGACATTAAAACAGGACTTAGGGCTAACCTATATTTTTATTTCGCATAATTTACGTCTGGTGCGCCGGTTTAGTGATAAAATAGCTGTCATGCATCAGGGTAAAATCGTTGAACAAGGCCTTATGCCTGCGGTCCTGGAGGCGCCTCAGCATCCGTACACGCGGCAATTGTTGCAGGCTGCATTTTATACCCATTTATGAGCGAACGGTTCTGGAGACACCTGAGCGTCACCTTCGGCTGGCTGGCCATCGGCCTGCTTTTTTGCCTCGTCACCTTCAGCTCCAGTCTTGAGATCAAGGACCTGGATCTCTGGCTGCACCTGCGGATGGGCTGGTGGATCTGGCAGCATGGTTTTGTCCCTCATTACGACGTGCTTTCCTGCACTATCGCCGGCAAACCTTGGGTCAATCATGAGTGGCTGTTCCAGGTGCTGGTCTACCTGGTACAGCGGGCCTACGGTTTCAACGGGCTTATCTCCATGCAGTCGCTGGTAGTGGGTGCCACCTTCCTGTTTTTATTGTTTTTGGGCTATAGCCGCGAACGCCAGTGGCTGTCCGTGGTGTCATTGCTCATGGTCTTGATGGTTTACCAGACCCGCTTTACCATCCGCCCGGATATTTTCAGCATCCTGTTCTTCGTGCTGTACATCTATGTCCTTTCCCTGCACATCAATAAACGCTGGGCCCTTTATGCGCTGGTGGGGCTGCAGATCATATGGGCCAACACGCACGGCTTTTTCTTTTTCGGGCCATTGCTGGTGGCGGTGGCCATCCTGTCGGAATTCCTCAAACGCCGCGTGCCCATGCCGTATGAATGGAACACGACAGGCCGTCTGACCGACGGGGAATACCGGTCGCTTAAAATATTGTTTCCCCTTCTGATCCTGGCCTGCTGCGTCAATCCGGACACCTTCAAGGGCGCCTGGTACCCGGTGAAGGTCTTTTTCAGCTTATCGGGAAGCAATAAGATATTTTTTAAGCACATCGTCGAATTGCAAAGGCCCATCACCGCCCAGAACATTTTTACCAACATGTGGATGTATTACAAGGCCCTGATCGTCGTTTCCTTCCTGAGCTTTGTCTTTAACCGCCGCAAGATCGACGTCAGCAGTCTTTTGGTGTGGGCCATTTTCCTGGCATTTTCGCTGGCGGCCATCCGCAACATGGTGTTTTTTGCGGTGGCGGCCTATATGGTCCTGATGGTCAATGCCATTTCCATTTCCTGGAAAAACGTGGTGCCTTTGCACTTTTCATCTCCTAAATTCAAATATCTGACCGTTATTATCATAGAAATAATACTCATGTTATGGATGATGAATTTCGGCATACAGATGTCCAGCAACGGTTATTTCGATTTTGACACCTATGGGCGCAAGAGCGAATTTTTCGGCGTCTCCAAGCGGGTTTATCCCTATGAAGCGGTGAATTTCCTGGTGGCCCAAAAGATCAAGGGAAATTTTTTCAACGATTTTAATTCCGGCGCCTATTTAGTCGGCAGGGTGGACCCCGCCGTCAAGGTCTTTATCGACGGGCGCACCGAAGAGTACGGGGCCAAATTTTTCGAAAATTACCAGAAGATATGGATGCAGGGCAATGCCAAGGTCTTTGAGCAATTCGAACGCAAGGACAATATCACCGGGGCGTTTCTCAATAATGCCCATCAGGAGATCCCGCCGGCCTGCCTTAAAATGTTTCATTCTTTTAAGGATTGGTCCATTGTTTATCTGGACTATGATGGGGTCATTTTTCTTAAAAAGACGCCGTATAATATGCCTTTTATCAGGAAGTTTTCCGTCGACATCCATCATTGGGTCCCTAAGCCCATGAACCTTTATAAATTAGGGACAAAGCTCGTGACGCCGTTTCCCTTTGTCAATAGGGCTTATATTCTCGAGACCCTGGACGCCGATGAGGCGGCGATCCGGGAGGCCAGGGAAGCGCTCGCCGTGGCCCCGGATTACGGGCAGGCCTACCATATTCTGGCCAAAATTTACACCAAGAGGCACGAATATAAAAAGGCGTTCGTGAATTACCGGTTGGCGGCCATCTATACCGGCGATCTGCCTTCCATTCTTGGGCTGGCGCATGCCTATGAGGAACTTAAACACTATGACGGGGCCATTGACGAGTACCGGCGGGTGCTGTCCATTTTCCCCAGGAACATCGAGGGATATTTCGGGCTGGCCCGTTGTCTGGCCAAGGAGGGCAAGGACAAAAAGGCGCTGGCAATGATCGATAAAGCCAAAAAATTGGGGCTAGAAGATAAAGTTGATGTTCAAAAGATTCATGATATTATAAATGGGAAAAAAAAGAAGGTTTTTATCAATAAACAATATTTTAAAAGAAGAAAGTGAAGCAAGTTTGAATGCGTGAAGTTTTGACTTTTGTGTTGGCCGGAGGCAAGGGCGAGCGCCTGGATCCTTTGACCCGCGACAGGGCCAAGCCCGCCGTGCCATTCGGGGGCATTTACCGCATCGTTGATTTTGCGCTTTCCAATTGCGTCAATTCCGGCCTCAGGCGTATTTTCCTTCTTACCCAGTACAAATCATTTTCCCTTCAGCGCCACATTTTGGAAGGATGGAACATCTATTCCAACCAGCTGGGAGAATTTATCGACGTGGTCCCTGCCCAGCAGCGCATTTCCAGCGACTGGTACCGCGGCACCGCGGACGCCATTTACCAGAATTTGAACATGGTGGGCGATTATGACCCCAGCCTGGTGTTGATCCTCGCCGGGGACCACGTATATAAAATGGATTACCGCAAGCTGATCGACTACCATGTGGACAAAGGCGCCGACATGACGGTGGCCTGCGTCACCATGCCCAAAAGCGATTCCATCCATTTCGGGGTGGTGGAGGTCAACAAGCAGAACATGGTCGAAGGTTTCCAGGAAAAGCCCGAGAAGCCAAGGACTATTCCCCATAGTCCCAACGAGATTTTCGGTTCCATGGGGATTTATTTGTTCAACACCGAGACCCTTAAGAAAGAACTGGCCGACGATGCCGCAAGGACCGATTCGGGCCACGATTTCGGCAAGAACATCATCCCGCAGATGCTGGCCAAGAAATTAAAGGTCTTTGCCTATGACTTTGCCAAAGAAAATGAAATATCTCCTTATTGGAGGGACATCGGGACCCGGGACTCCTATTACCAGGCCAATATGGACCTCTGCGGGCCGAAGCCTAAATTCAGCCTTGACGATAAGTCCTGGCCTTTGCGCACCAGCCATCACCGGTATACCCCTTTAAGGGTCTACACGACCGGCAAGACGCCGGGCTCCGTGGTCGATTCCCTGATCGCCGGCGGGTGCGTGCTGGAAAGTGCAAGGGTCGAACATTCGGTGGTTTCGAACAACGTGGTCATCAGGGACGGGGTGTTGATCAGGAATTCCGTGATCATGGACAGCGTCACCATCGGCAAGGGGGCCCAGATCCAGGGGGCCATTATCGATAAGAATGTGAACATCCCCGCGGGGACAAAGATCGGCTTTTATCCGGCCCTGGACCGCCAGCGTTTTGTGCTTACCACATCCGGCATCGTCATTGTTGCAAAAAAGACCTCCTTATGATATCCTTCTTCATTCATGATCATCAAACCTAAAATACGCGGGTTCATCTGTACCACGGCCCATCCGGTGGGGTGCGGCCGCCATGTCGGCGAGCAGATCGAATATATCCGCAGCCAGGCGGCGGTTGCCAACGGTCCCAAAAAAGTTTTAGTGATCGGCGCTTCCACCGGCTATGGCCTGGCTTCCCGTATCGCCGCGGCCTTTGCCTGCGGGGCGGCAACCATCGGCGTCTTTTTTGAACGGCCCGCGGACGACAGGCGCACGGCCACTGCCGGGTGGTATAATTCCGCAGCCTTCGAAGAGGCCGCCCGCAAAGCGGGCCTTTACGCCAAAAGCTTCAACGGTGATGCTTTCTCCGATGAGATGCGGCGCCGGGTCTGTGAGACCATCAAGAAAGATTTGGGCCAGGTGGACGGCGTTATTTATTCACTGGCTTCCCCCCGGCGGACAGACCCCAAAACCGGCGAAGTGTACAAGTCGGTCCTCAAACCCAAAGATAAACCTTATACCAACAAAAGCATTGATTTTGAGAGCAACCAGGTCACTCAGGTCACCCTTGAAGCGGCACAGGACGAAGAGATCCGGCAGACCATCAAGGTCATGGGCGGGGAGGACTGGCAGCTTTGGATAGACGCATTGATGAAGGATGGTCTCCTGGCCAAGGGTGCGGCCACGGTCGCTTATTCTTATATCGGGCCTGACGTGACGACACCCGTCTACCGCAACGGCACCATCGGGGCGGCCAAGGATGATTTGGAGGCCACAGCCCACGCCTTGGATGAACGCATGAAAAAAATAGGCGGCCGGGCCCTGGTGTCCGTTAACAAGGCCCTGGTCACGCAAAGCTCATCGGCCATTCCGTTTATCCCGCTGTATTTCGTGCTGCTGATGAAGGTGATGAAGGCCAAAAACGTGCATGAAGACTGCATCCACCAGATTTACCGCCTTTTTTCCCAACGCTTGTATAACGGCCTTCCTTTGGACAAGGTCCCCACCGATACCCAGGGCCGCGTGCGCATCGATGACTATGAGATGCGCGAGGACGTCCAGGTCGAGGTAGGCAAGCTTTGGAAGATCGTCGGCAATGAAAACCTCTCCCAAATCGCCGACGTCGAAGGGTACAACAAGGACTTCTTGAAACTCTTCGGCTTCGGGTTAAACGGCGTTGATTACGACGCCGACGTTCCTGCCGACATTCCTATCGCCGGCCTTTCGTAAATTTTCAGTTAAGATCAAGAAGGGCAATACGGGTTGGTGGTGGGCGAACAGCTCGGGTTGCAACTGGCCCCGGCAGTGGTGGCACATCCTGCTCCGCCCACCAAAACAATCGGATTGTTTTTGACAACCAGTGTAAAGGTGCCGTCGGAGATGTTTGTTGCGGTGCATTGAAATCCGCCTGTATTGGAACAGGCGTAAGTGAAGTAGCTGTCGGTGATGTTTAAAGACAGGTTTGCATTGATGGTGGCCATGGTGGTGCAGGAGGCTGTGCAATAAGTACCGTTATTATTTAAATAATAAAGTTTTTGCGCGTTGTAAATGCCGACCAAATTATTTTGGGCCGCCCTGGCGGCGACCAGCTGCATGTAGTTTTCGTAACTGGGGATGGCAATTACGGCTAAAATTGCTACGATGACGATGACAACAATGATCTCAATTAAAGTAAATCCTTTTCGTGCAGGCATATAATACCCTCACCTGAGAGAATAACACTCCTGTTGAAAGAAATCAAACATAATGGGCTCTTTTCCAAGGCAACTGAATTTTGTTGATGGATTAATAGGGGTGATTATGGTACATTAAAAATGGTACAGGAGATACCGTGTATGCCCCACAAGATTTTAGTCGTGGATGACGATAAAGACACCGTTTATTTTCTTAAGACGACCCTGCAAAAAGAAGGCTATGAGGTGGCGACCGCCCCCAACGGCGAACAGGCCCTGAACGCGCTTAAAGACTATGTCCCGGACCTGATCATTTCGGATTTGACCATGCCGGTCATGAACGGATGGTATTTCAGCATGAAGGTGCGCTCGGATGAGCGTTATAAAACCACCCCGATCATTATTCTAAGCGGGCTTCTGGACCACACGGCCGCACCGGAAGAGTTCGAGGCCGCGACCTTTTATGTGCCCAAACCATTTGATATTTTTGAATTGGTGGGCAAGGTCAAAGAGCTTTTAAAAGGCCCCTGAAAGACATCATGGCTGATAAATTTTTTACCCCCAAACAAGCCGATCAAACATTGGGCCTTGTTAGGACGATCGTTGATGACATTTTAGGCCAGGCCCGGCAGGCCAGGGACCTTATGTCCGCGCCCGACATTTCGCGCGAAGGCGAAAACCGGTTGATGGAATTAAACCACAACATTCAGGCGTTGATGGCCAGGCTTGAGGATATCGGCTGTTATTATAAAGACTGGAACTTTCAGGTCGGGTTGGTGGATTTTCCGGCGATCATCCATGGCCAGCAGGCCTTGCTGTGCTGGCGTTCGGATGAGCCCAGGATCGCCTGGTTCCATGGGCTTGAGGATGGTTATGCCGGACGCCGGCCCATTACCAGCGGATTGATTTTTTCCTGATTAAGTTTGACCTTTTTAATAAGACCCTTAAAATAGAGGATATGCGTTTTCTTTTCTTGTTTTCCTTTTTGATATTTTGGGCCACCGGTGCCATGGCCGATGGGTATCAGGGGACCGGCCAGCGTAGTCAGGCGATCAATGCCCAAATGAATACCGTTGAAGAGCAGCATGTCACTGCCGAAGCGGCCCATCAAGACTATGCAAGTCTCCGGCAGGCGGCCGTCCCGTCCACACATCCTGTAGTTGCCGGCACCGCTTCTTCTCATTGGCTGCATGATATCTTTTTTTCCGGTCAACAGCAGCTTGATCCAAGGAAGGTGAACACCTTGGAAATCGGCTCCGCCCCGTATTATTATCTATATAAGGAGCCCGACGCCCATGTCAAGACCAGCGGGGTAATGACGGAATATTACCTTAACTATGCCTACCGCCCCTCCGATGGGAATATTCTAAATAATGCGATTATCAATACGTACAAGTTTGAAGGCCGGTATGCTTTGGGAACGCTCGATTATAAAGGGTCCGGCACCCATCGAAGCCCGAATTATAATTACGAATTGAGGGCCCTGCTCGGTAAAGACTATCTATTGGCCGACCATTCCCTCGTAACGCCTTATATAGGTTTTGGGTACCGGTACCTGTTAGATAAAGGCAACGGCATTCTTACAACAACATCTTCCGGGGGCGTTTATGCTTACGACCGGCGTTCCAACTATTATTATCTGCCCATCGGCGTGAGTGCGACCATACCTTATAAATCATGGACCACCGCCTTCAATCTGGAATATGACATTTTTATCAACGGCTGGCAGGTCAGCGATTTGAGCGACGGCGATCAGTTTAACCATGACAATAACCCCAACATCCATAATTTCCAGGACAGCGGCTACGGCATTCGGGGCTCGTTTAAATTGATGTACGATACACCCCGTCTTGACTTTTACTTTGAGCCTTTTGTCCGTTTCTGGAGCATTGAGCGTTCCAATTTGGTTTCCGCAACAGTGGACGGTAGTTTTTCCAACCAGTGGAACGAACCTGCCAATACCACCCTGGAAGTCGGCTCCCGATTTGGCCTGGAGTTTTAATCGTGAAGGTCAAAAAACGCTGCGGCTGGTGTGCCGGCGACCCCCTCTATATCGACTATCATGACAAAGAATGGGGCCGGCCTGTCCATGATGACCGCCTGCTGTTCGAATTCCTGGTCCTGGAAGGCGCCCAGGCCGGTCTCAGTTGGCTGACCGTGCTGAAAAAACGGGAAAATTACCGCAAGGCCTTTGATCGTTTTGATCCGGCCGAGGTCGCCCGTTACGATGATAAAAAAGTCAGGCAACTGCTGGACAATGAAGGGATCATCCGCAACCGCTTGAAGATAGCCTCGGCCATCGCCAATGCCCGGGCCTTCCTGGCGGTGCAAAAGGAATTCGGTTCATTTGACAAGTATGTCTGGCGGTTCGTCAACGGCCGGCCGCGCAAGAACCGTATCACGGACATCAAAAAGCTTCCCGCCACGAGCCCGGAGTCGGATGCGATGAGCAAGGACCTCAAAAAAAGGGGTTTTAATTTTGTGGGCTCCACCATCTGCTATGCCTTCATGCAGGCGGTGGGCATGGTCAACGACCATGTCACCGGCTGCGATTTCCATTAGAACTATGCCGTTTCCGACAGAATTCGAAGACAGACTTAAGGAAATCCTGCCGCAAAGGCCTGACGGGATTTTTGGGCCCAGGGCGTGGCAGTCTTTCCGCATCAATACGCTTAAGACAGGCGTGCAAGAAGCTTGGGACGCCTTGTCCCGCGCACAAGTGGATTTCCGCAAAGTCGATTTTTGCCCCTATGCTGTTCTGGTCCCGAAATCGGCGGCCCGGGAGCTCTTGAAGTCAGATCTTGTGGCTGACGGTCTTTTATATGCCCAGGGCCTGGAGAGTATTTTGGCTGTCATGGTTTTGGACCCCCGCCCCGGAGAGCATGTGCTGGACATGTGCGCGGCGCCGGGCAGCAAGACATCCCAGATCGCCATGCTTATGAACAACCAGGGCACTTTAAAGGCCAATGAGCCCGTGGCCCAGAGAGTTTATAAGTTGAAATCCGTGCTGCGGTTGACCGGGGCCCGCGCCCTGTTATCGTCCGTCGACGGCAGGCGCATGAGGCCGGAGGGGGAGGGCTTCGAGCGCGTTTTAGTGGATGCGCCTTGCAGTTGCGAGGGCCGTTTTACGCTCGATGAGCCCAAAAGCTTTGCGTACTGGAGCGTGCGTAAAATCAAAGAAATGTCCCATAAACAAAAAGGCCTTTTGTTGAATGCCTCAAGATTTCTGAAGCCCGGCGGGACCATGGTTTATGCCACCTGTACTTTCGCTCCTGAAGAGAATGAAGAGGTGGTGGATTGGTTTTTACGCAAGACCGGCGGGGGTTTTGAGCTTGTGCCGCCCGCGTTGAACGCAATCAAGACCTACCCCTGCCTGTCCCAATGGCAGGGCCGTTCTTACAGTTTTCCTGGCGGCACGCCTTTGCGCATCCTGCCCGATGAAAGAATGGAAGGTTTTTTTATTGCTAAATTCACGAATTCTCACTATAAATAACTATATGTATTTAAAGCTTAGTCTTATATTTTGCCTTCTTTTGGCTTCGGCCACAACGGTCAGGGCCCAGGACGACATCCAGGGGAACATCCAGGATAACTCCATGGATATGCAGAACGCTTCGGTCGGCGCGGCCGTCCATGCGACCGGCAATGTCCCGCATAAGCCGCCGGCGAAGATCATGGTTGAAACAAACGTCGTACAGATCATTCTCAACGACGAGCACCGCAGCGGCATCGATTGGGGCGCCATCGTCTCTGATTTTAATACCGCCCTTTTAAAAAAAGAGGATGACCCTCTCTGGAATGATAATAGATATCGCCTGAGCTTCGGTACGCTCTCCGAGGATGATTACAACGTCCTGCTGGACGCGCTGGATGTGGCCGGGAAGGTCAGCCAGTTTCCGCAATCGCCGGTGGCAGTGACTCTCGGCGTGCCGGTCAGCGTCAGTTTCCAGAAGCAGGACATCCGTGTGGATCTTCTGTTGTCGCGCCTGAAGACAGGCGGCCTTTCATTGCACATCGTCCCTCATATTGCCATCGCCGCTACAGAGCTCTTTAATGGCCGGATGGTTCCGGCATCGGTGCCGCTTTGGGCCCAAACCGACATACCCGTGGCTGATAATACGACCATCGTCATCGGCGGTTTTATGAAGGAAGAAGAGATCAAACGCACCC
This sequence comes from Candidatus Omnitrophota bacterium, assembly GCA_028865345.1. Taxonomy (GTDB): domain Bacteria; phylum Omnitrophota; class Gorgyraeia; order Zapsychrales; family Fredricksoniimonadaceae; genus JABDGZ01. The sequence goes on along the minus strand of JAGWKL010000001.1, from coordinate 279,731 downwards.
ATAAACTTCCCTGGCTTGGGAGCATTCCCATCGTCGGCCTGGTTTTCCGGTCTCATGGCCATCTGATGCAAAAGACGGAGACGGTTGTTTTTCTGACGATGCTGACCCACGCAGTTGAAACTTCACAAGAGGACATTCCGTAATGATGCCCCGGCTCCTGGCGTTTATTTTGGTGGTCCTGGCCCTCAACGGCTGCGCAGGCGGGCCTGTGATCGCGCCCACCGCGCCGATGGGGGTGCCCCTGCCGGACCTTTGCCAGCGCTACCATGTCAGCTGGCAGTGGGACCCCATCGCCCAAGAGGTCATGATGGAGTACAAGGGCAATAAGTCCATGGCGATGGTGGGAAGCTCGACGGTCATCGTCGGCCAAAAACAGATAGTCTTAAGCGCGCCCCTGACCCGTGTGAACAGTACGATTTACGTGCCGGAAGATTTTGAAGCCAAGGTATTGGCCCCTTACGGAGTGCCTCTCATGGGGCTGCCCATGGTGGAGAGTTCCTCATGGGTGCATACCGTTGTCCTTGATCCAGGCCATGGCGGCAAAGACACGGGCACCAGGTCCTGGTCCAGGGACGTCGATGAAAAAACGATCGTTTTGGATGTGGGCAGGCGGCTTAAGAGGCTTTTGGAGGACGCCGGGATCAGGGTCATCATGACCAGGGACACGGATGATTTTATATCTTTGCAGGAGCGTACCATCATGGCCGCCAAAAGCGGCGCGGATTTGTTCATCAGTATCCATGCCAATTTCAGCCGGGACCGCGCCGTCAGCGGGCTGATCGTTTATTATCTTGACGACATCACCTGGAGGGAATTGGACGAAGAGCAACGCCGGGAAAATGAGCGCACCTATTTAGAGTCCCTCAAGGCCGAGAATTCTCCAGTTCTGCGGAATATTGTTACGGACATGATGGATACCGTTAAGGACACGCGCACAAAGGTATTGGTCAGGGCCATTATCAGGGAGGCCCGCGAGGCGGGGATCAGGGTACGGGGCAACGGCATGCGGCTGTGCCATTTTTTCGTGGTGCGTAATACGTTAATACCGGCGGTACTGGTTGAAACAGGTTTCCTGTCCAACCGCGGGGATAAAAATAAATTGACTTCGCCCCTTTATCGCCAAAAGCTGGCGAGGGTCATTGCCCGCGGCGTCCTGGATTATGCCAACGAATAATAGAACACAAAATCCTATCGGCGTTTTTGATTCGGGACTGGGGGGCTTGACGGTTGTCAAAGAGATCATCCGCCACCTGCCCTTTGAGCAGATCGTATATTTCGGGGACACGGCCCGGGTGCCCTACGGCACCAAATCCGCCGAGACGATCATCCGGTACGCGCGTGAGATCGTGGGGGCCTTGCTGAAATACAAGGTCAAGATGGTGGTGGTGGCCTGCAACACGGCATCGTCGCTGGCGCTGGATGTTTTAAAAAAAGAATTCGACCTGCCTGTCTTGGGCGTCATCGAGCCCGGGGCCCGCAAGGCCGCCGCAGTCACCCGCAACAAAAAAGTGGGGGTCATTGCCACATCTTCGACGGTCAAAAGCGGCAGATATGCCGATAAAATCACGGCATGCGACAAAAAGATTGCAGTCACGAGCATGGCCTGCCCTCTGTTCGTGCCGTTGGTCGAGGAGGGATGGTTCGCCCATGAGGTGACCTACCGGATCGCCCGGGAATATCTCAAGGGCATGAAGAAGAAAAAAATCGATACCCTGATCCTGGGATGCACGCATTATCCCCTGCTTAAGGGGGTTTTGCATGATGTCATGGGGCCCAGGGTCCAGCTGGTTGATTCAGCCCGGGAAGTGGCGCTGGAGGTCAAAGAAATGCTGGCCACCTCCGGGCTCTTGCGTGCGTCTTCAAGCAGGGGGCGGCAGAGGTTCATCGTGACCGATGAGCCCAAGCAATTCGAGCGACTGGCCTCGAGATTTTTAGGCGAGGGCATCAAGGATGTCAGGAGGCACATTTATGTTTGAAGTCACGGTCCGTGATTCCATTGCGTCGGCCCATCAATTGCCGGGGTACGACGGTCCCTGTAAGGACATGCATGGCCATACATGGAAGGTCGAGGTGTCGGTCGCCGGCCATACCCTGGACAAGGTGGGTCTTTTGACGGATTTCAAGGTCCTTAAAGACAAACTTAAAAAAGTCCTCATGCCCTTGGACCACGTGGTCCTCAATGATCTACCCGCTTTTAAGGGCCTTAACCCTTCGACGGAGAATATCGCCCGCCATGTGTACCGCGCCATGAGGGAGGCGTGCGCGCCCCTGGAAGTCAAGCAGGTGCAGGTTTGGGAATCCGAAACAGCCAGTGTCGTTTACTATGAGTAAAACAGCCGTTATCCTGTTGTCCGGCGGTCTCGATTCCTCGACGACGCTTTACCACGCGCTCGCCCAAGGTTACGATTGCCGCTGCCTGGTCTTTGACTACGGGCAAAAACACAAGAAAGAGATAAGCGCCGCCAAGGCCCTGGCGCGGCAGGCCGGCTGCCCCAGTGTGTGTGTGGCCATCCGTTTGCCCTGGAAGGCTTCCGCGCTTTTAGACAAAAATATCCCTGTTCCGCAAAACCGGGTGCTGACCGGAAAAGACATCCCCGTCACCTATGTGCCGGGACGCAATATCATTTTTTTGAGCTTCGCGGCGTCTTTTGCCGAGGCCATCTCAGCCGGGGCCATTTTTATCGGGGCCAATGCCGTGGATTATTCCGGTTATCCTGATTGCCGTCCTGAATTCATCCGCGCCTATCAGGCCATGCTGGGGCGCGGCCTTAAGGCTTTTGTCCAAGGCAAGATCATCAAGGTCAAAACACCCTTGATCCATTTGAGCAAAGCGCAAATTGTTAAGCTTGCCGTTAAATTAAAGGTGCCTCTTCATTTGACCTGGTCATGTTATAACGGCGGAAAAAGGCCCTGCGGGGTCTGCGACAGCTGCCGTCTGCGCGCCCAGGGATTTGCAGAGGCCAAAGTCAAAGACCTCGCATGAACGCCAAAATTTTAGAAATATTCCGTTCCATTCAGGGCGAAGGGCCCTATGCCGGTGTGCCGCAGGTCTTCGTGCGCTTGTTTGAGTGCAACATGCATTGCGTCTGGTGCGACACCCCCGCCTCCATCGGCGACGGCAGGCGCGAGTATCAGGAGTTGTCCTTGGAAGAGCTCATGGCCCGGGTCGATGTTTTATACGATCGTGCCCACTCGGTGAGCATTACCGGCGGGGAGCCTTTGCTGCAAAAGGATTTTCTTAAAAGCTTTTGCCGCGCCTTGCGGGCCAAGGCGCGGAAAGTTTATTTGGACACCAACGGTACCCTGCCCGGCGCCTTGCAGGAGACCATCAAGGACGTCGATGTCATTGCCATGGACATTAAATTGCCCTCATCCACTAAGCAAAAAGCTTTCTGGGCGGAGCATAAAGAGTTTTTGAAAATAGCGTCGCGCAAAGAAGTCTTCATCAAGGCGGTCATTTCTTTGGGTACCGCCAAGGAAGACGTGCTTAAGGCGGCAAGGCTTGTGGCCGGCGTCGATCCCGGGATTTTACTGGTCCTGCAGCCCAATTATCTTGATATGAAGAAGGGGGTCATCGAAGATTGCCTCAGGCTTCAAAAATCATGTGCAAAAATCCTTAAAGACGTTAGAATACTTCCCCAAGTGCACAAATTCATGAAATTAAGATGAAAAAAACCAGTTCCTACGAAGGCCGCCAGAAACATATCCGTGCCCTCAAGATGCCGGATATCGAAGTCTGGGAGAACCAGTATCCCGACCGTGATTACGTCGTTGATTTGGCCATCCCGGAATTCACCTGCATCTGCCCCAAGACAGCTTTGCCGGATTTTGCCTTCATCAAGGTCAGTTACAGGCCGGCCAGGGTCTGTTTGGAGTTGAAATCTTTGAAATTGTATTTAGTCGAATACCGCAATGTCGGCATCTTTCACGAACATCTGGTCAACAAGCTTCTGGATGATTTTGTCAGGGCTTGCCATCCGCGCTGGATGCGCATTGAGGTGGTCATGAATCCGCGCGGCGGCATCGGCACAACGGTCAGCGCAGAATACAGGGGGAAATCATGAAACGCCCGGACGGACGTAAACCCAATCAATTGCGCACCATCAAGATCACCAGGAATTATATGAAAAACGCGGAAGGCTCCTGCCTGATCGAGTTCGGAGAAACCAAGGTCATTTGCACCGCTTCCGTTGAAGAAGGTGTGCCGCCGTTCTTAAAAGGTACGGGCAAAGGCTGGGTGACCGCGGAATACGGCATGCTGCCGCGTTCCTGCACCAGCCGCATCCGGAGGGAAAAGGCTTCCGGCCGTACGGAAGAGATCCAGCGCTTGGTCGGGCGTTCGCTGCGCTCGGTGGTGGACATGGACAGCTTGGGGGAGCGCACCGTCCGCATCGATTGCGACGTGTTGCAGGGCGACGGCGGTACCCGCACAGCGTCCATTACCGGTGGGTTCATCGCCCTGGCTGATGCTCTCCTTTGGATGCGCCGCCGGAAGATGATGGATACGGTACCGATCAAAGATTTTGTCGCAGCCGTCAGCGTCGGAGTTTACCAGGGCGTCAATGTTCTGGATTTGAATTATCTTGAAGATTCCAAAGCGGACGTGGACATGAACGTCGTGATGAGGGCCAACGGCGAATATGTGGAAGTGCAGGGTACGGGCGAGGGCGGGACGTTTTCCGAAAAACAGATGCGCGCGTTATTGAGTCTTGCCCGCCGCGGTATTAAAGACCTGTTGAATCTGCAAAGAAAAAACCTGCCGAAACTGTCGTTATGAAGGAACTTATCGTCGCTTCCCGCAATAAGGGCAAGGTCAAAGAGATCATCGAACTGCTTTCAGACCTGCCTTTTAAGGTCACTTCTCTTTTGGATTATCCTCAGATCCCTGACATCATTGAAGACGGCAAGACTTATCGTGAGAATGCCCTGAAGAAAGCGCGTTTTGTCGCCCTGGCGACCGGAAAAATGGCCATGGCCGACGATTCGGGCATTGAAGTGGCGGCTTTGGGAAATGCTCCGGGCATTTATTCGGCCCGCTTTGCCGGTAAAGGCGCCGGCGACGCGGCGCGCAACAAGAAATTGTTCGCCCTGCTCAAAGGCGTGCCTGGCTCCAAGCGCCAGGCGCGTTACCGCTGTGTGATAGCCTTAGTTGACTGCAAGGCACAAGAGTTGGGGGTTGTCCAGGGCACGTGCAGCGGGTATGTCACGACCAAAAATATCGGCACCAATGGATTTGGCTTTGATCCGCTTTTTTTGCTTAAACGATATAATAAAACCTTCGGTCAACTGCCGGCCTCGCTTAAAGCCAAAATTTCCCACCGGGCCCGCGCCCTTAAGAAATTCCGGATACTTTTATCGCGTCACAAGAGAGCTTTACTGTAGGAAATTCTTGATAAGCGTGTTGATGACCTGGGGCATCGAAATTCTGCGTTTGAACTTGGGGTCGGCGATCTTGTCGTAAATACGGATGTTGATGCTGTTGAGCACATCATGGGCGATGTCCGGAACGACCCCGGAGCTTAGATCCACGGTCACGTCCAGATCGCACATTTGGTCGAAATTGACCCACCCCTTGGTCAACAGCACGATGGTGGGGCCTTTAAGCCTTAAATCGTCCGTCATGATCTTTTGTTTTTCGATGGTGAAATTTCCGTCGACGTCGGTGATCATGACCTGTCCCAGGCGCAAGGCATCATTGAGGACCGACAGCAGGCCTTTGAACAGGTTGAACTCAGCCAGGTAACCGTCCCGGATGGACACCGTGCCGCTGGCCGACAGCGTGTCTTTAAAGTCGGCCACGGTTCCATGGGCCAGGGTGGTCAGGAAGAACTTCCCGTTGATCTCGTCCATTTTCAAGGGAGAATCCATTTTTAATTGGTGCAGGTCGCTGCCTTCGATGTTCAAAGCCAGTTCATAGGGCATGCCGGAGGCCCGCAGGTCCAAAGAAGCCACCGCATGCACATCGCCGTCATAAAAATTTCCATCGAGCGTCGCATTCTTGATCTTTCCATCGGCCTGGTTGATGTCGATTTTCACGCCCGTCATCCGGTAACCCATGAGCCTTATGACCGGGCTTGTGATCGAGGCTTTGAGGCGGTATTTCTTCCAATCCAGAAGGGGGCCCTGAAGGTTGCCTGTCAGGCTGATGATGCCGGTGGGGTTTAAGGGTAAAATATTTTTCTTTTGTTGGCCGGGAAGATCTTTGACAAGATCTTCCAATCCGACGGTCACGCTGGTATTGAGATTGACAAAAGGAGGCCCATCCGGCACAAGCCTGACCGTCCCCCGGCCCTCGAAGCCGGCGTTGAGATATTTACCGTTGATAGAATGGATCTCTACGAGGTCATTGTTTTTTTCAAGATTTACGTCAAGCTGCAGGTCGGGTCCGTTGACGTTCATAGAGACTTCAGGTTTTTTGAAATTTTTCAAGTTTCCGGACAAGCTGTATTTTGTGCCCAGATAGTCGGCGGTCATGGCGTGCCATGCCAGGGAATCGGTCGTGGCTTCGATAATGCCGGTGATGTTTTTGACCTGCTGATGGAATTTGCTGCTTGAGACATCGGCATTCCTGAGCGATGCCTTCGCCAGGATATTGGCGGCCGAGGGGTCGCCGGCAGGACCGTTAAACTTGATCTTGACGGCAGCGGTGCCGTCGATGGTGAGGCCGTATTGGCCGGCGATCTTGGGAAAGAGGTCTTTGATTTTTGCTAAATCCAATTCGTCGGCTTCGGCGGTCAAGTCAAGGACCGGTTTTCTGAAATCATGCACGGTGCCGGTGACGTTGACATTGGTATCGAGGATTTGGGCGTTGAGGGCGTTGATGGTCGCATGGTCGTTGTGAAAGTCAACGTCCAATTCGATATTGTCGAGGTGCGGAAAGGGTGCAAATCCCCGTATCATCCCGTCTGAAAGCGTGACGGAGCCTTTATAGGTCAATTGTTGGGGGCGCTTGAGCGGTATTTGCAGGTTTAATTCCATTTGCGGGTCACCTTCAATGGTTTTGTGGGCCCCTAAATCCAGTTTGGCCTTGGTCAAGTCCATGGTCGTGGATGCGGTGATGACGCCGTTATCCAGGCCCAACAGGAACATGTGCGTTGCCAGGGAACCGGAAACCAGAGATTTTCCGGCGGCCAGGGACATGTCATCTACGGACAGCCCCGTCCTCAAGGCGATATTTTTCTGGTCGAGGATGCTCATTTGGGCGCTTTCAAGGAGGACCTGGCGGCTGCTGAAATCTACCCCCGGCAGGCGGCCTGAAAGATGGTCCGCTGCAAGAGTTCCCTTCAGGCGGATATCATTTTCATTTTTCATGCGAAGGGAGATGCTTTTCAGGGCTATGTCCCCTTGCAGGCTTTGGCCGGGCCATTTCACCGAGAGGTCTTTGGTGCTGATGTCCCCCGTGGAATGGACGCCGTCGGCGTCTTTCTTGATGTTGAGATTGTCGATATCCAATTGGCGTGCCGAACCCCGGCGGTCTTTTAAGATCACCGATACGTCCTGTGCGTGCAAAGAGCAGCTAAGGACAATATTTTGTCCCTGGAGCTCAAGATCGCTGACCTTTGCCTGCACGCTGCCGCCGGCCGAAAGACCGGGGATGGAGGCCAGCATATTGTTTACGGCGATCTGTCCCCGGGCCGTGATGGAGTCCTTTTGGTATTGCACATCCAAACCGCGCAAATCGACGGTGCCTTTGAAACTCTCATCGCCGCGTTTGACGTCCAGGTTTTCCATCAAGATATTACCCTGGGCCGAGGTTGTCGCTTGAGTGTGGTGGATATTCAAATCAATGGACTTAATGAACCCGCTGTTTAAATGAAAATCAGGGATATTGATCAGGGACAGGTAAGAGGCCGTATTGATGTTCTGAAGCCGGATCCGGGCCTCGGTATTTTGGGTCAGGGGCTGGTAATGGACCGTCGCCCCCACAAAACCTCCTTTTCGGGGGATATCGGCGTTAAATTCATAGTTGATCCCTTTATATGAAAGGGAAAGTTTCAGATTGATATTATCAAAATATTCGCTCCATCGGGGTGTTGTGTATTCATCGTCGACCAGGAATTTACCGTTGCTGATGGAGATGCCTCCCCAGGCGATCTGGAGGGAAGGGGCTTTCGTCGTTTTTGCGGCGGCCGGCGGCGCTGCCTGTGGCGGGGCGGTCCCCGGGGGCTGGGGGGAAGGAAGCATATCGCTGAAATTCCAGGTCTCAAGCCCCGTACGTATCAAATGCACAGAGGGGGAACGTACATTGATATAGGGGATGGTGATCCGGAAATGTTTAAATCCCGGAAACAAAAGTACGCCGAAGGACACCTGGTCTGCCTGGGCAAAGACAGCGCCGCCAGAGGCCCCTTCGTAGATTTTGATCTTGTCGATGATGAACCCCCTGATCCAGTTAAAGTGGATGGTTCCGATTTCCACCTTGCGTTTAAGAGCCTCTTCAATACGTTCAACGGCTATTTTTTTGATCAGACGGGGGAATATGACGCGGTTTAGATAAAAGGTAAACGCCGTCAGGAAAAATAACAGGCTGGCAATGATAATTAGGATCCTTTTATACCTCATAAGGTTCCTTATTATACACGCGTTATTTTTGATTTCAATGATTAGGCATGTTATACTAAACACCTTTCAAGGCATTTGACGGGGAGTAGCGCAGTTGGCTAGCGCGCTTGCTTTGGGAGCAAGAGGTCGAGAGTTCAAATCTCTCCTCCCCGACCATATCTATGTTCATCAAACGCGACCATACCAAGCTCATCTGCGACGTGGGTGAAATCGCCGGGCTTTTCCATGACGCCGTGAGCATGGAAGAGTTCCTGCAGAAAATCACCGCCATGGTCACCCGCCACATGGGCTGCGAGGTCTGTTCCATTTACCTTTATTACGCCGGTCGCCAGGAGCTTGTTCTCAGGGCCACCACAGGCCTGAATCCCGCCTCCGTCGGTAAGGTCCGGATGGCCGTCGCAGAAGGGTTGACGGGGCAGGCGCTGAGGGAAAAACGCCCCATCTGTGAGGGCCAGGCCAGGCACAACCCCAACTTCCGTTTTTTTCCCGGCATCGGCGAAGAAAAATTCGAATCATTTCTGGCCGTCCCGATCTTCCGCGGCAATGTCGAGGTCGGCGTCATGGTCATCCAGAGCGAAAAAAAAGACTACTTTTCCCCCGAGGACATCCAGGCTTTCCGTGCCATCACCGCCCAACTGGCGACGACCATTGAGACCGCAAGGCTTTTGATAACCCTGAATGACAAAAAAGAGAAAACGCCTGTCGCCCTTCCGCAGGAGGTGAAATTTGTCCGGGGACGCTGCGGATCGGAGGGGGTGGCTTTGGCGGCGACCGTGGTCATCAGCGAGACCGTGACGGATTTGCGGCACGACGGCACCGCCGGCGGGGAGCGCTACAGTGAGGCTGACTGCCGCCGGGCCATCGAAGAAACCGAGCGCCAGCTGGAAGAGATGCAGCTCCAGTTGGAGGCGACCCTGCCCGATATGACGGCGCTCATTTTTACCGCCCAGATCCTGATGCTCAAGGACAAGGGGTTTTGCGATGCGATCTTTCATTTGATCAAGGGCGGCGTCAATCCTCCTTCCGCCGTCGCCCAAGTGGTCAACGACTATGTGTCTAAATTCAGCAGGATCGAGGACTCCTATTTGCGCGAGAAAATCTACGATGTCAAAGACGTGGGGCGCCGTCTTCTGGAGAACCTGACAGGCCGGGCACGGGCCCATGGTGATTATGAGGGCAAGATCGTTGTCGCCCGGGAGCTTTTTCCTTCGGACGCCTTAAAGCTTTTTTCCCAGAAGATCAAAGGGATCATTCTTTTAAGCGGTGGGGCCACGTCCCATGTGGCCATCCTGGCGCGTTCCCTGAACATCCCGCTGGTGATCACCCATGAAGAGGCCCTCTTGTTCCTGGATCCGTCGACGGACGTGCTGCTGGATGCGTCCATGGGGTCTATTTACATCGATCCCGATCCTCTGGTCAAGGCCAAGGTCCTGCAGCGCGATGAACTCAACCGCAACCTGCCGGCCTTGAAAAAGATGGTCCGCGAACACCCCCAAACCCGCGACGGGACGGCGGTCAGGCTCATGGCCAATATCAACCTGTTGGGGGACCTGAAAGCCGCGAATGAATTCAAGGCCGACGGGGTGGGCCTCTACCGTTCGGAATTCCCTTTCATGATCCGCAGTAATTTTCCGTCGGAAGATGAACAGTATTTGATTTACCGCCGCCTGGTGGAAGGCATGCCGGGCAAGGAGATCACCTTGCGGACCCTGGACATCGGCGGGGACAAGGTGCTTTCGTACACCCATTACAGCAGGGAAGAAAACCCTTTCCTGGGGCTGCGTTCCATCCGGTTGTCCTTTAAGCACACCGACGTCTTCGTGGCCCAATTGAGGGCCATGCTGCGGGCCGGGGCGGGACAGCGCATCCGCATCCTTTTCCCGATGATCTCCTCACTGGACGAGTTCCTGCAGGCCAAGGCCATCGTGCAGGAATGTGTCCAGCAATTGGAAACCCAGCGCAGGGAGTTCAACCCCAGTCCTTTGCTGGGGGTGATGGTTGAGCTGCCATCGACGGTGGAGATCATCAACGAGATGGCCCAGGAAGCGGACTTTTTTTCCATCGGGACCAACGACCTGGTGCAGTACATGCTGGCGGTCGACCGCACCAATGACAGCGTGGCGCCACTCTACCTGCCGCACCATCCGTCGGTGCTGCGGGCCATGAAAAGGGTGGTGGAAGCCGGGTTGAAGCACGCCAGGGAGGTTTCTATTTGCGGGGACATGGCCAATGAGCCTAAATATTTGAGCCTTTTGCTGGGGCTGGGCATCAGGTGTTTCAGCATGGACGCGCGTTATCTGCCGCGCATGCACGAGCGCTTACGGCAATTGTCCGTGTCGGAATGTGAGAAATTAGCCCAGGAGATCCTGGCCCAAAGCCAGATCAGCCGGATTGCGCAAATACTCGAGAGCGTTCGCTATCCTGCGTAAAAAGATATTTTAAAGATGTTATTTATATTTCAACCGTCTATAAAACAGGAGCCGCTATGAAGAAATTGACATGGGTCATGATGGCAGCAGTTTTTTTTGTTACGGGCTGTGCTTCGGTCCAAGAGAAGCCATCACGGAATCCGGACCAGACGGCACAGGTTTTCTTTAATGATTTGCAGAGGTCGGACTACGCCGCGGCATACGGACTTTTCGGCAAAGGACTTTCGCAAAGGGTTTCTTACGGTCAGTTTGACCAATTCATGCAGACGATCCGTCAGGAGTGGGGAAGGGTTGAATTTAATGAAACCGAACTTTACCCGTTTCACCAAAGGATGGGGGAAGCGGACTTTATCCCGTTGCATGTGACCCCCCGACAGGTCAAACGCTACACCTTTGATGTTAAATTTGAAGATGCTCAAATGAATTTCGACCTTACCCTGGCACCCGAGGATGGTACGTACAAAATTGTCTGGTTCTCCATTTGGGGGAGCAGCATTTATATGACGCCTAAAATACAACAGAAGCTGGACCAGTTGTTTTCCAAGCCTGGCGCTTAGGCGGTAATTAAAGGAGGAGAGGTCTATGTCCAATTTAAAAATTTCCATTGAGAAACCCACGCAGGAAAACCTTAAAAATTTAAAGGTTTTTTCGTGGCCTGTCTGGACCGCGGATGCCTCCAGCTTTGATTGGCAATATGACCAAAAGGAGGTATGCTATTTCCTGGAAGGCGAAGTGACCGTCAAGACGCCTTACGAGACGGTTTCCTTCGGTAAAGGTGATCTGGTGACTTTTCCGAAAGGGTTAAGCTGCACTTGGCAGGTCAGAAAGGATGTCCGAAAGCATTATAAGTTCGGCGAATAAGGGGCTTTTGCTTAAGCTGGACATCTTCGACGAAATTTGGTATAAAGGTACACTTATTCTTTGCTTTTTTGCGCCTGTAGCTCAGTTGGATGAGAGCAACAGCCTTCTAAGCTGTGGGTCGCACGTTCGATTCGTGCCAGGCGCGCCAGATATCAGACATTTCTCAAGTGGTGGGTGTAGCTCAGTTGGCAGAGCGGAAGAATGTGGCTCTTCAGGTCGCGGGTTCAAATCCCGTCACTCACCCCAGATATCGTAACCATCTGTAACACATCAAGTTGCAGATGGTTTTTGTATTTATACTTGTATTTACATTTGTAAATGGTATAATTACATTGTGGATAAGATATATTGGAATTCAGAAAAGAATGACCGGTTAAAGAAGTTACGTAAAGTGACTTTTGAAGATTTGCTTACTTCACGATTTATCGGAATAGAGAATCATCCGACGAAGAAACATCAAAAGCTGATGTTGTTTGAGCATAAGAAGTATGTGTGGGTTATTCCGTATGTTGAAGGCGAAGATTATTTGTTTTTAAAAACGGCATTTCAAAATCGAAAATTTACAAAGAAATATTTAGGGAGGTAAAAAATGAAAAAACAATACCTTGATGCTGAAGAAAAAGAAATAATGGAAGCTATCGAAAATGATGAGTTTGTTCCAGTCACAGGAATTGAATTAAAACGAGTTGCTGATGCTATTGCTGCAAGGAAGAAAGATATGACGTTAACTATTCGAGTTAATCGTAATGATATAAATCGAATTAAGAAAATGGCTCAGAAGCGTAAGATTCCGTATCAAAGCTATCTTTCCGAAGTCATACATCGTATCGCACAGACGGCATAAGCATCAAGAAGTTACAAAACTCGTCCCACGAGTGACCCCAGGATATCTAGTATCATGAGTCATTGTGAATTAATAAACTACAGATGCTTAGTTTTTACCCCTGACGGGAGTTTAGACCTTTCTTCCAAGTAGGATCATGCTTTGCGCCCCAGGTGCACATCAAGTCTAAGATGGGTAAAAGAGAAGAGCCCTTCTTTGTGAGCGTGTATTCTACTTTGGGTGGGATCTGATGGTAAACTTTTCGGGAAATCAATCCCAGCTTCTCTAATCCTTTTAATTGTTGGCTCAGCATCTTATGTGTAATGCTCGGTAAACATTTTTTTAGCTCGCCGTAGCGCATCGTCCCTTCCTCTGATAGAACATAAATCAGCAGCCACTTCCATTTTCCTTCGAATATAGAAATAGTGTAGGCGATAGGGCAGTTGATGCTATCGCTATAATCGGTAGTCTTTGTTTTGGCCATATTACTCTCCAATTAGATAGTATATACCTATAAAGTGCATACTTGACAATACGTAGTATAAATCCTAAGCTAAACATTGGCAAGAGAAAAGAAAGGGGTTTGATATGAAGAAGCGACAATTAGGTAAAAGCGGTTTGGATGTTTCCGGTTTAGGGCTTGGCTGCATGGGAATGAGTTTTTCTTACGGTCCGCCTAAAGATAAGAAGGAAATGACTGCTCTTTTACGTACAGCGGTAGAACGCGGTATTACCTTTTTTGACACCGCTGAAGTCTACGGTCCGTTTACTAATGAAGAACTTCTGGGCGAAGCTCTCGTTGGGTTAAGCAAGCAGGTAGTGATTGCCACCAAGTTTGGTTTTGAACTAAGTGGTGATACACGGCCTGGTGCAGCGGCCGTAAGCAGTCAACCTCAGCATATTAAGCGGGCAGTAGAGGGTTCACTTAAGCGGCTTAAAATCGAGACCATAGACTTACTCTATCAGCATCGTGTTGATCCAAATGTGGCCATTGAAGATGTGGCGGGAACTGTGAAAGAACTAATTAAGGAAGGCAAGGTTAAGCATTTTGGTCTTTCGGAAGCAGGGGTGAAAACGATCCGGCGTGCACATGCGGTCCAACCTGTTACTGCTCTCCAAAGTGAATATTCGTTGTGGACAAGAACGCCTGAAAATGAAGTAATACCTACCTTGGAAGAACTCGGAATTGGTTTTGTTCCATTTAGCCCATTAGGCAAAGGATTTCTCACAGGCAAGATGGATGAGAAAACGACATTTGATAGCACGGACTTTCGGAGTACCTTGCCTCGGTTTACACCCGAGGCACTTAAGGCAAATCAAGCCCTGACTGATTTGCTTACCGCCATTGGACAACGCAAGAATGCGACACCTGCCCAGATAGCATTGGCGTGGTTGCTTGCTCAGAAACCGTGGATTGTTCCGATTCCTGGTACGACCAAGTTGAATCGCTTGGACGAAAACATAGGAGCCCTTAAAGTTGAGCTTACATATGACGATCTACGCGAGATTGAGAGTGCCTCATCAAAGATTGAGATACAAGGAGCCCGGTATCCCGAAAAGCTTGAGAAAATGACTGGTCTATAGGAAGAAAGGAATGACATATGGAAATCAAAAGAATCGGTTCACAGCCGTCGAATAAAGGACCGGCAGATTGGTTTACCGGCACAGTACGCATTGATCCATTATTCCAACGTGAAGCACCTGCCAAGGTAGCCGGCGTCAGTGTCACCTTTGAACCCGGGGCGAAGCTCTGGATGGCAAGATTGCTGAGTGGATGGAAGCAGTATCAAGGCTAAACAGTAAATAAACAAATTCTGACCTTCTGCCGCCAGCGACCCAAGATTTACGTAAGTAATTTAAGTATATATACTTACGACAATTATCCGGCGGATCAAAATCTTCATTTCTCGTCGGAGATCCCACGCATTAACTAAATGAAAAGAGATAGAGAAATATCTCGACGGATAGGTCGAAATATGAATGTTCCTTTATTCCATTGTCAAGATGAACTTAAAGGCGTATACTGCCTTTATAAATAGATAATCCGCACCCCTACAGATCTCTCCAACTTTTTTCTGAAATCTGCCGACAGACCTTCTATTTATTTAAGTCATTGATCAAGAGCCGCCAGCAAGTTTCTATTTAATTCTTTATTTTCCTCGAAGTTACGGTGATGGAAAGAGGAACCATTAGTTCTTATGATCGGGGCAATGGGCAGGGAGTTATTAGACGCGGGCAAAATCCCGATGTTCGTTTTAGGGCTGACAATATTATTGGAAGAGACAGGGTTAATTTAAAGTAAGGGAACCAGATATGGTTTGATGTTGGCAATATGAGAAATTTTAATATTGTTGTTAACATAAGAAAATTTTTGTAGAAAGGCAGGAACAATAATGTCAAAAGGGACTGTCAAAGAGTACAATTCAGACCGGGGATACGGTACCATTATCGATTCCGCTACAGGCCAGGATCTTACCGTATACGCCAATTTCATTGAATTCCAAAAAGGTCAGATCCTGAAGGTGGGCCAGGAGGTGGAGTTTGATATAGAATACCAGCGCAGTGTAAATTGGGCTGTTCATGTGAGAATTGTCTAAGTTCTATGAAAGAGATGATGATAAAAATGGATAAAAATTCGCAGCCCCCCGAGCCCGTCAATATCCTTTCTTTAGACCAGCTTTTGTCTCAAACACAAGGAGGGGTATTTAGCTTGGTATGTATAGCCATGATACGTGCCAGGGAAATTCATTCCGGCAGCCCTTCCTTAATTGACCGTCGTCATTCTTCCTCAGACAAATCAACGACCATAGCCCTGGAGGAGATTGCTCAGGGGAAAATCGGTTTTATTGATAAAAGGAAAAAAGATAGGCTTTAATTTACGGGAGGGTAAATGGCCAAAGAGGAAGCTGTAGAGGTTCAAGGCATTGTTCAGAAGGCTCTGTCCAATGCTCAATTTACGGTCGCCATTCAGGATGGGCATATGGTTACAGCCTATATCGGCGGAAAAATGAAGAAGTTCTTTATTAAAATTACGCCCGGTGATGCTGTCACCGTAGCGCTTTCCCCGTATGATCTAAGTCGCGGGCGGATTACATTTAGACATAAGGCGGGTCACCCAGGCCAAGGGAATGGTCCCAATGCTTAAAAAGGTAATTACTTTTAAAAAAGGAAGAAAGTGTAAGTATCAGGGCTGTAAACAACCTTTGAGTGTTTATAATGATGGTATTTACTGCCATATGCACGCCAACAAATCCTTTGATGAGCAGAAGGTGAAAGTTTTGAGGAGGCTTTTATGAAGATTAGCGATTTGGCTGTTCTTATAAAAGGTGCCGTTGAAGGGGATAATGATATTAATATAACAAGTTTGAGCGGCATTGGTTCTGCCGGAGAGGGTGATCTGACGTTTGCGCTGGATGAGAAAAAGCTGAGTCAGGCCGAAAAAAGCCGGAGTTCTTGTGTCTTGACGACGCTGGCAATGAGGACATCAACTAAGCCCCTGATAAGAGTCCATAACCCAAAACTGGCTTTCTTGATTTCTTACCGCATTTTATATCCTCTGGAACCAAGCACCTCTTTCATACATTCTTCGGCGGTAGTGGCTTCTTCTGTCAAATTCGGTAACAACGTATGCATAGGTGCCCAGGTTTCCATAGAAGGGCATGTCACCATCGGGGACAATGTCATTATAGAAAGCGGTTGTGTGATCAAGGGAAAATGCTTCATAGGGGACTCTTGCCATTTGTATCCTCGAGTGGTTTTATACCAGAACTCCGTATTAAAAAGAAATGTCATTCTGCATGCGGGTGTGGTTGTTGGTTGTGATGGTTTTGGTTATGTCAAAGACCAGGAGACTATTTATAAATTCCCGCAATTGGGAAAGGTCATAATTGAAGAAAATGTAGAAATCGGCGCCAACACGAGTATCGACAGAGGGTCTTTGGATGATACGGTGATAGGGGCGAATTCAAAAATAGACAATCTTTGCCATATTGCACACAATGTCAAAATAGGGCGCAATGTCATCATGGCAGCCCAATGCGGGATTGCTGGCAGCGTTGTCATAGGTGACAATGTGACCATGAGCGGCCAGGTCGCAGTAATTGATAATGTGACCATAGGTAAGAATGCGACCATCGGTGGTAAAAGCGGTATCATTGGCAACATTGATGATGGCGCTGTTATGTGGGGCTTACCGGCAAGGCCGCTGGCGCAGACCAAAAGGCAGATGGCCTTGCTTTTCTGGCTCACGAAGAATTTTTCAATTTTATCGAAGATGGTCAAAGAAAAGGCGTAAAGTCCTCTGTTTGTACGAAATCTGAAATACCCTGTCCGCAGTTTGATCGGTGCCATCGCCGTGGTCCTGTCCGTTATAGGTTCCATTGTTTTAATCTGCCATGCCAGCCTGCAGGACGATGCCTGGCATACCGTTTCTTTCAGTATTTATGGGGTCAGTTTGATCGCCCTTTGGACGGTGAGCACTCTCTATCATTCCTTGAACGTCTCGGCTGAGGCCAACAAGATATGGGAACAACTGGACCATGCCATGATTTATTTTTTGATTGCCGGTACGTATACGCCAATTTGCCTGGTTACCCTTCGAGGAGCCTGGGGCTGGAGCCTGCTTGGGTGCAATTGGTTTCTGGCGGTCGCAGGCATTGTTTTAAAACTGGTTTTTCGGCGTCCGCCCCAAGGGGTGGTTATTCTATTTTTTATTTTTTATCTCATCATGGGATGGCTTATTGTGCTCGCTTGGGGCCCCTTAACCAGGGCTTTGTCTCCGGGGGCGCTTTTCTGGCTTGTTTTGGGTGGGATTTTTTTCACCTTGGGGACCGCGTTTTTCAACATGAGGAGGCTGAATTTCTCTCCTAAGTTCGGCGCCCATGAAATATGGCATCTGTTTGTACTGGGGGGATGTTTTAGTCATTATTGGATGATGTTGAAATTTATTTAAGAGGTATAGTTAAATGGTTTAATGACCAAACAGATTTTGACCTTCTGCCGGCAGAGACCCCAGTAATTTTCACTTAGGGGAATCTAAAAGACAGTCAAAAGCCCTGATAATCATGGATTATCAGGGCTTTTTCTATGTTTTGTGTTTATCAGCAGTCAGGGCGGATTTTTATCCTGCTTTTCACTTTTAATGGTATTTTCATCTGTTCTTAACCTGCCTTTTGATAAAAAAGTCATGAGGTAACGGCATGTCAAAACTAAGGAGGACGGCATCGGCGATATGTTATTGGGCGGGGTGGGACACGGACATTGATACTCTTTTCCTAAATGAGAACAGGCTTCTCCGGCCTTGCGTTGGGGACGGCAGGAGAGCTGAAGAGAGGTGGTCATGAAAAGGACTTTGTCGGGGGTTTGTTTCTTTCTGATGGTTTTAGTCGGTCAACCAGCGCCGGCCCATGCCTGGTTTTTCGATTTCGGATGGTGGGGACACCGTCGACCTGAACGGTACAGGGAAATCATTGTTGGAGGCACCCCCTATTATTATCACGCCGGCGTTTTTTATACAGGGGCTCCGGGAAGTTATGTTTCTGTGGAAGCGCCGGTCGGGGCCGTCATTAATGAGACTCCTCCGGATTCTGAACGGGTCATGATTGACGGCCAGGTCTATTTTGTGTCCCATGGCATTTATTATCAGCATATCGGGGGCGGTTGGCGGGTTATCCATCATCGAGGCTGGCGCCGCAGGCATGAATATCAAGACTCTGATGGTCATGAACAGGAACATTACGGACACGGACATCATGGGGACTAATATTGTAACTTCATCTTCTATTCATCTTTTTTTGTTAAAGTTCGAATGAAAAACTTCTATCAGACATTCAACTAAGGAGGGCTTATGAAAAATCCACAATTGATGGAACGGCCGGTCAGGCAGATTTTATTTAGTATGTTAAGGGACACTACAGACGACGATTTTTTGCTGGGAAAAGCTCCGGTAAACCTGGAAGATAATTGGGAAGAGGACGAAGAATGACCGTTATAAAGACCAGCTATTTGGGTATTGTAGTCGCAGAGACTATCACTCCGGTCGCGCCTCCCGCCCCCGTTGCAAGCAGAAGTTATCGGGGTTGATCCTCATGTGGGGGCGGTCCGGACACCCGGAATATGGGTCTGGATCCTGGGGCATCATCGGTATGGTTGGTATTATGGCTATTGGCGCCATTGATCGTAGAAAGAGGTGTTGGATGAATGTCTTGATTGTTATCTGCATCTTAATACTTGGTATCTTTTTAGGAGGATGCAGTAAGCCAGGATCCCCCTCAGCAGGGGAAGATGATTTTAAGAATTATGCCAGTGCCAACGTGCAACAACCGGAAACGAACCCATCCAAGCCAATCGTCAATGTGGCGTTTTAACGGAGTTGGCTTTGAATTGCGCTATCGTGAGCATCACAAACAAAGCGGTCATGGCAGCGCTTAGCGTTCCTACTGGATCGCCCCGGTGGAACTCATTTACCCTCATTAAGAACATCTCCTCCCTGTGATCTTCCATGAAACTTTTGGCTTTTTCGTCGTATTAAGGACCTCTGAGGATATAGAGCGGGACAGAGTATACGCAAGGAATTAATTTTGATTTCATCTTATTTTTATCTTCCGTTTGATAAAGTCAAAATGTCAACCATAAGGAGGCCGTTATGAAAAACACACCATTTCTGGGGGCATTCATTTGGATGATGGCTGGAGTAAATGCGGCGGGCGCCTGTTTTTGGTTTACAGAAATTGGGTCATTTGAGTAAGCCCCTTGATGTATTTTTAGAGAGGGCTTGATGAAGGAGGCAATATGAGAAAGCTGATGACCTCCCATTGAGTAAATCTGAAATTTTTAACTTGTCGCCGGTCTAGTATCGGGGGACAGGTCAAAACTCTTCCAAATTCTCACAACTTCTGGTACAACTAATGGGGACCGGTCACCGTTGCCGATGTTGAGCGAAGGATGGGAATAGAGAGATTATGGAAAAAAGAGATGCGTGGGGGGCCATTAAAGAGCAATGGCGCTCTTTATCTGTCAATGAGCAAGTCTCAGCCATGGTGGTGGCAGCGTTTGTCTTTGGATATCTGCTTTGGGCAGCGTTCACCACGGGAGAGACTCATTGGGCCACCCATCCGTTCAAGAACGACTTGGTGAAGTACATGGATGTGCCGGAGACGATGGGCGCTGGCGAACCCTATCTTAAAAGAAAAGTCTTGATTATCGATGTCTCGTCGAAGGCTGTGGATACCGAGTTATCGTCCATGCTTCCCGATAGCCTGCGGGCAACAAGACCCGAAGAGGTCGGAAGTGTAGTCTTGGTTTACTGCAAACAGACAACAGTGGGATATTATAGCAGCAGAAATCCGTTAGCGGGGGGGATGTACAACGCCTACCGGTGGGAATGCAATGTGACTCTGACCGATGAGGACAAAGGGGTGTGCCTCGGCAAATGGGTTTTCAAAGGAGGACCTCCGCCATCTGAAACTGGCGAGGGGGGCGGGAGTGGCAGCAAACCGACTTGGGATATAGTCACTTATCTTTTAAGCTTACCCCGCCTCGATCAGTAAAGTCCTTGGCAAAAGAGTTTTGGGGTGTTGGGGGGCAGTCATTTTATGGGGTTGTCAAATAGGTTCCGACCCTTTGCTGCCGGCGACCCCAGAATTTCAGTACCATGGGCTGAACATCAGCGAAAGGAAGGGGCGAAATTGAAAGGACCGTCTTGGGGGCTTTAAATAAAGGAGAAAACAATGAGTATACATGTCCATGGCTATGCCAATCATTCTGCGACAGATAAACTTGTACCATTTACATTTGAACGCCGCGACCCGCGAGGGCAGGATGTGGTCATTGATATTAAGTATTGCGGTGTCTGCCACTCTGATATTCACTTTGCCCGTAATGAATGGGGCTGGACAACATACCCGTTTGTTCCAGGTCACGAGATTATCGGACGCGTGAAGTCCGTCGGAAACAAGGTCTCCAAATTCAAAGCCGGTGATTTAGTCGGAGTAGGTTGTATGGTCGATAGCTGCCGTCATTGTGCATCCTGTGAGGAGGGGTTGGAGCAATATTGTGAGAATGGATTTACAGGCACATATGGCGGGGATGATAAGATCGGTGGCACGCAATATCCAAAAACCTTCGGGGGCTATTCCAACATAATCACCGCAGATGAACACTTTGTCTTGCGTGTACCGGAGAATCTTGATCCGGCTGGAGCCGCGCCTCTATTGTGTGCCGGAATTACAACGTATTCTCCCCTTAATCATTGGAAGGTCAGCGCAGGTCAAAAGGTTGGTATTATAGGTCTCGGTGGACTTGGCCATATGGGTGTGAAATTTGCCCATGCGATGGGCGCACATGTTGTGATGATTACCACTTCGCCTGAAAAAGGGGCGGATGCAAAGAAGCTGGGGGCGAACGAAGTTTTGATCTCTAAAGATGCTAAAGCGATGGAGGCCGCGCAAAATAAATTCGATTTTCTGCTCAATACGATTCCCGTGGGGCATGATGTTGATCCCTATATGCTGTTATTGAAACGCGATGCCGTCATGGTGGTCGTAGGTTCGGTTGAACCTTTAAAGAAAGTAGATGGGATCAATTTTATCTTCAAAAGGCGCTCCATGGCAGGTTCACTCATCGGCGGTATTCCTGAGACACAGGAAATGCTGGATTTTTGCGGTAAGCATGACATCACTTGTGAGATTGAAAAGATCGCCATCAAAGACATTAACACAGCGTATGATCGTACGGTCAAAGGTGATGTGAAATACCGTTTTGTCATAGATATGGCGTCTTTAAAGACGTATACGAACCGAAAGGAATAAACACAATGGATATCAAAAGAATTGGCGCACAGCCTTCCAATAAAGGCCCGGACGATTGGTTTACAGGGACTGTACGCATTGATCCATTATTCAACGCGCCTGCTCCGGCCCGTGCGGTCGGTGCCAGCGTCACCTTTGAGCCTGGTAGCAGAACAGCATGGCATACCCATCCGTTTGGCCAAACCTTGATTGTGGTTTCTGGCTGCGGTTGGGTGCAGAGCAAGGGAGGCGCCATTGAGGAAATCCACCCCGGGGATGTCGTGTGGTTTTCACCGGGCGAGAAGCATTGGCATGGGGCATCGCCGACCACCGCAATGACGCACATTGCCATTCAAGAGGCGCTTGAAGGTAAAGTTGTCGAATGGATGGAAAAAGTCAGCGATCAACAGTATTGCAGAATTTAATAGAGCATCCCCGCCATCATAAATATGGCAAAAGGATTCTTTGTATAGTAGACTTGAGTCCTTATGGCCTTAATCAGTTTGCAAGAAATTACTCTCGCTTTCGGCGGTCCTTTACTTTTTGAAAAATTAAGTTTGCAATTAGAGGCCAAGGAACGTGTGGCCTTGCTCGGCCGCAACGGGGTTGGCAAGACCACCCTGATGAAGGTCATGGCCGGTCAAGTGGAGATCGACAGAGGCGAGATTGTCTGTCAAAAAGGCGTGAAGGTCACGCATCTGCCCCAGGAAGTGCCGAATAATATCACCGGCACGGTATTTGATATTGTCTTTACCGGTTTAGGCCAGCGGGCCAAACTTCTTAGTGATTATCATCACATCACGCAACGTTTGCATACAGAGAACACTCTCGCGTTAATGAATGAATTGGGCCGTCTGCAGGAGCAGCTTGATGCCACTCAAGGGTGGGATTTGGATGCGCAGGTCGAAGACGTGCTTTCCCATATGAAACTGGATGGGGAAACTGAATTTGAAACCCTCTCCGGCGGCCAAAAACGCCGCGCTCTTTTGGCCAAGGCCCTGGTCATTAAGCCCGACATCCTGCTGTTGGACGAACCTACCAACCATTTGGACATTGATACCATCAATTGGCTGGAGGGCTTCCTTAAAGATTATCCCGGTACTTTATTTTTTGTCACCCATGATCGCACGTTCATGACGCATTTGGCCAGCCGTATCGTGGAACTTGATAGGGGTAAGATCTTAAATTGGTCCTGTGATTACCAGACCTTCCTGGAACGCAAGCAAATGGTCCTTGATATCGAATCCGCTCAGCGTGCGGATTTCGATAAGAAACTTGCCGAGGAAGAAGTGTGGATCCGTAAAGGCGTCAAAGCCCGGCGCACCCGCAATGAAGGCCGCGTGAAAGCGCTGGAACGCATGCGCGAGGAAAAAAAGAACCAGCGCCGGCAAATTGGAAAGGCCCGTATCCAGGCGCAGGAAGCGGAAGCTTCGGGGCATCTGGTCATCAAAGCCGCTCATCTTGGCTTTAGTTATGGGGACACTTGCCTGATCAAAGATTTCTCCACTCAGATCATGCGGGGAGACAAGATCGGCGTGATTGGGGCAAATGGTTCAGGCAAGACAACCCTGTTAAGAATACTGCTGAATCAACTGGCGCCTCATAAAGGCAAGGTCAGGCATGGGACTAATCTGGATGTCCTTTATTATGATCAACTGCGCGAGCAATTGGACGAAGAAAAAACAGTGATTGAAAACGTCACGCCCGGAGGGGATACAGTGACCATGAACGGCAAGCCCCGCCATATCATCGGTTATTTGCAGGATTTTTTGTTTACTCCGGACCGCGCCCGCACGCCTGTTAAAGTGCTTTCCGGCGGGGAACGTAACCGTTTATTGCTGGCTAGGCTATTTACCAAGCCATCCAACTTTTTAGTCATGGACGAACCCACGAATGATTTGGACATCGAAACCCAGGAATTGCTCGAAGAACTGCTGATGGAATATTCCGGCACCTTGATCGTAGTCAGCCATGACCGCTCCTTTCTCAATAATGTGGTGACCTCTACCATCGTCATGGAGGGTAAAGGCGAAATTTACGAATATGCCGGCGGATATGATGATTGGTTAAGTCAGCGGGCAGGGGATGTCAAACCGGAGGCACATCTTCAGCCTAAGGAAAAAACGACGGCGGAACTCCGTCCACCGGTCATTTCCGATAAGCTCTCCTATAAGGAACAAAAGGAATTGGAAAACCTGCCTTTGCAAATCCAAAACTTGGAAGCAGAGCAGGAGAGAATTGGGGAGCTCATGGCAGACCTTTCTTTTTATCAGCGGGCTCCGCGGGAAATTGCGGAGACGCAAAATCGGGCCCGGAGCATTATGGATGAAATTCTTCAGAAATATGAACGCTGGGAAGAGTTAGAAAATCACTGAGGGAAGGTTTTTCAATTCTTTAGTTTGTATCCGCTTTTAAGCATCCATCGCGCCGCACAAAATGCCGCTATTAGAAAGAAGCAGATCATCAACAAACTTACGCTTAAGTTCACGTCACCAGCCTCATAAAAACTATAGCGGAAGCCGCTGATTAAATAAACGATTGGGTTTGCCATCGAAACTTTCTGCCAGAAGGCAGGCAGCATTTTGATCGAATAGAAGCTCCCTCCCAGAAAAGTCAGTGGTGTCAGGATGAGCGTCGGAATAATCTGGAGTTTTTCAAACCCATCTGCCCAAATCCCGATGATAAACCCAAACAGGCTGAACGTTACCGAAGTTAACACCAGAAACAGCAACATCAAAAGGGGGTGTTGGATGTGCACAGGCACGAAAAAATTGGCGGTCAAAAGGATGAGAAAGCCCAAAAGCACGGATTTAGTGGCGGCCGCCCCCACATAACCGATAAGGGTTTCGGCGTAATCCACGGGAGCGGAGAGCAATTCGTAGATCGTGCCGGTAAAGCGGGGGAAATAGAAGCCGAAGGAGGCATTAGAAACGCTTTCGGTCACAACCGCCAGCATAATTAAGCCGGGAACAATGAAAGATCCATAAGCAATGCCGTCAACTTGGGTCATTCTTGATCCAATGGCAGAACCGAAGACCACGAAATACAGGCTGGTGGAGATTACCGGAGCTGCGATGCTTTGGCCTATGGTGCGCAACCAGCGCGACATTTCAAAATAGTAAATTGCAGCGATCGCATAAGTGTTCATATTATTTAATCAGTTCGATAAAGATCTCTTCCAGAGAGCTTTGATTTGTATGAATGTCTTTGTAGGCAATGCCTGCCTTTGATAAACCAGCCAGGAGTTGAGGGACTTTCGTATCGCCGCCCGCGGTGCTGTAATGATAATGTAATTGTTTGGCGCAGGCATCCAAGTCCAGTTTCCAGGCGGATAAAAATGGGGGAACAGTGTTTAACGGCTGATCCAGGTCGATCGTCAGGGTTTTGTGCCCAAGTTTTTTCATCAGGTCGTCTTTGTTGTCCGTGAGAATGATCTCGCCTTTATTGATAACGCTGATGCGGTCGGCCATCTCTTCCGCCTCCTCCAGATAATGAGTCGTCAAGATGATTGTTACTCCGGAATCGCGCAGGGTACGCACGTTCTCCCACATGTCTTTGCGTAAAGATACGTCGACGCCGGCACTCGGTTCATCCAAAAATAAGATTTTAGGTTCATGGGACAGGGCTTTTGCAATCATAACGCGACGTTTCATGCCGCCCGAAAGGGTCATGATCTTATTGTTTTTCTTGTCCCATAAGGACAATTGGCGAATGATTTTCTCAACATACGCACGGTTGGGCGCCAATCCAAAGAGGCCCCGGCTGAAATTGACGGTATGCCATACGGTCTCGAAAGCGTCGGTGGCCAATTCTTGGGGGACAAGACCGATCAAAGAACGGGCCGCGCGAAAATCGGTGATAATGTCGTGGCCATCGACCGTGATCGTCCCATTGGTTGGGCGGACGATGCCGCAAATGGTGTTGATCAAAGTGGTTTTACCCGCCCCGTTGGGCCCCAGCAAGGCAAAAATTTCTCCGGTTTTAATATGGAGGTTTATGTTCTTTAGCGCCTGGAAATTGCCTTTGTATGTCTTATTCAAATTACGGACATCGATAGGAATCATAGTTCAATATAGTATATTATTTAGCATGTCTTAAAAAGCAGAAAAATAATATTAGGGCAATGGTGAATCGCTTGTCGTTAATGCCATTATGAGATTATAATAAAAACGCTTATTGACTGGTTTCTATAAGAAGGGAGTTAAATGATGCAAAGAATAAAAAAAGATAAAATTATTTCAACTCAACCGTTTTCAGGGAAAACGGCGGTCATTACTGGCGCAAGTTCCGGGATCGGGATGGCGACGGCATTGGCATTGGCCCAAAATGGCGCGGCGGTCGTCATTAATGCCCGGCGCAAGGACCGTCTGGATAAACTTTCCAAGGAGATCCTTTCCGCCGGCGGGAAGGCCCTTGTCGTACCCGGGGATGCCGGCAGGGTCCCGGATATCGAGAGGCTTCTTAAGGACACGCTGGATTGGAAGGAAGGCGGCCGTAAGTATGATTTTGTCATCGTCAACGCCGGGCGGGGCATTGCAGGAGGTTTAATGACCAGTGATGAGTCTGTTTGGGAGGATATTTACCGGATCAATGTTCTTGGCGCCGCGCATCTGATGCGCCGCGCCGCAAAGTATATGGTCCAGGAAAAGCGCGGGTCTATTGTTGCTGTCGGATCGGTCGTGGGACGGCATGTTTCACCATTCAGTTCTTTTTACGGTTCCAGTAAATTTGCCATTACTGCCGTTGCTGAAGGATTGCGCCGTGAGGTGGCCCCTGCAGGTGTCAGGGTCTCTGTAGTCATGCCGGGGATCGTCCTGAGCGGGTTCCTGGACGTCGCCGGGTATACGCAAGAGAACTTTGGCAAGAATGTCGCTCAATTCGGAAAACTTTTAGAACCTCAGGCCATTGCCGATGGGATAGTTTGGCTTCTCTCCCAGCCGCCGCATGTTAATGTTTCTGAAATCATGATCCGTCCTACAGGTCAAACCTACCCGTAGATCTGAGAGGAGAATATTTGAAATGAATCACCCTGTCAGGCTGCTGCAGGGTAATTCATCCACCGAACTCCATGGGCAAATAAATATTTTGACATGAACAATTTGTTTGACCTATAATGAACCATAGTTCATAATACGGGGGCCTATGAGACCAAAGAAAATCAGATGGGTTAAGTGTTTTCCGGGGGAGCGGTGTTTCCGCCCTCAGGACAAGCCTGTGGGCAAGCTCGACGGCATTTGTTTGACGGTCGATGAATTTGAAGCGGTACGTTTGGCCGACCTGGAAGAGTTGACGCATGCGCAGGCCGGGCGGCTCATGCAAGTCTCCAGGCCGACTTTTACGAGGATACTGGCGGCAGCGCATAAGAAGATCGCTGACGGGTTTGTCAATATCAAGGCCATTAAAATAGAAGGGGGATGTTGCCGCGTAGCTCCCCCGCGAAGGAGGGGCATGTGAAAAAGCTGTCCTTTTTGGACCGGTTCTTGACGCTGTGGATTTTTGGTGCCATGGCCCTGGGCGTCGCCGTGGGATATTGTGTTCCGGGCATTGCGGGATTCTGGGGCCGGTTCCAATCAGGCACGACCAATGTGCCGATAGCGGTGGGCCTCATCCTCATGATGTACCCGCCTTTGGCCAAGGTGAAATATGAGGAACTTCGGGATGTATTTAAGGATTATAAGGTCCTTGCTCTTTCTCTCATCCAGAACTGGGTCATCGGCCCGGTATTGATGTTTGTTCTGGCCGTGACATTCTTAAGAGGATATCCCGAATATATGGTCGGATTGATCATGATCGGCTTGGCCCGGTGTATCGCCATGGTCATTGTTTGGAATGACCTTGCCAATGGGGACACCGAGTATTGTGCGGGATTGGTGGCGTTTAATGCCGTTTTTCAGGTGCTGTTCTTTTCAGTATACGCGTGGGTTTTCATCACGATACTTCCCGGCTTCTTCGGCCTTAAAGGAGCGGTTGTCAATGTCACCATCATGCAGATCGCCAAAAGCGTTTTAATCTATCTTGGCATTCCTTTTTCGGCCGGCCTGATCTCAAGGTTTTTTTTGCTCCGCTTTAAAGGCAAGGAATGGTATGAAAAGGTGTTCATCCCGCGTATCAGCCCCATGACGTTGGCAGCCCTTCTTTTTACCATTTTCGTGATGTTTTCTCTTAAGGGTGAATATATTGTGAAGATCCCCATGGATGTCGTCCGGATCGCCATCCCGCTTTTGATCTATTTTCTGATCATGTTTTTTGTCTCGTTTGCCATGGGCAGGAGGGCGGGCGCTGATTACGGCAAAACAGTCACGCTGTCATTCACGGCGGCAAGCAATAACTTCGAACTCGCTATCGCCGTTGCAGTGGCGGTTTTCGGGATCAATTCAGGAACAGCTTTTGCAGCCGTCATCGGGCCTTTGATCGAGGTCCCGGTGATGATAGCCCTGGTCAATGCCGCAAAAATGCTCAGGAACGATATTCAAATAAAATTTTGTTGTGAAAGGTAGCTCTATGAAGAAAAAAGTCCTTATTTTGTGTACGGGCAATTCCTGCCGTTCTCAAATGGCCGAAGGTGTCTTGCGCCATTATAAGAGAGAGGAATTTGAAGTATTTAGCGCCGGCACTAAACCTTCGGCGGTCGATCCCATGGCCATCAGGGTGATGAAGGAGATCGGCATTGACATTTCCGGGCACCGTTCAAAGCATGTGGATGAGTTCAAAGGCCGGCGGATGGATTATGTCTTTACGGTTTGCGATAATGCCAAAGAATCCTGCCCGGTATTTCCAGGCGCAACCAGGGTCCTGCATTGGCCTTTTCCGGACCCGCCTCATGGGCAGGAAGAAAGCGATATCGTTCTGGAAGAATTCCGCAGGGTCAGGGATATGATCGTCGGCAGATTTAAGGATTTCGACGGCTGATGAAGATTTCTTTGATTTTTTCCATCAGCGCCGTCGCAGCGAAGGGTTTAGGCACATAGAATGTCGAGGCTTCAGGGTCCTGCTGCACAGCTTCAGGGTTTAATATCCCGCTGATGACGATGATCGGGGTCTTCTTAAACCGCGGGTCCCTGCGGACGTTCATGCTGAGATACCATCCATCCATGACCGGCATCATTAAATCGGTAATGACCATGTCCGGCCGGTTGGTTTTGATCAATTTTAAGGCCTCTTCGCCGTTATTGGCCGTGAGGACTTCGAAACCGTTTTTTAATAAGATCGATTTCAAGGTGTGTACGATGCTGCGGTCATCATCCACCACCAAAATGATTTGAGACATACTTTAATCTACCATAACCGCCGTTTTTAATCCATCGGCATCATTCGTTCTCTTTTCTTGCTTCAACCGTTAGTATTTCATTGCCACGCAACCTGATATTCAGGACGACCGGTGCACAGCAGACTTCGCAGTCGACGACAATCTCCTGAGAGTTTCCCGCGGTGATGTCCACCGGAAGTTGGTTTGTTTGGCTGCAGTAAGGGCAGAGAAAATGGACAAATTCTTCCAAGCTCATATAAAGTCAGTTTAACATCAATTTCCCTCTTATTTTTTTGTAATCTGTATTTTGTTACGTTAAACCGTGAGAGTTATTTGCTTCACGGGCCGGTGCATACAAATAAGGAAGATCGCCGCCTGGCCTTCACCGAGAAGCAGCCCTTTTTCCCCCAGGCAGAGACAGAATTGACACTCGCCCTTGATGGAGTCGAAGAATTAGAAAAGGTTTAGTGTTATAATAGAGCCATGGCGGAGGACCTATGAGTACAGGAGCTTTATTGATCGTTGATGTGCAAAATGACTTTTGTCCCGGCGGGGCCCTGGCCGTGCCCGATGGGGGCAGGGTGGTTATGCCCTTAAACCGGTATGCGGCTTATTTTCGGCAGAAAGGCCTGCCGGTCATGGCCTCCAGGGACTGGCACCCCAGGGAAAGCCGTCATTTCAAAACCAACGGGGGCCCATGGCCCGAACACTGCATTCAACATACGCCCGGAGCTGATTTTCATCCCCAACTGGAATTACCCGAGTCTGCCATCATCCTCTCCAAGGGCATGGATGAACTTAAGGATGGTTACTCTGTCTTTGAAGCGCAAGATGCCTGGCATGAAAGTTTTCCAGATATATTGAAAAAGCTTCAG
This sequence comes from Candidatus Omnitrophota bacterium, assembly GCA_028865345.1. Taxonomy (GTDB): domain Bacteria; phylum Omnitrophota; class Gorgyraeia; order Zapsychrales; family Fredricksoniimonadaceae; genus JABDGZ01. Next base: position 250,149 of record JAGWKL010000001.1, on the reverse strand, counting down.
GTCAAAACGCTTTTTATCGGAGGATTAGCGACGGAATACTGTGTCCGGTCGACGGTCCTGGATGCTTTAAAAAATGGTTTTGTTGTTTATGTCCTTGACGATGCCGTTAGAGGTATCGGTGAGGCGGCCTGCCAAGGGGCCATGGATGCCATGACCATGGCGGGGGCCAAGAAAACGACTTTCATGGAGATCAAACAAAGGGGCCATCAAAATGTTTAAGAAGGACCTTGGTCTGCACATTGATCTTTATGAATTGACCATGGCTGCCGGGTACTTTCAGAACGATGCCCGTATGACGGCCGGTTTTGAACTCATTTGCCATTCCATGCCGCCGGCCAGGCCTTTTTTGGTCGCCTGCGGCCTTCAACAAGCCGTTGATTATGTTCTGAATTTAAGATTTTCCTCTCAAGACGTTGCCTATTTAAGATCACTGTCCGTTTTTAAATCTGTGGCCAAGGATTTTTTCGATTACCTGAAGGGTTTTAAATTCACGGGGAACATCTGGGCCATGCCCGAAGGGGAGATATTCTTCGCCCGAGAACCGGTCATCCATATTGAAGCGCCGATCATTGAAGCCCAGGTCCTGGAGACATGTCTTTTATCCATTTTCAACATTGAATCCATGGTGGCCACCAAGGCCGCGCGCTTGAGTCTGGCCGCGCGTTGCGACGGCAGGCAAAGGCACGTCATTGATTTCGGGGCCCGCAGGGCGCATGGATTGGAAGCCGCCTTATTGTCCGCCCGTGCCGCCTATATCGGCGGTGCCGAAGGCACCTCCAATGTGCGGGCGGGGCAGGAATTCGGCATACCCCTTTACGGGACCATGGCCCATGCATGGGTCGAAGCATTTGACCGGGAAGAGGAATCATTCCGGAAATTCCATGACGTCTTTCCCGACGATACCGTCGTACTGATTGATACCTATGACACTCTCAAGTCCGTCAAGATGATCACGACACTCGACATCAGGGAACGGATCAAGGGCGTGCGTCTTGACAGCGGAAATTTGTCTTTATTAAGTAAGAAAGTAAGAAGAATATTGGACCATGCAGGCTTGAAAAGCGTGAAGATTATGGCCAGCGGCAATCTCGACGAACATAAGATCCTCAAACTCATCCGGCAAAAGTCCCCCATTGATATTTTCGGCGTGGGGACGGAGCTGATGGTTTCTCCGGATTGTCCGGTCTTGAACCTGACCTATAAATTGGTCCAGACAAAAGACGGCCAGGGCATCAAATTCAAAGCCAAGAACAGCCCCCGCAAGCAGACGGTCCCCGGCCACAAACAGGTTTTCAGGATTACGGATCAAAAAGGAGGGATCAAAAAAGATGTGATCGCCTTAAGCCGCGAAAAACCTCCGGCAGGAGGCCGCTCGCTTCTTCGATTGATCGTCAAGGACGGCCGCCTGGTCTCACGTTTGCCGTCCATGGAAGAGTCCAGGCAATACCTGCGGCAACGGCTGGCGCCGTGGGTATCTTCTCTACAAAGAAGGCCGCGGGTCCTTATCGAATACAGCCATAAATTATCACAACTCGCAGACCGTTTCCAAAGAACGGGCCGTTGAAAAGTTTCTTTCCTGCCGCAAACACGAGGGGCAAACTAAAATTCATTTTCTATGGATACGGTGCGGTGTATAAGGATTTGTGTTATGATACCCCTCCCATGGTCCGGAAGCTGGAAATTTTATGTGTCTACCTGACAGGCCTTTTTCAAGGGCTTGTGCTGGTGACAGTCCCGGCAGCCAGCCTTGTTTTTACAAGCGCTTCCGGATTCGGTTTTTCCAATAGTGAATACGGTTCGCTATTTATTCCCCAGGTGCTGGTGGCCATTGTTGCAGCATTGTCAGGCCCGGCTTCTGCGCAAAGGTGGGGGATAAGAGCGGTTTTTCGGATTGGGCTGCTTTTCAACTTACTGGCCATGGCGCTGATCGCCTCCAGCCAATGTGTCCGGCACGAGCATCAGGCCGCTTATTTTCTGGTTATTTTAGGAACGGGCTTTGTCGGCGCGGGTTTCGGCGCAACATTGCCAACCATCAATGTTTATGCTGCGGATTTTTTTCCGGGCAATACAGCTTCGGCCCTGACGGTATTGCACACGCTTTTGGGACTGGGCACGGCCCTGGCGCCGTTTTTGGTGGCTGTCCTGGTCAGGAAAATCGGCTGGTGGGTGCTTCCTGTTGCCGTGGCAGGAGCGTTGGTCATTTTAGGGGCAAGTGCGCTTGTTTTACCTTTTAGGATTAAGCGGCCGGTTCCAACGGGGACTCTTACATCTGCCGGTTCCAAAGCCCCGTGGCGTGCCAGGGTACGGTTATTTATCCTTGCTGTTTTTTTATATGGATATTGCGAGACTTTATTTGCCAATTGGGCCATCATTTTTCTGAACAAGGAAAAGGGTGTGGGGCTTCAGGAGGCCGGATATGCCCTGGCCGCTTTCTGGATCATGGTGAGCATCGGAAGGCTTTTGGTGTCTATCATCTCCGTGTGGGTGGCGGCGCGTTGGGTCTACATGGTTTTGCCGGTGTTGATCACTTTGTCGCTGGCAGGGGTCAGTACGGCTTCCTCACCGTTGACAGGCATCCTTTTATTTGCCGCAGCCGGTCTGTCATGTTCGGCATTCTTTCCGCTGACGTTTAATTTCGGGCAGAAAATTCATGCACCCCTGGCTGAAAAAATATCAGGGTGGCTTATGGCCTCCTATATGCTGGGCTACGGCGTTGCTGCGTACGGGATGGGGAAAGCCGTTGAAATGACACATATATCCTTGAAGGCATGGTATGCCGGCTCAACGATCGTCGCGGCGGGTATTGTATTCTTATCTTTCATGCTGATGTCCGAACCTTGACTTCATCTTATTTTAATCTTGTTTTAATCCGGTGAATGCTAAACTAACCATAGAATGATGACAAGGGGAAAGATTTTAAGAACAGAAAAGACCCATTACCACGATGAGCCCGGATACCAGGCGTCCATTATGCGCCAGCCTCACCGGAAGATTTCGCCCAAGCGGCGGGTGCAGGTGCATATTTCCAGGCGGATCAAAAAAGGTCCGATGGAATCCAAAGGCTAGCGGCGTGTCGGGAGCCACGCACGATATCTCGAATTCGCCGCTGTAAAGGCTTAAAAGGACGGCCGACCGGGTGTCGGCCGGGGCCCACAGAAATAACTTGCAATTTGAAAGTAACTGTGTTAGAGTTGCGCATGTAACTTGCGAAATACAAGCTAACCCAAGAAAGGACATGTTATGATCAAGCTTTATGGAATCGGGGTTTCTTCTGCTGTGGCCAAGGTGCGTTATGCCTTAAACTTTTTGAACCTCAAGTATGAGTGGGTGCCCATAAGCCCCATGGCGCGGGAGAACCAGACGCCCGAATACTTGAGTATTTCACCGACGGGCAAGATCCCGGCCGTGGACATAGACGGTTTTAAATTGTTTGAAAGCAACGCCATAAACCGTTATCTTGCTGTGCGATATAATTCTTCTCTTTATCCTATGGACGCCCAAAAGCGGGCGGTCATCGACGCATGGACGGATTATGCGTCCATCCATGTGGCCCACGCCATGGGACGGGTCATTTTTAACCGGGTCTTTGCCCCCATGTCCGGCCAAAAGGTCGACGAGGAGTCTCTGCGTGTAGGCCTGGAGTTTCTGGACAAGTATTTTCCTGTCTTGGAGAGGCAGTTGTCAGGGAATGCCTGTCTTGCGGGAAGTGAATTCAGCCTTGCCGATATCAATTTATTGGCTGTTTTGGATTCATGTGAAATCGCCCGCATCAGCCTGGAGAAATATCCGTCCCTCAAAAAGTGGCGCTTGAATCTCAAGTCCAAGCCGTTTTATCAAACGTGTTATAAAGACTATACGCAATACTGCCAGGAAGCGATGAGTGCCATGGCATCCAAATGACCGCGGCCAAAAAGTTGACCGGATGCCTGGAGCGTTCCCAATGTCCCGTGACCAATACTCTGGATTTGATCGGTGACAAATGGACGCTTTTGGTCATCCGGGACATGATGTTCTTGAAGAAAAAAACGTTCAATGAATTTCTGGAGTCTTTCGAGGGGATCGCTACGAATATCCTGACAGACAGGCTCAGAAACCTTGAGGAATATGGGATCATTGAAAAGCGTCCCTATCAGAAAGCGCCGGTACGGTATGCCTACAGGCTGACCAGGCGCGGGAAAGATCTCAGACCATTGTTGATGGAAATGATTTACTGGGGGCATAAGCATATTGAAGGTGCCGGTCTGCCTCCCAGGAAGCTGCTTAAAGTATAGGGGAAGGTGAAAGTCATGCTTACGCGCCATTCGGATGAAGAATTGTTGGACAGTTATTCTCAAACCGTCAGCGGGGTTTTTCAAAAGACATCCTCGGCTGTTGTTAATATTGAAGTCAAGAAACCGAGGGCGGGCGGCGGCTCTGGTTTTGTCCTGACACCTGACGGGTTTATTGTCACCAACAGCCATGTGGTCCACGGGGCTCACGCCATGGAAGTGACCTTCGCCGATGGCCGGAGGCTGGAAGCCCGGTTGATCGGCGATGATCCGCATACGGATTTGGCGGTGGTTCGCGTCGGGCTTCAGGGCTTAAATTACGTGCCGCTGGGTGATTCCAGCCGCCTGCGGGTGGGTCAGATCGCCGTTGCCATCGGTAATCCCTATGGGTTCCAATGCACCTTGACCGCCGGTGTCATCAGCGCTTTGGGCCGTTCCATGCGTTCCCAGTCGGGACGCCTGATCGAGCAGATCATTCAGACAGACGCCTCTCTTAATCCGGGCAATTCCGGCGGGCCGTTATTTAACAGCCGCGGTGAGGTTGTGGGGGTCAATACGGCCATCATTTTGCCCGCGCAGGGGATTTGTTTTGCCATTCCTTCCAATACTGCGAAGTTTATCGTCGGTCAGCTTTTGCACCATGGGCGGATCGAGTGCGGCTACATCGGGATCATGGGCCAAAATGTGCCCTTACCCAAAGGGATCATTCATGTCGACAAAGCGCCGGTGGAGTCAGGGGTGAGCGTCATGGGGCTTGAACCTGACAGCCCTGCAGACAGGGCAGGTCTTTTGCCCGGCGATATCATTGTGGCCATGGACGGGCAGTTAGTGACGGGCATGGATGACCTGCACAGGATCCTGGGTGTTCAGGCAATCGGCCGCCGATTTTTACTGACCATCATCCGCGGCTTTGAGAAGATGGCTGTGCCCATCGTGCCGCAATCCCATCAATAGGCCGGCTGTCTTCTTGCCGGAGACCCTTTATAATCCCCCGCAATTTGAAAAATTGCGGGGGATTATTTTTCTTGCAACAAGTATCTTATATTACTAAGATAACCATCATGGAAAATGAAGAATCCAGCGCCCAAGGCCGTGCCAACAGTACGCCCATGGTGGAATTCCGCCATTTTATCCGCCATTCCTTACGCCTGCCTCTCAGTTTTAAAGTCATTAATCCCGGCCCGGCAGAGAGTAAGGAAGAGGTGCGTTGCGAAACCATCAATGTCAGTATGGGGGGCTTGTTGTTCCCGTCTCAAAATCCTGTCAAAACCGGCGCCGGGATTTTGATCAGAATGCCTTTTGAGGGCAAGTTATTCAGCATCAAAGCCAAGGTCGTGCGTAGTGCCAGAAATACCCGGACAAAACTTTACGATGTGGCCGTACGTTTTCCAAGGTCCAAGGACGCCTTCAAGGTGAAAATGATCGAGCAGATTTACCTGATTGCCGAATACCGTGATTTATTGAGCCTGCAACAGGGAGTGGATGTGTCTCTTGAAGAGGCCTCCCGCGAATGGATCAAGCGGTATGCGGAAAGGTTCAGCAGGCTTCATTGGTAAAAATCCTCAAAATTAAGGAAAGGGTAAAAGGATGAACAAATACGTCATGGAATTCATAGGGACGTTTTTCCTGGTTTTTGTGGTTGGCTTAAGCGTTGTCGGTATCGGCGCCGGCGCCATGGCGCCCCTGGCGATCGGCACCATCCTGATGGTGATGGTTTATGCCGGCGGGCATATCTCCGGCGGGCATTATAATCCGGCGGTGACGCTCGCCGTATGGATGAGAGGCAAATGCGATACCACGGACGTTCCGGGATATTGGACGGCGCAGTTTATCGCCGCCGTGGTTGCGGCTTTACTGGTCGGCTATTTGAAGCATGGGAGCCTGGTCATCGAGGCCCAGCCCAACATGATCCACGCGCTTTTGGTGGAATTGATCTTTACCTTTGCCCTGGCCTTTGTCGTGCTTAATGTGGCGACCTCCAAAGGCACCGCGGGCAATTCGTTTTACGGGCTTGCCATCGGCTTTACAGTCATGGCTTCAGCCTATGCGGCCGGGAATATTTCCGGAGGGGCGTTTAACCCGGCGGTGGCATTGGGCATGACCCTTATGGGCTTAAATAAGCTGGCCATGCTTTTAATATTCTGGATCGGGAACTTTGCGGGCGGCGCCCTGGCGGCAGTTACCTTTAAATATTTGAATCCTCAGGAGTAAAGCGAAGAGCGGGCGTCTGGAATTCTTTACCTTAGAGTGCTTGGCTATTGAGGGAGTGTTGGGTAATTTTATGTGCATTTCGAGCAGGTTTCCGAAGCTGAAGTCCTCGGCATTCTGACCATTTCCAGAGAAAGCCTGTAACAGGTTTCATTATATTTCTTCTTGACAATCGCAATAATATATCGTATTATTTGAATATATAGATTTAATGATAGATATGGGAAAGGGGTCTGATATGGATTACGAGAAATCCGCCGCATTTCTCAAAGCACTGGGGCACCCGGTGCGCCTTAAAATGGCTCAGGGGTTGATCACCCAATACGGTTGCCATGTGTCTAAGATGGTCGAAAAGCTGGGGCTTCCGCAATCTACTATTTCTCAGCACCTGGCCGCCTTGAGGCAGGCCGGGGTTGTGACTTTTGAAAAGAAGGGAGTCAAGGCCTGTTATCACCTGACTGACGAACGCATTGTGAGTATCATAAAAATATTGGGAGAAATTTTGTGAGAGTTTTATTGCTGATTCTCATCAGTCTCGTTATTTGTTCAGGCCCAGGACGATCCCAACCGGCCCCCGGCCCCCGGTTCGTGTCCTATAAAGAATATTTATCCCAGGTTTTGAACTATTATCCTTTGTTAAAAAAAGAACATGCGTCTATCGAAAAGACCATAGCCCAAAAGGCCCTGGCCGCCTCAAGCCGGATGCCTAAATTCTGGGCATCTGTGGAATCTCAATATGGCAATGATCCCGTGTATGTTTTTGGAGCCCTGCTGCGCGAGAATAAATTCACCGCTGAAGATTTTGCATTAAAGCGCCTGAACAGCCCTGCGGCGTGGGCGAATGATTCCGCTCAGGCCGGCGTCGAATGGACGTTGTTCGATTTTTCACAAACTGCAGCGCGTATTAAAGCCGCAGGAATTCTGACCGAATCAGCCCAATACCAAGCCCGGTTCACCCGGATGGAAGCCATCATGGCGGCTTCGGAGGTCTACAGCCGTCTGGCCGCAGCTGACGCGTTGCTTGATGTTCTGGAGAAACAAACTTCCGGGGGGCGGGCGGATGTGGCAGCCGCCGAGGCTTTGGGACGCACAGGACAAGCGCTGGGAGCTGATTTTTACTTAGCCCGCCTGACCCAGACACAACTTTTGCAGATGAAAAACGAGACCGCGGCTCAACGCGCGGCCTTGAACCTGGTTTTTAATGTGTTGCGGGGCGTGGATCCGGCCGTGCCCGTGGCTGTGAAAATGGATTTTGCGAAACCCATCGAGGTCACGGGAAGCGTCGGAGAATGGATGGATCAAGCAATCAACAACAGGCCGGATATTAAAGCCATGGCCAGGCTCCTGGAAGCCGGCGGCGTTGAAGTGACCGCGGAAAGTAAAAGCGTTCTTCCTAAAGTGGTTGCTTTTGGCGGCGCTGACGAAGACGTCCATCGTATCGGATCAAGCGGCGGCGGCAATTATATGTTCGGCCTTAAAGTCAGGATGGATCTCTTTGATCCAGGCCATGCCCCTCGGGTCAAAATGGCCCAGGAGAAGGTCAGGGAGCTTTCCGCCGCATATCAGGAAAAAAAGGACCAGGCGGCCCGTGACGCGGCGGACGTTTATTGGCGCCTGCGGGCCTTGGGGTCGAACATTCGATTGGCCGGGAATGCCTGTGCCGATGCGGGCCAAGCGTTAAAGCTTTTGGAGCCCTTATATAGGGAAGGCCGGTCTTCGATCGGGCAGATGCTTTCGATCCGCTCGGAAGTTGTCGCCGCCCGAGAGCGTTGGTTGGGTCTGGAAGCCGCCCGTCGTGAAAATGCGCTGACCTTAAAACTTTATGCGGGCCAACTGACGCCCGAGGCGGCAGAGGCCATTTATGGACAATAATTCCATCAATTGGATCGGTAAAACAGTCGCCTTCTTCGTGAAGTCCAAGGTGACGCCTTTGATTTTGGGCTTTGCGATTTTTTTAGGCGTCACGGCCTTGCTTAATCTTCCGCGCGAAGAAGAGCCGCAGATATCCGTTCCCATGTTCGATATTTTTGTGCGGTTTCAGGCAGACACTCCCAAGGAGGTGGAACAGAGGATTGTCGACGTGGGGGAGCGCAAGCTGTGGGAGATCCCCGGTGTCAAATACATTTATTCGACCGCCCGCTCCGATGGGGCGCTGATCGTCGTGCGTTTCAAGGTGGGGGAGGATGTCGAGCAGTCATTGACGAAATTATACACGAAGGTCTTTGCGAACCAGGACTTTTTGCCGCCCGGCGCATCACAACCCCTGATCAAATACCATTCCATCGATGATGTGCCGATCCTGGCCCTGACCTTTTATTCCGGTAAGGAAAATACGGAGACTTTGCGCCGCGTGGTTGCCTCGATACAGCAGGAGGTCAACGCCATACCGGATATTTCAGATACCCGGATCATAGGCGGCCATAAGCGCACCTTTCAGGTCCTGCTTGATGGGGCCAAGCTTTCAGAGCATCTGATCGACCCGTTGAGCATTGAACGGCTCATCGAGTCTTCCAACGTCAAAATGCCGGCCGGACACCTGCAAACAACGCCTGACGTCATAGGCGTCGAGGCTGACTCATTTATCACGTCCAAAGCAGACCTGGAAAATCTTGTTGTCGGCACATCGGTTGGGCGTATCGTTTATTTAAAAGACGTCGCCCGGATTGTCGACGGGCCCGATACTCAGGAACATGATGTGAATATCCGTTTCGGCGATCAAAGGGAATATCCGTCTAAGGGGCCCTTTGAGGCAGTGACATTGAGCATATCCAAGAGGAAGGGCGCCAATGCCGCGTGGTTGTGCGATCGTGTCCTCAAGAAAGTGGACACTTTAAAAGGGGCCCTGATACCATCGGACGTGCACATGAAGGTCACGCGCAACTATGGAAAAACAGCGACGGACAAATCCAACGAACTTCTTTTCCATATGGGGCTGGCGGTGGGAGGGGTGGCCCTTATCATTGCCATGGTCCTGGGATGGAAGGAAGCGGGCATTGTGGCGGTGACCATTCCTCTGACGTTGTCCCTTACCCTGGCTGCTTTTTACTGGATCGGCTTTACCCTCAACAGAATAACACTTTTCGCACTGATTTTTTCCATCGGTATCCTTGTCGACGGCCCCATAGTCAATGTGGAAAACATCGTCAGGCACCTGCGTCTGGCGAAAAATGCGGGGCGTCAATTTTTGGATATTGTCATCGGCGCTGTCAATGAGGTCCAAAGCCCGCTCATCCTGGCTGCCCTGACGGTCATCTCGGCCATTTTGCCCATGGCCTTTGTCGGGGGGCTGATGGGCCCGTACATGCGTCCTATCCCCATCGGATCAAGCCTCGCCATTTTCTTTTCCACGCTGATGGCTTTTATGGCGACACCATGGGCCGCGACCATTATCCTCAAGCGCGCCTTCGAAAAAGGGGACATGAAAGGCCATGACAGCCGGGAGGATTTCCTGACCCGGGTCTACCGTTCCTACATGAAGCCGTTAATTTACAATTCCCGGGTCCGCGCCGTTTTTCTTATTGTGATCAGCGTTCTTTTGTTGCTTTCTGTTTCATTGATACCTCTTAAATGGGTGAAGGTGAAAATGCTGCCCTTTGACAATAAAAATGAGTTTCAGGTGGTTCTGGACATGCCGCAGGGGACATCGTTGGCAACCACAAACGATGTCATCGGAGAGATCGCTAAGTATTTACAGACAGTCCCGGAGGTGGACAACATCGAAGCTTATGTGGGAACGAGCGCGCCGTATAATTTCAACGGGCTCGTCAGGCATTATTATCTTCGCCACGGCACCAACCAGGCGGACCTGCAGGTCAATCTTTTACCTAAAGCCGAGCGGCGGCGGCAAAGCCACGATATTGCCAAGTCCGTCCGCCCCAAGATCCACGAAATTGTTGCACGCTACGGCGGGCAGTCCCAAGTGGCTGAAGTTCCGCCTGGCCCGCCGGTATTATCCACGCTCGTCATGGAGATCTACGGTCCCAATAGGGCCGGGATCGACAAGCTGGCCCAACAGGTTGAGGGGGTGATGTCATCAAACCCCAGCGTCACGGACATCACTACTCCTTCTCCCTCAGGCAATGAAAAACTGTTCCGGTTGGTCGTTGACCGTCAAAAGGCCAGTCTCAACGGTATTGCGCCCAATGCGATTGCTGCGACCATTTCAACGGCCTTGGCAGGCAGGGATGTCGGCCTGGCGCACCTTTCCAATGAATATGAACCTGTGGAAATCGTCGTGCGCCTGCCGGAAAATAAACGCAGGGACCTGAACAGTATTTTGGGGATGACATTATTGTCGAATACCGGAATTCCTATACCGCTTAAGGACTTAGTCAGGGTACAAGACAGGCTTAAGTCCAAACCGATCTTTCATAAGAACCTCATGAGGGTCGGTTATGTTTTCGGCGATGTGGCAGGGCCGTTTGAAAGCCCTGTCTACGTGCTTTTTGATTTGCAAAAGGCTTTCGAGAAACTTCCTCTCCCGTCGCATCCGGAAGGCCAGAAATCATTGAAGATCTATTGGACCGGCATGCCGCCCAATCAAAATCACTGGGCCTTGAAATTCGACGGAGAGTGGCAGATCACCTATGAGGTTTTCAGGGACTTAGGCATTGCTTTTGCAATTGTACTGGTCTTGATCTATGTTCTGGTTGTGGGATGGTTTAAGTCCTTTAAAGTGCCGATGATCATCATGATGCCGATCCCCTTGACGCTCGTGGGGATCCTGCCGGCCCATTGGATGACAGGGATCTTTTTTACCGCCACCTCCATGATAGGCATGATTGCGGGCGCAGGGATCGTGGTGCAGAATTCCATTATCCTGGTGGATTTTATCCAGTTGCGTCTCAGGGAAGGGATGTCCCTGGAAGAAGCGGTGATAGACGCCGGTGCGGTGCGTTTCAGGCCCATGCTGCTGACGGCCATGGCGGTCTTTGTCGGGGCATCAGTCATCCTTTTTGACCCGATCTTCCAGGGCCTGGCATTGTCACTTATGGCAGGGGAGATCGCATCGACCTTCTTGTCACGTACGGCCATACCGGTTATTTATTATATGGTCATGAAACCCAAACCAGCGCACGGTGGATAAGGTTAACGCAACTCCCTTCGCCAGGGTATCGGGTTTACCAAATTGAAGGAAAGGAGAATCAATATGCTGGAAAGAGCACTGCGCGGGATCGCCGGATTTTTTGTACTTCTTAGCCTGGTCCTGGCGCACTATTTCGGCCATTTATGGTTATGGTTCACCGCCTTTGTGGGTCTCAACCTCCTGCAATCCGCATTTACGAACTGGTGCCCGATGGTGTGGATCTTGGGGCGCTTGGGAATAAAGTAAATTTAAATAAACCAAGGGATATCAGTATGAGAATCATCATAGGGACGGCGGCAGGCGCCGCCATTGGTTTTACCATAGGTTTTTTCGGCCGTTGTTCGACGGGGGCATGCCCGTTGACCGGTAATCCGTGGACGAGCGCCCTGATCGGGGCCTTGATGGGCTTCATGCTTACGACGTCATAATATCCGGGAGTTTTGGGGGTGTAAGATGGTAGCACAGATTATTTTCTTAATAGGGCTGGTTTTTTGTTTCACGCCTTTTGCCTCACCGCCATCGGCATTGGCCGTGGGATTGCTTATTGCTTTTACGATCCAGCACCCTTTTAAAGTGTTTGCCCATCGTGCGATCAAATATCTTCTTGAGATATCGGTGGTGGGGCTTGGGTTCGGATTGAATTTTGCCCAGGTCATTAAAGCCGGGGAAAAAGGGGTTGTTTTTACCGTTGTTTCAATAGCCGCAACCCTGCTCATCGGATGGTTGATCGGCAAGAGTCTGGGCATCAACAAAAAGATATCTTATTTGATATCAGCCGGGACGGCCATTTGCGGGGGGAGCGCCATTGCCGCGACCGCGCCGATCATCAACGCCCATGAAGATGAGGTGGCGGTGGCGTTGGGTACCATATTCATCCTCAATTCCATCGCACTTTTTCTTTTCCCTCCTTTAGGCCATCATTTAGGCCTCACAATGAAACAGTTCGGCATGTGGTCGGCCATAGCGATACATGATACCAGTTCTGTCGTCGGGGCATCGGCCCGTTACGGGGACGAAGCCCTCAAGATCGCGACCATCGTTAAATTGACCAGGGCTTTATGGATCGTCCCCCTTTCTTTAGGCACTATATTTGTTTTAAAGAACAGACCTAAGAGAAAAACTTCGGCAAAGATCGCATTTCCATATTTTATTTTAGGTTTTGTCGGGGCTTCCCTGGTTGTGACATTCTTTCCAGGCTTAAAGTCGGTCTATGCGGGGCTTGTGGACGGGTCAAAGGTCGGATTAACAGTCACCTTGTTTCTGATCGGCGCAGGGCTGTCGAGAGATAAACTAAAGACTGTGGGCGTGAAACCGGTCGTACAAGGGATAATCCTTTGGGCGCTCATTTCCGTTGTTTCTTTGATGGTGGTCAAGAATTTGTGCTAAAATCAACTTAATGAAGGCAAAGGCGGTTGTCGTCACAATTTTTGTTTTGGCCCTTTGGGCGTTGCCTTTCTGTGATGCCCAAGAAAACTGTGCCCCGGTGGTGGAACGCACGGGAGTCGCGACGATGAAAGGCAAGCCCGTCGTGCTTTTGGGCCATGAAGTGAAGGTTGGCCAGAAAGCCCCTGATTTCGTCGTTCAGGCGACGGACATGTCGGATGCCAGGTTAAGCGATTTCCAGGGAAAGATCAAGCTGATTGCCTCCGTCCCTTCACTGGATACGCCCGTATGTGATCTCGAAATCCGCCATTTCAATCAAGAGGCTGTTTCCATTTCCAAGGATGTCGTTATTCTCTTTATAAGCATGGATTTACCCTTTGCCCAAAAGCGTTTCTGTTCGGCTGCTGATATTAAAAATGTCAAGACGTTCTCAGACCACCGCACAGCCGACTTCGGCATCAAGTATGGCGTGCTCATCAAGGGCCAGCGGTTGCTGTCAAGGGCCATTTTCATTGTCGATAAAGACGGGATTGTCCGCTATGTCCAATATGTGAAAGAAGAAGGCACCCAGCCGGATTATCGGGCCGCTTTGAAGGCATTGAGGATGGTCGCCGCCTCCCCGTGAAGGATATGCTATACTTTGAAAGGCGGCCTTCAAGAGGATGTTTATGGACAAGAAAAACATACTCATACTCGAAGATGAAAAGGACATCGCGCGAATTTACGCAAAATGCCTGAATGATAAGGGGTACAACGCCGAATTCGGTTTTAACGGCTTGGAAGGCCTGGAAAAACTTAGAAACTTTACGCCCCATTTGATACTGCTCGATGTCAACATGCCCGGGATGGGCGGTCTGGAATTTTATCAGAGGATTTGCGGCGCTGACGGACGGCCCAAGTATCCCGTCCTTGTGCTGACCGCCCGCGCCGATCTGGAAACTTTATTCAGGGACTTTCAGGTGGACGGGATCCTGATCAAGCCTTTTGCCGCCTCGCAGTTGTTTAAAGAGGTGGATATCATCCTGAATAAACATCATTGGGAAAAAACGGACGGCGGGGGCAGGAAGGTCACGATCGTTGAAGACATCTTTGAATCCGCCAGAAAGATCAAAGGTGTATTTGCCGACGGCGGATACAAAACCGAGGTTGCCGACAGCGGCATGGCGGCCATTGAAATGATGATGAATGATCCTCCGGACCTTGCCGTCGTCAAATTAGGGCTGTTCGATATGCCGGGCGAGAAGGTGATCGCACGATTGCAACAGATCGCCAGAACGAGAAGGACGAGTGTTTTGTTGTACATCCCTTACAGCAATGCCAATGATAAAAGCGCCATGGAGTCCATTGCCGCGGCCATGGGAATACGGCACAGGCTCGCCTACGACACTCCGGTTGACCTTTTGAAGGCGGCGAATGGGATATTTCAGGGATTGGAATCAAACTCCTCTACAGGCAATCTCAATTAAAAGGCCTGCAGGACGTGCTACCTCACAAATATCAGGCTGTAAAGAAGCAGGCACAGGACGATCGAGGTAATGACGACGTACAAAGAGTCTTTATGTTTTGCGTACATGCCGAGGGAGAAGATCACCCTCATGATAGGGGTGGCGATCAGGCACAGCAGGCCCAATTGGATAATTCCCCGGGGGTGCAAGGACAGCGCGGATCGAATAATCCCGTAGATGTCTTTTAAGCGCTCCGGTTCGCCTTTAAAATGGGCAAAGGCAGGCCCGACGGTGCCATAGCGGCTTAAATACATGATCCCTCCGCAAATAACGAGCAGGGCGGAGACGATGACCCCGGCCCTCAGAATGGCGCCTATCCGGTTTTCCATTTAAAACCTGCCCTCGATTCCATTAAAGATCATTTCCACCGCCAAAATTAGAATAACGATGCCAAACAGGATCCGCAGTGATTTGGTTCTCGATTTCATGAGCCAATGGGTGCCTATGCTGGCCCCTAACAGAACGCCCAGCATCACCGGCATGGCCAAAAGCGGGTCGATATAACCGCGGTTTAAATAAATTCCGGCGCTGGCGGCAGCGGTGACGCCGATCATAAAATTGCTTGTCGTGGTCGAGACCTTGAAAGGGAGTTTCATGATCCTGTCCATGGCAATGACTTTAAGGGCGCCGGAGCCTATGCCCAAAAGGCCGGACAGGGCGCCGGCCACCATCATCAGCAGAAATCCTCCGGGGATGTTCTGCACATGGTAAAATTTCGGCCCTACGGGCGTCGGGTATGTGGAATCCATACCCAACATCTGCGCCAGTCGGTCCGCCTTGGTTTCAGTCGATTCCTTGATGCCCTGCCAGGACGTGTAGGCGGAGTGCAGCAGCGCCAGGCCGAAGATCACGGCGATCACACGCGGAGCGATCCATAAAGCCAAAAAAGCGCCGGACAATGCGCCCATGGTCGTGGCGATTTCGAGGAACATTCCAACGCGCAGGTTGGAATAGCCTTCCTTCACATAGGTGGCGGCGGCGCTGGAAGAAGTGGCGATCACGGACACCAGGGAAGCGCCGATGGCATAGCGGATATCCACGCCGAAGACCAGGGTCAAAAGCGGGACGATGACGACTCCGCCTCCCAGACCCGTCAGCACGCCGATGAAACCCGCCAGGATGGAACCCAGGGCGATCAGGAGAGGTTGCTCAATGGTGCCCATATCAAAATTATAATAGGGCAAATTTATAATCTTGCAATAACTATGAGAGAATGGTAAAACAGATTTAAAGGTTAAAATTATGCGTATCCTGGTCGTGGAAGATGAAAAAAGTATCGCGGCCTTCCTGGCCCGAGGCCTTAAAGAGGAAAAATTCGCCGTGGATGTGGCTTACGACGGCGAAGAGGGGATGTATTTGGCGCAGATCAATTCCTACGATGTCATGATTTTCGACATCATGCTTCCCAAAAAAGACGGCGTGGCCATGTGCCGGGAACTGCGGGCCAAAAAGATCAACACTCCCATATTGATGCTGACGGCCCGCAACGCCGTCGAGGACAAGATCAACGGGCTTAACAGCGGTGCGGACGATTATTTGACCAAACCGTTTTCTTTCGGCGAGCTGCTGGCACGGGTCAGGGTCTTATTGAAGCGCCCGACGGACAATAAGACATCCGTTTTGAAGGTCGAAGACCTGGAGTTGAACCAACTGACCTTCGAGGTCAAAAGAGGCCGCAAACCCCTCAAGCTCAATGCCAAAGAATACATGCTGTTGCAGTACTTGATGCTTAACGCCGGCCATGTCATTTCCCGCACCATGATCTCCGAGCACGTGTGGAATGAAGAGTTTGACAGCATGACCAACGTGATCGATGTCTATATCGCTTATTTGCGCCGGAAGATCGACAGGAGCTTCAAGAAAAAATTGATCCGCACCATCCGGGGCGCGGGGTACATGCTGGGCAACCCGCAGTGAAAATCAATTCGTTCAAATTCAAGATCAGCGTCCTATATACGGTCATTCTGGCCGTGATTTTGTTTGTATTCAGCGGCGTCCTGTACCTTGTTTCCAATAAGCTGACCTATGAGGTTGATACGGAGCTGGGTTTGAAAGCCCAGGCCGTGGCCCGCACCATCGATGATTATTTCGGCCTTCTGAAAGGTAAACCGCATGCGCTTGAATCGGCGGCCGTGACCACCCTTACGATGAACCGGAGGGTCCTCTTTGGCCGCAGACTCAATTTGGGCCTTCGGCGCTGGTGGGAGCAGGCCAAACGTTTAAGCGTCATTCAGTATTACATCACCTTTATTGGAAGAAATAATGATGTGATGGTCCATTCGGACAATATGGACGGCAATTTATTAAAAGTTTTTTTGGAAGACCTCCATTTTCCTAAAACCCGCGTTTTGTTCCAGACAATTCCCTACAAAAAGATGAATATCAGGGTCATCAATTATCCTTATCTCAACAGGGGGCAGAGGTATATCATCCAGGTCGGTATTGTCGAAAATCCTCTCCTGCGGCTTTTATCTAAATGGTTTTATTCCATCGCCTTCGCCATTCCCCTGGTTCTTGTGTTGACCGGTTTTGTGGGGCGGATGCTGGCGTTCAGGATTTTAAAGCCAATGAATGAGATCACCCATCTGGCCAAAAACATCACCCATCATGATCTGTCCAAGAGGATCGACCTTAAAAATTTTGACACCGAGATGGAAGAATTCGCGGGGGCGTTCAATGACATGATCAGCCGGCTGGAGAAGTCTTTCAAACACATCGAGGAGTTCAGTTATCATGTGGCCCATGAGTTGAAAACGCCTTTGACGATCATCCGGGGAGAAGCGGAGCTTATCTTGAGGAAGGACCGCACTCCGGAAGAATATAAGAGGGGATATAAAGTCACGTTGACTGAAGTAGAAAGGATTTTAAAGACGATCGAAGACCTGCTTTTGCTGACCAAATTAGATTACAAACCGGAAACACTGGTTTTTGAAAGATTCGATTTTATCGAATTCCTGCGTGAAGTCTGCGACCGCAGCAAAATCCTGGCCTCCAAGAAAAACATCAATTTCAGGTGGGATGTCCCTCCGGATAAAATAGAGGTCAGCGGCACGCGCCTGCACTTGCGCCGGCTTTTTTTTAACATCATCGATAATGCCGTCAAATTTACGCCGGAAGGCGGCCAGATCCATCTAGTTGTGGTTGTGGAGGGTCCTGAAATCATGGTGTCTATTGCGGACACAGGCCCCGGTATCGCGCCCCAACATCTTCCAAAGGTTTTTGACCGTTTTTATCGGGTCGACGACAGCGTCGCCGGCCAGGGTCTGGGGCTTAATATCGCCCAGACGATAGCCCGTTTGCACCGGGGCCGCATCCTCGTGGAAAGCTCTCCGGGGCAGGGGGCGACTTTTAAAGTGGTTTTGCCGCATTTATAAAAATCATCCCGTTTTTAATCTTCCTTTAATCTCCGGTTTGGTAGACTCATTTAAGAAAATCTATTACGGATATGTTTCAAACACCCGGGACGCCTGCGTGCGGTTTGTCATCAATTAAGGAGGGGAAAGGATGTCTTTCGAACGAAAAAAGATCCTAATCATCGACGATGAGCCGAGCATTTTGCGTATCTATACCAAAATGCTTGTGGAACTTGGGTTCACGGCGCGTTGGGCCCTGAACGCGGATAACGCCATGGATATCCTCATCAGAGAAAAGATAGACCTTGTCCTGCTGGACATCAAGATGCCGGGTGTCGACGGTAAGACCATGTTTGAGGTGATCCATGAATATGATCCTATGCTCAAGGTGATCGTTTCGAGCGTTTATGCGGTGGAACGGCAAAAAGAATTGATCCCCTGCGCCAGGGATTATTTCGATAAATCCCGGGGACTGCCGGTCCTTATCGAAAAAATGATGGGGGTCTTGTTTGAGGAAGCCGGAGAAACGGACATCAAAAGGCACCTGGAAGTTTTCAAATGGGTCAATAATTTAAAATAAGCGACGGGCGGGCCACTCATCATCCCGGGAGGGATGGGGGATCGGTCGAAATCGGACGATCCGGGAATGCCAGTTGTTCCCGAGCCCGCCAATCGCGGACATAATTAATCTCCATGAGCCTGCGCACGCCGATGATCGGCCGCGGCTCAAAGCCGTGCCAGCTATGAGGTCCGGCCTTAAAGATGACCGCGGAATTGAATTCCGGCGCGTTTCGCTTCAGCCATTTTTTATCATGATCATAGATATCGGTGCCCCAATCCTTCGCATGGGGCCCGGTACACAGGTAGACGACCATGGAAAACACTTTCTCCTTGATATCACGGTGAGGTTCCAGCCACATACCGTTTAAGTCCTGCATGTATTCAAGGCGGAGGTAAGTCCCATCGGCCTTGATACCGCAAGTTTTCTCGAACTGGCGTGCGACTTCCGGGCTTTGCAGCGCCTGGCAGATTTTCTCGCAAATGGGGAATTGCCTGCGCAGTTCGGGCGTAAAGAATGTGCGTTTGTCGTTGTAGTTTCCCCGGGTGCCGTCGGTCGTACCCAGCAGCGGCGGGGCAATGGGCAACACCAGTATGGCTGTGCATGCGGATTCCGGGAGGATATCCTTGATGTACCAGCGCAAGTAAGGGCTTTCATCGCGCGCCGCGTGACGCAGGCCATCGATAAAATGAGCCGTGATCATCTGGGGCTCGGGGACAAAGGGGTAGGTCATTTCCCGCTCCTCTGCCCGGCCCTTCCCACCCGCGGCGCGTAGTCAATGATTTTACGCAGCACAGGGACTGATTTGGCAAAAGCACTCCAGGCATGCCTCATGTCTTCCCGCCGGACATACCATTCGGAATCGACATAACAAAGCTGCACGCTCATCCGCTTGCCTTTCTGCGGCACAAATCCGTGCCAGGAATGGTCACAGACCCTAAACATCAGCATATTGCCGTATTCCGGTTTGAATTGAAAGGCGTAGTCCTCGCGGTCGCTGCTGCGCATGACGCGCAATTGGCCCTTCTCGTACGGCCATTCCTCGGTGAACCCTATCAGCACGGTGATGATCTTGTGTTTAGAGTCCGTGTGTCCGTAGCCTTCATTATAATGCCCGAAGGTGTTGCCCATCATGACGATGGAAGCAGGACGGTTGCTTAAATCAATGTCGAATTTCTTTTCGACCAGTCGCCGGAAACGCACGCTCAGCAGGTCCTGCATGCAGGCCGCGAATTTCGCTCCGTAGCGAAGATGGGCCAGCGCGTAGCTGCCGCGGTCGGGGATGATCGGGGCGTCGGCCAACACTTCTTTTTTTAAAAGCGGATTGATGACCCTTTCGGCATAACAGAAATCGTAAGGGTCCCGTCTAAGCGGGGCGGCGGCAATGGCCGCTTCATCGAGCATGAGAAAAGGGGCATCCTGGACAGTTTGGGTGGACATCATTCCCTCCTTAATTAAGAAAAGGGGCGCTTTGCCTGCCCCCAGACCCGGGGGTTAAGTGGCCTTTTTTTATAGACAGCCTTTGGAATTAACAGCCACCCCTTCGATTTCGATAAGCCATTCAGGGCGGCAAACAGGCGCCTGGACAATGACCGTGGGAACCGTCCCCAAGCGCTGGGAAAGCCGGTCTTTGACAAGGGCATAGTCGGCCGCATCGCGCAGATAAACGATCAGGTACATCATGTCGTCGAGTGTCGCCTGGCCTGAGTTCAAAAGGGCCTCGATGTTGGCCAGTGTGCGGTCCAACTGTTTGGCCACATCCCCGGGGTATAAAACATTTCCCTGGCTGTCAATGCTGGCTGTGCCGGAGATAAAGTAATGAGACCTGTCCCCAGAGGCGATCCGCGTGCCGCGTTCAAAGGTCACGTTATAGTTTTGGGTGGGACATAACATTTTGAAATCATTCAGATAAGTGATTTGGCCGGGTCTAAGACCTATGATCGAATAGGCATCGAGGCTGATCAGGTCATGGCGGTGCGCACAGGCCCCTTGAATGCCGGAACTGGCGATAAAATGGGTGTCCTGCGTCAAACCGTTTTGCGCAAAAAAGTCGCGGCGTTCGCTGACCATGCCTTGATAGAAAATATCAATGTCCTTGACGTAGATCCAGGTGCGTACACAATGGTCGTGAAGGTTCCCTTTTTGGGAAGAAAGAACTGCCGCCAGGCCCGCAAATACACTGCGTGTTTGCGCCGCCGGGGAGAACGACAGGTCGGCGTTCTGCAGGCAGATGCGCGTGCTGTATAAATGCTTTAAACCATCGTGACGGACAAACATGTGCTGCGATGAAAGGCGTTGTTTTTCCAAAGGGCCGGGACTTTCGATATGGTAAGCAAAAAGGGCGATCTTGGCATACGGCAGGGGCGGCTGCTGGATGATCGAAATGGCCACCGGATTGTCTTTGGACTCCCGGGCAAGGGGGCAGCGTTGGACCATATCTGTTTGATTTAAGGAGTCGCTTAGAAAAATGCGGCGGCAAATAGCTGTTTGCGGCCCGATCCCCAAGGCCCTTAAGCTTTTGATATAGGTCATCTCAACATGCTTGACCTGTTCATTTAAGTCCAGGTGCCCCGGAGCCGTGATGGCAAAGAAATGCTCAACACCCGTTGCCTTTGTCCCAAACTTGCGGTGTATGGCATCGGGGACCGTAGCTGCAGTTTCGGGAGAATTGACTCTGGGGGCCTGTTTGGCGGACATAATCATAACCCTATGATAGAAAACACTAAAGCGTTTTACTATAAGAACAGGTGCGTAGAAAAATACGTAATAGCACGTATTTTCCAAGTACTTTCACGCTATGGAGTTTACGTATATCTGCGTATTTAAAACCTGATAAAATCGATTAAGATAAACAGGTAGGGTGCCCATGATATTGGTCATAGGAGAAAAATGAAGAAAAAGCTGCTCATTGTGGAAGACCATGATGAATTTCGGGCCATGCTCAAGGGGTATATCAGCCGCCATGGCCTGGATTTGGAAATTTATGACGCCAGTACCGGTGAGACCGGATTGGCCAAGGCCGCAAGCGTCAAACCGGACATCGTTTTGATGGACATCAATCTGCCGCAGGCCAACGGCTTGACGATCGCCAAAGCGATCAAAGAAAGCCTTCCCCATTGCCGTATCATTTTTTTGACCATGTTCAATGTCGAGGTCTTTAAAAAAGCCGCGGAGAAGATCAAGGCCGCGGGCTTTATCTCCAAAGACGATGTTTACGAGCGCCTGGTGCCCGTGATCAAAAAATGTTTGGAGAATTAACGGTCCTCGGTTAAACTTATCAGGTTATGAGCGTCCTTCTTCTCTCCAGGATCCAATTCAGCCTCACTGTCATGTTCCATTATATTTACCCTCCTTTGAGCATCGGGTTGGGCGTCATTATCCTGGTCATGGAAAGCATCTACATGCTGACCAAAGATCCTCTCTACCATAAAATGACCAAGTTCTGGGTTAAGATTTTCGGGCTTACTTTTGCCATCGGGGTGGCCACCGGCATTGTCATGGAATTCGAATTCGGCACGAACTGGTCCACCTATTCCCGTTATGTCGGCGATGTTTTCGGCAGCGCCCTGGCGGCCGAAGGCGTTTTTGCCTTTTTCCTGGAGTCGGGATTTTTGGCCATCCTGCTTTTCGGATGGGACAGGGTGAGCCCTTTCGTGCACTGGCTTTCGGCCCTGCTGGTTTGCCTGGGTGCGCATTTCAGCGCGGTATGGATCGTCGTGGCCAATTCCTGGATGCAAACACCGGCGGGCTTTCACATTGTGGGACACGGCCTGCACGCCCGGGCCGAGATCACGGATTTCAAGGCCATGGTCTTTAATCCTTCTTCCATGGAAAGGCTGGCGCACGTCATTTCAGGGGCGTGGCTTGCCGGCGTTTTTTTGGTTTTAAGCATCAGCGCTTACTATTTGTTAAAAAAGAAAAATGTCGATTTTGCCAAAGCTTCCCTGAAGGTCGCTTTGATGCTGGGGTTGATCGCCTCCCTGGGGCAAATGATCACCGGCCGGATTGCGGCCGAGACGGTGGCGAAGTGGCAGCCCACCAAACTGGCGGCCATGGAAGGGGTTTTTCCGGCCTCGGCGCCCGCGGCTTTTTGTCCTTTCGGCATCGTCGATGAGAAGGACAAGAAGGTCATAGGCCCCAAGATCCCCGGATTTTTGAGTTATCTGATGTACGGTGATTTCCACGCCCCTGTGCGGGGTATCGAATCTTACAAGAAATCGGACCTTCCCCCGGTGGCCCTTACTTTTTACGCGTATCATTTGATGATCCTTATCGGCATCTCAATCATATTTCTGGTCGGGTGGGGGCTCATACTCTTTAGCCGGGGGAAGTTATTCGAAACCAGGTGGTACCTGAAAATTTTGGTGCCGGCGGTGCTTTTGCCTCAAATCGCCAATCAATTAGGATGGATGACGGCGGAGGTGGGTAGGCAGCCGTGGATCGTTTACGGCCTTTTGCGCACCTCGCAAGGTCTCTCCAAGGTGCTTTCGGCCAACGTCGTCCTCACATCGCTTATCATGTTCACCTTGATCTATCTGTTGTTGTTCGTGTTGTTCATATTCCTGCTGGACCAAAAGATCAAACAAGGGCCTGAAGGCATTGAATTGCAAGGGGAGACCCAGGCCCACAGGGCTTCGATTTAAAAATGGACCTGCATTTAATCTGGTTTATATTGCTGGGCGTTTTGTTGACAGGCTATGCCATCCTCGACGGTTTTGATCTGGGCGTGGGGGCCCTGCATTTGTTCGCCAGGACAGACCGCGAACGCCGCCTGATGCTCAATTCCATCGGGCCTGTTTGGGACGGCAACGAAGTGTGGCTGGTCACCGGCGGCGGGGCCCTGTTCGCCGCGTTTCCGGACGTTTATGCCACGCTTGCCTCCGGGTTTTATTTGGCGGTCTATCTGTTGATCTTTTGTCTGATATTCCGGGCCGTGGCGATTGAATTTCGCAGCAAGCGTCCCGGTGCGTTCTGGCGCCGGTCCTGGGACGTTGCTTTTTGCGTCTCCAGCATTTTGTCCGCGTTTTTGTTCGGGGTGGTCATCGGCAATTTGATCTGGGGGGTCCCTTTGGGCGCGGACAAGGAATTCCACGGGACATTTTTGGGGCTGTTAAATCCGTATGCGCTTTTGACGGGCCTGACGGTCGTGGCCGTGTGCATGATGCACGGCTCCATTTATGTCGTCATGAAAACGCAAGGGGATTTTCATGACCGGGTGCGGGACTGGGTCAGGAATTCGATTATCTTTTTCGTGATCATGTACGTGACTTTGACCATGGCCACCCTGCTTTATGTGCCGCATATGGTACAAAATTTCAAGGATTACCCGCTGTTGTTCATTATTCCCATCGCGAATCTTTTGTTGATTGCTAATATCCCCAGGGAGATCTATCACAAAAAAGATTTTTTGGCCTTCCTGTCTTCCTGCGGGGCCATGGCCATTCTCATGTTCCTTTTCGGTTTCGGCATTTTTCCTGATCTGGTCCTTTCCAATCCTCATCCGGAATTCAGCCTGAATATTTATCAGGACTCATCCTCTCTGGCGACCCTTCACATCATGCTGATCATCGCCATGATCGGCATGCCGCTGGTCGTGGCCTACACAGTGAGCATTTACTGGATCTTTCGAGGTAAGGTCAGTATCGACGATCACAGTTATTGATCGGTAAATTTACGTAGGTACTTGCGTAACTTTAAGCATTGCGAAATCCGCGGGCTTCTGGTATCATTGCACCATTATGAATTTTTTGGTTTTTGTATTGGGATTATTCCTGCTCGCCGGTTGCGGCACAGGCGCAAAGCCGCGCCAATATACGGAGTTGGCGACACAAACTCCGCAGGCCCCTCAGGAGCAGATGGCTGATGCGGCCACTCAAGCTCCTCAAGGGGCAAGCAACCCTCATGCCGGCATCGACATGTCCGCCAATATCACGCCTGATGCCCGCGCCAATCTGCAAAAGATGCTGGCCCAAGGCCAGGATCCCCATGCAGGGATCAATATGTCGGATTTCATGGCCGGTAATCCTCATGCAGGATTGGAAAATTCCGCCATGGCGGGAGAGGCCCTGCCCAGTCCTTATACGTGGATCATTCCCCAAGGCTGGAAGCAGGGGCCTGCCAAAATGATGCGCCTGGTCTCTTTTTATAAAGAAGGGGCCCCTGATGCGTTCGATTGTTACATCGTGGCCCTGCCGGGTACCGCCGGCGGCCAAGAGGCCAATCTCAAACGCTGGATGGGGCAGGTGGACATCGATCCTTCCGATGCTAATTATCAAAAGCTTTTGGATAATGCCCGGACTATTCAAACTCAAGGGGGGCTGCAAGCCAGGTTTTATGATTTGACGCTGTTGCAGCAGGAAGCTTCGGATAAAAGCATGATCGCTGCCATTATTGCGACCGGTGATACAACTATTTTTGTGAAGATGACCGGCACAAGAGCACATGTAAAACAAAACCAGAAGGGGTTCCTGGAATTATTGAAATCTCTGGGCCTTAAACCATGACCGTTGACTCATGTTAAGACTAATCGCCTCAGTCCGCATTACCGTCGTTTGTTTGTTCCTGCTTTTCATCCTCACTTTCTGGGGGACAATGGCCCAGGTGCAGCAGGGGCTGTATGCCGCCCAGGAGCGTTTTTTTGCTTCTTTTTTCTTTTTGGCCGGCGGGTGGTTTCCATTTCCGGGCGCCCAATTGGTGCTTTGGATTTTGTTCGTCAATTTGATCGCCGCCCTGATCGTCCATTTTCAAAAACAACACGGGTGGGCTTCCATCGGCGGCAAGGTTACCCATCTGGGCCTCATTTTGTATTTCGCCGCAGCCTTTTTCATTTTTCACCTTTCCCAGGAATCGTATGTGCACTTGGGCGTAGGCGAGCAGACCAATGTTTCCACCTCGTATACCGAATGGGAACTGGCGTATTGGCAAAGCACGCAGGCGGGACACCGTCGTGTGACAGCCGTTGACAGCAAGAATTTCAAGCCGGGCGAAAAGATCACGTTTAACGCGTCTCATTTTACCATGAGCGTGGAACGCTATTATCCCAATTGTGAGGCTTTTGACAACGGCGGCAAACCTCAACCCGCGGGGACGATTGGCCTTGATAACATCAGCCGCTTTGTCCTCGAGCCTTTGCACAAAGAGAGGGAAAAGGACCTGGCCGGCGGCATTTTTAATTTGACCTTTGACGGCAAGCCGCACACCCTTTTGCTTTTCGGGGCCGAAGCAAGGCCGACGCCGGTCTCAATCGACGGTAAAGATTATTTTTTTATCCTGCGCCATAAAACTTTTCCTTTGCCCTTTGTATTAAGATTGGACCGTTTTAAGGCGGCGTTCCATCCGGACACCGACATGGCCAAAAGCTTCCAAAGCTGGGTCACCATATCCACAGGTTCCCTGACACGCCGGGTGCGGATCCATATGAACAGTCCTTTGCGATATAAGGACTACACGCTTTACCAGGCTTCTTATGATACGGACGCCCAAGGGCGGCAGTATTCGACGCTTGCGGTGGTCAGGAATTCGGCGCGCCTGATGCCGTATATTTCATGTTTGGTGGTATTTATCGGTTTGGCCTTGCATTTTCTCATTCAGGCCCTGATGGCCAAGGCAAGACTATGAAATCAAAGTCCATACTTTTAACCTTAATATTGAGTTTTTGTTTTGTTCCCTGGTGCATGGCCCAGACGGGAGGGGCCAAGTCCTTTGAGAATTTTAAAAGCATTCCCGTCCTCCAGGAAGGCCGTATCAAGCCGCTGGACACCTTTGCGCGAGATCTGCTGCTCCAGTTTTCCGGCAAGGATTATTATGGCAATTCCAGCGCCGCCCGGTGGCTTGCCAAGTTGTTGTTCACGCCCCTTAATGCCGTCCATGACAAAGTATTTCTGATCAATGACCCTGAAATCGCCGTTGCCCTTGATATTAAACCGGAACGTTCCCGCCTCTACAGCTTCGCCGAATTAAAGGACGCTTTTCCTAAGCTGGAGCAATTAAAAGAGGCTGCAGGGAATATTGATGAGCGCCAGCGTTCCCTGGTGGAAAATGAGATCATCAGGGTGGCGAATAATGCGGAGCTTTATATCGATTTTTCCGAAGAGTTTCTTTGGGTCTACCCCGACGCCGATTTTACGGTCACCTCCCAGGAAATCAAACGGCAGTTAGGCTTGCCCCCGCAGCAAAACCAGTTCAGCTTTTATGATGTCGCCCTTAAAGCAGGGAAGATCAGGGCTTTGATCATGGATCTCAAGGATAAAAATCCGGCCCAGATCTCGGCTTCCCAGCAGGAGTTGATGGTCGTGGTGAATAATATGCTGCGCTGGACGAAAAATTACCAAAACCTGCCTTTCCTGGTAGTTCCTGCCGCCGGGAGCAATGACTGGCTCAGCCCCTGGGATGCCATTGCCCAGAATTTCTCGGACGGACAGACCAGAAAGTTGATCGGGCTTTGGTACCGGATGGCCGCGGCCTATAACGAGGGGAATTTTATCAGCTTTGATATGTCCGCTCAAGCTTATGGGGATGCCGTCAAGGACGGCCTCGACCCTCACCAGGCCAAGATCGTCGGCAAATTCCCTCTGGAATTGATCTATAACGCCACAATGCCTTTTATGTGGGCCAAGATATTTTATATCCTGGCGTTTGTATTTTTTGTCATCTCATTTGTGTCCCCCCGAAGGTTTTGGTACTGGCTGGGGCTGTCTTCGGTCATTGCGGGTTTTATTCCGCACACCTTTGGGCTGCTCATGCGCATCATCATCATGGCCAGGCCGCCGGTCACCAATCTGTATGAAACCTTTATTTTTGTAGGCTTCATCACGGTGCTTCTGGGGCTTGGCATCGAATATTTCAACCGCCAGTGGCTGGGGATCGTGACCTCCGCCATCTGCGGCACCATCCTGTTATTCATTGCCGGCAGGTACAGCGCCGAGGGGGACACCTTAAAGATGCTGGTGGCTGTGTTGAATTCCAATTTCTGGCTTGCGACCCATGTCACCACCATCACCATGGGCTACGGCGCCACTTGTGTGACCGGCATATTGGGGCATATTTGGCTCATTCAGGCGGCCCTCGGCCGCAAGCAGGCTGTGCTGGACAATACGTATAAAACTACTTTAGGCATCATGGGTGTCGCCTTGACCTTGACTTTTTTGGGTACCAATTTAGGAGGAATCTGGGCTGACCAAAGCTGGGGCAGGTTTTGGGGATGGGATCCCAAGGAAAACGGCGCCTTGATGATCGTGCTGTGGCTGGCGATACTGTTCCATGCCAAATATGCCCAGATGATCGGGCCTCTCGGCCTTGCCGTCGGGAGCGTCATTGCCATGATGGTTGTCATGTGGGCATGGTTCGGCGTCAACCTCCTTAGTATAGGCTTGCATTCCTATGGTTTTACCTCCGGGATAGCCAATGCCCTGATCGCTTATGCGATATTTGAAATAGTTTTTCTCCTCGTTCTTACTCCCTTGGCCCTTCGCCGTAAATAAAGCTTTTTACGTAGAACTGCGTATTTGGATCATTCTTCCCGCCCGCTATAATTTAAATATGGTCAATCCGTTTCAGTATCTGTATGGCCCTGTCCACTCCTGGCGCCTGGGAAGATCTCTGGGCATAGATCCATTGTCAGGTCCCCAAAAAATTTGTAATATGAATTGCGTGTACTGCCAGTTGGGAAAGACCAGCCATTTGACCGACGCCAGGAAGGAGTATGTCCCTACAGGCGCGCTTGTCGAGGAAGTCCGGCGCCTGCCGCTTTTCTTTGTGGATTATCTGACCTTTTCAGGCCGGGGAGAACCTACCCTGGCCGGCAATTTGGGGGACATGATCCGCAGTATCAAGACATACAGGCGGGAACATGTGGCTGTTATCACCAATTCTTCCTTGTTGCATCAGAAAGATGTTCAGGACGACCTTGCCCAAGCCGATTTTGTTTTGGCCAAATTGGACACTTCGAATCAGGCGTCTTTCCAAAATGTCAATGGGGGGAATTTAGATTTTGAAAAAACCCTTCAGGGCCTGTTGGAATTCCGCTGTATTTTTAAAGGTAAATTTGCCCTTCAAATCATGCTCATTGACGACAATCTGGATAATATTTCAGGGTTGGCCACGATTACCCGGGACCTTTGCCCTGATGAGGTACAGTTGAACACTCCTTTAAGGCCCTGCGCGATCAAACCCATTGAACGCCCGCAGATGCAGCTGGCCAAAGAATTCTTCCATGGCCAGACGGTGGTGACGGTATGGGATGCCCCTTCGCAGGCCTACACGCCGTTTGATGAACAAGCCACCGTCAAGCGCCACGGAAACTTTGTCAAAACTAGGTATGGTTTTTAAAGACGGTCGTGGTATAATTGCCTTTAAATTATGCCAATACCCGGTTCGTTTTACCAAAGATACGCCCTCGAGAAGACCCTCAAGGAACTGACGGATATTAAGTTTGCCCTGGATGTGTCATCGATCGTGGCCATTACCGACCAGACCGGCAAGATCGTCTACGCCAATGATAAATTTTGCGAGATTTCCAAGTATACCCGCCAAGAGCTTTTAGGCCGGGACCACCGGATCATCAATTCCGGTTACCATTCTAAGGAATTTTTTCGGGACTTGTGGCGTACGATCGCCCATGGCAAGGTGTGGCAAGGCGAGATCCGCAACAAGGCCAAGGACGGCTCGATTTATTGGGTGGATACGACCATCGTTCCCTTTCTTAACAATAAAGGCAAGCCGTTCCAATACGTTTCCATCCGCACGGAAATAACCCCGCGCAAATTGATGGAAGAGGAGATCAAGGCCATCCCCCAGCGCATCATCCAGGCGCAGGAGAGCGAAGCCAACCGCATCGCGCGGGACATCCATGACGATCTGGGGCAATCGCTGGCCACCTTGAAGATCCTGATCCAGTCGGCATGGTTGCCGGATCCCAAAAGAAATTCCCAGGAGCGCAAAGAGCATGAGAAGATCATAGCCTATTTGGGCAGCATCATTGAAAAGTCCCGCAACCTGGCCATGCGCATGAGGCCATCAACGCTGGATACGCTTGGACTCACCACCGCCTTGAGATTGATGTTCAACGAAATCAACCGCTCCAAGTCCCTGGAGATAGAGTTCCGTCACAATAAGATCGATAGCTTGAAGTTTAACGCCGAAGCCATTAATATATACCGTATCATCCAGGAGGCCATGGGCAATATCATCAAGCATGCCGCCGCAAGCCTCGTCAGAGTCGATGTCCGTGTGGCCAAAGACCAGTTGAAGATCCGCATTTCCGACAACGGCAAAGGGTTTGTGGCGACTTCCCGGTCCACGGGCCTGGGCCTGGTGACTATGAAGGAAAGGGTCATGCTTTTAGGCGGTCGCATAGAGTTGCAGTCGACATTGAAAAAAGGGACGGATATCCTTATTAACATTCCAGTGAAGGGAACGAAGATATGAGCGCAATCCGGGTGATCCTCGCCGATGACCATGCCATGTTGCGTGCGGGTTTAAGGGGTTTATTGGACAAAAGCCAGGACTTTAAAGTGGTGGCTGAGGCGGGTAACGGCGAAGTCCTTCTGGAAAAGCTGAAAACCGCCAGAACCGATTGTGTGGTATTGGACCTGTCCATGCCTCAAATGGACGGCCTGGAGACGCTCAAAGAATTGCGCCAAAGGTATCCCAAATTAAAGGTCCTGATATTGACCATGCAAAAAGACATCGACCATTTCAAATATGCGATGGCCCACGGCGCCAGCGGCTACATTCTCAAAGACGGCGCTTTTGATCAGCTGGTGATGGCCATTAAACTTGTTATGAAGGGCAAGAATTTTGTTTCACCGGCGATTTCCGAATACATCACCGAGCAGTATGTGCGTTCCATTGAAGGAGGCGATGTCCCTTCCCTGCAGATATTGACCAACCGTGAGAAGCAGGTCCTGGCCATGATCGTCAAGGGGGCCGCCAATAAGAACATCGCCTCCTCATTAAAAATCAGCATCCGCACCGTTGAGACCCACCGCAGCCGGCTGATCCACAAGCTGGGCATTAAGACTGCCGCCGGCCTTGTCAAATACGCTATTGCCAAAGGGTTGATTTAGCCCGAATCCGCAGCACTTTTGTCCCCGGTTCTGGGGACAGGTTCTCTTTTTAAGTGATACTACGTACCTCCTTAAGTAGTTCACCGAATTTTCATTCCTTCCCTCTTCCTGTATCTTCTAATTAGTGCGAAGCGTGCCTTAACGATGAGAAATTTATGGAGAACATATTGATCGTCGAAGATCACAAAGAGTTCCGGGAAGCGATGAAGAGATTCATCCTTATGAAAGGCGTCAAAGCGGACATTTTGGAAGCCGTGACAGGCCAGGAGGGCATTGATATCGCCCTGAGGCGGCGTCCTAAGGTTGTGATTATCGATATCCATTTAACGAGGGGCATCAGCGGCCTGGAGCTGGCCTCCCTTATCAAACGCCAGGATGATTCCTGCGGCATCATTATTTTGACCATGTATGCCAAGCAGGACATGAAGGACTTAGGAAGGCATAAGGATGTGGAGGATTTTATCGACAAAAGCGACCTGGATCGCCGCCTTGTTCCGACGATCAACCGTCTTTTGTCGCCCAAAGGCAACCTATGAATATTCTGGCCGTCGGTATAAATCATAAAACTTCCTCAATAGATGTCAGAGAGAAATTTTACCTGCAGCCCATCGAGCGCGAATTGCTTTTAAGCGAGCTTCAAAATGATCCCCGCATTGCGGAAGCGTTTGTTTTATCGACCTGTAATCGAACGGAGATTTACGCTAACAGCATTGAGGGCCGGCCTCAAGCGCTCATTGATGCAATTTTTAAGATCAAGAAAATCCCTCCGCAGGCAGATTTAACGGGCCATTTCTATACCTTCACCGGCAGTCAAGCCGTGGAGCATTTGTTGCGCGTGACCACGGGCCTGGATTCCCTGATCATCGGGGAAAAACAGATCCTGGGGCAGGTCAAGGAAGCGTTTGAATTTTCACGCGCGCACGGCATGATGGGCAAAACTTTCAATATCCTTTCCAATCTTGTTGTGCAGACCGGCAAGAAAGCGCGCCATGAGACGTCCATCGATTTCGGCGGCTCATCGGTAAGCTGGGCGTCGGTCGTGATGGCGCAAAATGTCCTGGGCACGCTGCAAGGCAAGACCGTGTTGATCGTGGGTTCGGGAAAAATGGGACGTCTGGCGGTTGAGCAATTGGCTAAAAAGGGTGTCGCCGACATTTATATCATGAACAGGACAATGGAAAATGCCCAGGAACTGGCCCGTGAAAGCGGCGGTACAGCCGTTGGCTTTTGGGAAATGAGGGAAGTTTTGTCCCAGGCGGATGTGTGCATTTGCTCGGCCAGCTGCACTCACCATTTGATCGAACGTGACCTGGTTGATACGGTCATGAAAACAAGGACAGCGCGGCCGTTGGTATTGATCGACATTTCCATGCCCCGCAATGTCGCTCCCGAGGTGGGCGGTATGACAAATGTCACGCTTGTGACCGTGGATGATTTGGACAGGATCGTCGAAGGCAACACCCGAAAGCGCCTGTCGGCGGTGGGAACGGTCGAAGAAATGATCGCCCAGAAAATTGGTGAATTCTTCGGGGCCCTGGAAAAGGTTTCTTTGATAAATCAAATGTCTCAGATGTGAACATTAAGGAGGAGCTTATGAGAACTATGATGAAAACAGCGGTCGTTTTAAGCTTCACTTTTGGCCTGGTCCTTTGGAGCGCGGCAGCCAGGGCTGATTTTGCGCAGATCAAGGCCTACAAGGCAGCCTATCCTGATTCAAGGCCCAAGTGCATCGATTGTCACGTGGATAGAATGCCTAAAAAAGCGGACGGCCAGCATGATCCCAATGATTATGGCAAGGCCGTCATCAAAGCGGCAGGTGCTCAGAAGCCAACCGCTGATACGTATAAACAAGTGGGGCCGATTAAGAAGTAAGGACAGGTGTAAACCTTATTTTTAGGGAAGGCAAGTATCTTACGGATAAACAGAAAGGCATCTTATGATCGGTCAAAAATCGTGGATGGTTCTCTTGGGGCTGGCAATGGGATTGTTTTGGGCCGGGGGAATTTCAGTTGCCCGGGCGGATCAGAACAAGGTCAACGAGATGTTGTATTTGAAGAAAGCCACGTATGTGGGCATGGATACCTGCGTGACATGTCATGAAAAAGAAGGCCGTGAATACAAGCTTTCGACGCATGGGCGTCTCCATATCAAGAACGAAACCACCGGCGCCCAGGATTGCGAGACCTGCCATGGTCCGGGCAGTATCCACGTGGATGCCTCGGGAGGGACGAACAATATCATCAACCCCAAAAATGATCCGGAGGTCTGTTTTACCTGCCATACCGATAAAAAGATGCAATTCCGTCTGCCTTACCATCATCCTGTCCTGGAAGGTAAGATGAGCTGCACCGACTGCCACGACGCCCATGGGATAGATGTCCGTCCCTGGACGGCTACGTCAGAGAACGGTGTTAACGATGTCTGTTTCAAATGCCACAGCGACAAACGAGGGCCGTATATCTGGGAGCATGATGCCATGAAGGACGGTTGTACGTCCTGCCACCAGGTGCACGGGTCGGTTAATGACAAAATGCTGATCGCGCGGGATTATAACCTGTGTTTACGCTGCCATGCCATGAATAATTTCCCTTATGGCCATGGCCAGAACGGTACCAGTGCTCAGCATATTTATAATGATTTTGTTTATGGAACATGCTGGAGCGCGGGTTGTCATTCTGCGCCTCATGGGTCTAATTTTGATCATTATTTTCGTTATTAACTTAGAGAGAGGAACAAGACATGAAAATCTTTCGTATTTTACTCTCAATCATGGTGGCAGCGTACATGACGCAGGTGGGATATCTGGCATTGGCCCAGGATGCGGATACCACGCCTTTTAGCATCACTCTTGAACCGGTACAATATGCCAGCGTCAAGGGCAATGTGGGCAAGTTCGAAGCCCTTAACTGGATGCAGGCCAATACGGACAACAATGGAGGAATAAGCAATATCTCATTTGTTAAAGATATTAATAAGAATATATCCTTGGAAGTGCAAGGCAGTGCATTCCCGGGGACCGACACGGGCACCGGCCATTTGGTCCTGCAGGACGGGGACGTGGGCTTTTTGCGGGTAGACTATAACGCCTTTAGAAAATGGTATGATGGGACAGGCGGGTTTTATCCGAACCAGGTCGTTACTAACACCGCCGGTAATCCTCCTCCCGCCAGTTATACGAATTATGGTTCAATTTCCTCTCAATATCAAGGGTACCAGGCTAACAGTCCTGCTTTACAGATGGACATCAGTTATTTTAAATTGGAAGCAGGCTTAGGGCCGATCAGCGATCCTTATTTGGACATAGCCTATGAGCACAATACCAAGAACGGCGATAAGTCGCTTTTAGAATGGACCCCGGTCTATGCGGCCGGACAGACCGCATCCGGCGCCGAAAGGAAAATCGGCCCTGCATGGGAGTCGTTAAATAGTTATGTGGACACCATCACCCTGAAAGAAAAGAAGAAGATCGCGGGAGTGACCATCAAGGCAGATCAAAAAGCGGAATTTGATTACAATAATGATGTCCAGTATATGCAGTATCTTAATGACACCACTTCAACCCCCAATCAACTTAATACATATAATGAATCCCCGAATGCCAAGCTCTTCGGCGCAGGGGTGAGGGCGGAAAAATGGATGCTCAACGACAACACCTACGCCGCGGTCGGATACCATTATAACCATATCCATGACACGGACCTGATGCAGCAGGCGGAATTCTCATCTACAGACGGCGTTGTTTATACCCCTGTAACGTCTGGCACCTCCGGATGGAATTATTCAAGTGCTTCGGAAGATGACCATGTCTTGGTGGGAAACCTGAATTCCAATTTGACGAAAAATGTGGATTTTCTTACCGACGTCAAATATGAGCATAAGGGTAGTGAGGGTGATTCCGCCTATTATGCAGCTGGTACTACAGGGGAAGATGACGCCAGTATGAAGAACCGTGAAGACCAAACCGGGGAGCATGTGGGGCTGCGGTTTTATGGCATTCCCCATACCAGCGTGTATATGGACGGTGAATGGCAGCAGGACAGGAACTGGGTCGATGAGTCCTATACTGCTCTTCCCGGGGGCTCAACGAGTAATACTTTTTCTAACTTGGAGAGGCTCAATAGAACTCAGAAAGAATCATGGACCGTGGGAGCCAGGACTTATCCCAACCGGTTTATTATTTTTTCGACCCAGGCCAGGGTCCATGATCAGTACAGCGGATATGATACAATTTCAAATCCTTCTGCCAGCGGGCTTGTTCTGATGAGTTCCTTAAGGGAAAAAGGGGTGGACGAAACTTCGACACTGACCTGGAAACCGTTTCACTGGCTGCAAAACTCATTGAAATACCAATTCTCCGATACGGTCTATAATCCTCAGTTGGATCCATCGGCCGGCGGTTCTTCAGATCCTCTCCCTGCAGACGGGAATTATAACATCTCTGAAAATCATATGCTGACATCAGCATTCACCTACGATATCACGCTGCAGCCCATCGATACGCTTTTATTGATGCTCTCGTATTCGCACGTGGAAAATTATGTCAGGACGATCGCGGCATCTTCGGCAGGGACATCGGCCGAGGGCGGGCCTTCCTATATCCCCGATTTTAATTCAGGGGACAACAGCTTCCTTTTTTCGACCACGTATAGTCCAACGGAGAATTGGGTTTGGACCAATACCGCGTCCTATACGATCTCAAACAATTATGTCGATTCCGGCATAGGCGTGCCTTATGGGTCTGACTTTAAGATGTTCAATTATACTACCAGCCTTGACTGGACCTGGCACAAGTGGTTGAAAATAGGCCCCCAGTATGAATACGCGGCTTATAAGGACAATCCCACGGTGGGGTCGGGGAATTATTCAGCCAATATCTTTTTGATGAAATTAGGCTTTAACTGGTAGGGCGAATGGACAATGAGCTCAAAAAGAAGAAACAGCGGTTCTCCGATAGCTTTTACAACAACATTACCTATATCGGTGTGGGGCTGTCTTTGTTCGTGCTTCTTTGCGAGCTCTTTTTGTTCGCGATCGATTTTGCTTCCCCTAAGTCCAGCATTTATTTAGGGCTGCTCACCTATGTCTTCTTGCCGCCATTTCTCATTGTCGGGCTTATACTGATCCCGATAGGGGCCTCCTTGAAACGCGGGCGGCTTTTGCGCGGCTCGAAAGAAGGAAAGCCCAAGCCCATCGTCATCGATCTTTCTTTAGCGACCCACCAAAACGCTGTTGTTATCTTCATGATCGGCACGGTCACCCTGCTGGTCATGACCGCCATCGGTTCCTATAGGGCTTTTAATTATACGGAATCGACCCAATTTTGCGGGCTCACCTGCCATCAGATCATGAAGCCCGAATATGACACGCACAACCATTCTCCCCACGAACGGGTCAGGTGTGTTGAGTGCCATGTGGGTTCCGGTGCCAACTGGTACCTGCGTTATAAAGTGGCGGGGACCAAAATGCTCGTTAAGACTTTTGACGGCAGATATCAGCGTCCGACCCCGGCTCCCCTGAACACCTTGAGACCGGCCAAGGAGATCTGTGAACAGTGCCATTGGCCGGGTAAGCCTTTCAGCGCCATTTTGCTCAACAAGGTTTATTACGCGGATGATCCCAGCCAAACCCCGCCTTGGAGAATCAACCTGTTGATGCGTGTCGGGAACGGGAAAAACGGCGAGGCCGGCATTCACGCGCACATGTATTTCAATAATGAGATCTTCTACGTCGCCGACGACGCCAAACGCCAGCATATCAGCTGGGTCAAGACGGTGGACAAATCGGGGAAGGTCACGATCTATACGTCCAAGAACTCTCCTTACAAAAAAGTCAATCCCCCTCAGGACAAGATCAGGAGAATGGATTGCATCGATTGCCATAACCGCGCCGCCCACCGCTTTGAAGCGCCTGATGTCTTGATGAACCGGGCCCTGGCCCAGGGGAAGATCAGTCCATCAATTCCCATGATAAAGTCGGAGGGGGTCGAAGTTCTCGGCGATAAATATAATTCTACAAGTCAGGCCGAAAAGCAGATCCGTTCGAAATTAACGGACTATTACAAACAAAAGTACTTTGCTTATTACACCAAGAACCGCCCTGCCGTTGAGCAGGCTGTTGAAGAAATCACCCTGCTGTACGAACAAAATTTCTTTCCGGAAATGAAATCGCGTTGGGACGATTATCCGGACAACATCGGGCACATGATTTCACGGGGGTGTTTCCGGTGCCACGACAATGAGCATAAGTCCGCCGATGGAAAAGTCATTGAGCGCAAATGCACTCTTTGCCATATCATCGTCGAACAGGGCAGCGGCACCGCCGTGCAAAAGAGCATCAACGGCCTGGAATTCCAGCATCCGTTTTATGATGACGATTCCTGGAAGACGACCAATTGCTCGGACTGTCATACGGGGGGATGAAACAGGCGGCATACGTCTGGGATTATTTACGGGCGCATATGACGGTTAGCGGTTTGATGAAAAACACCATAGGTCTTTCAGGGACCTTTTTTTTATCGGTTCTGGTGAGCGTTTGTGCCACGGCCCAGCAAGCTCCCCAAGCGCCAGTTAAGCTGACCAACCAGGATTGCCTTAGCTGCCATGCGGACAATGCCCCGGCTATTGACCCAAAGGCCTTTAACAATTCTGTCCATCAAACGTTAGACTGCATCGATTGCCATAAGGACATCAAGGGGCTTCCTCACGCTGACAAACTCCGAAAAGTCGATTGCGCCGTTTGTCATGAGAAAGAAGCCTTGGGCGTTAGCCGCAGCGACCATGCCAGGGGCATGGCCGCAGTCTTTTCGTCGGAGACTTCCTGCACGGCCTGCCACGGGGACCCTCACGCGATATTAGAGGCCGATGACCCTCGTTCACCGGTCAACCGCAAGAACATCCCTCTCACGTGCTCGGGATGCCATCAGAAACTACACAGCGCTCTTTTGACCAAGGAAGGCAAGACCTATTTGAAGAGCGTTCACGGGCTTGAGTTTCAAAAAGGGACGGACATGAAGGCCGCCGTGTGCAGCGATTGCCATGGGGCGCACGACATTAATAAGCCCGCCAATAGATTGTCCCGCTTATACTGGGTCAATATCCCCGAGACTTGCGGTAAGTGCCATAAGGAAGAATACAAGCAGTATGCTCGCGGAATCCACGGGCAGGCATTGGCCGCGGGCAGCAGGGACACCCCTGTCTGTACCGATTGCCATGGAGAGCACAACATCGAAGCGGTCCAAAGGGCATCGTCGATGGTCTCCTCGGCGAACATCCCGCAGACCTGCGGTCAATGCCATGCAGCCCAACGCATCAATGCCGCCTACGGCCTTCCCGGCAATGTATTGGGTAGCTATATGCAAAGCTATCACGGTCTTGCGATGCAGCAGGGGACGCTGACCGCGGCCAATTGCGCGTCCTGCCACGGGGCGCATGAGATCCTTCCGTCATCGGATCCGCGTTCGACGATCAACCCCAGGAACCTGGAGAAGACCTGCGGTCAATGCCACCCGGGCATCGGGGCGCGGGTGGCGCAAGGTTTGGTCCATGGGGGGCTTAAGAACGGAGGCAATCCTGTCAACGATTGGGTGCGGTGCTTTTATGTTTTCCTGATCTTTTTTGTCTCGGGCATTCTCTTATTGCATAACGTTCTTGATTTTTCCAAGAAAGCTGCGGCGCATTACCGCCATTCTCTGCAGCAGGGCAGGGAGTGCATGGGTTTCAATGAACGATGTCAGCATTTTATTTTAACGGCGACCTTTATCATTTTGGCCTACACCGGGTTTTCCCTGAAGTACCCGCAAACCTGGTGGTCCTTCATGTTTTTCGGGCACAATGACTGGTTGAGATGGGGGCATCGCGGCACAGGCCTTGTATTTTGTGCCCTGGCACTCTATCACCTCTATTATTTGTTTTTCACGAAAAAAGGCCTCTGGCAGTTAAAAGCTTTAAGCATCAGAAAAGAGGATT
Source organism: Candidatus Omnitrophota bacterium (assembly GCA_028865345.1). Lineage (GTDB taxonomy): Bacteria > Omnitrophota > Gorgyraeia > Zapsychrales > Fredricksoniimonadaceae > JABDGZ01. Next base: position 211,758 of record JAGWKL010000001.1, on the reverse strand, counting down.
TTACACAGCTTTTTCAGGGCTTCCAATATTATTTCGGCCGGTGTAAAGACAAGCCAAAGCCCGACGGTGTTTATAGTTATGTGCAGAAATTAGAGTACTGGGCCCTGCTGTGGGGTTCCCTGGTGATGGTGGCGACCGGTGTATTGATGTTCAGTGAAGTTTGGTTTTTAAGGATGTTTCCCAAATGGTTTTATGATGTGGTCAGGACGGTCCATTTGTACGAGGCCATTCTGGCCTGTGTCACCATTATCATCTGGCACGGATATTTCGTCATTTTCGATCCCGATGTTTATCCGGGCAATTGGTCGTGGCTTCATGGCCGCAGCAGAGATTAGGTATGGGCGTCCGAATTCCAAAATCTTTTATTCTTATACTGGTACTGCTGACCGTACCATGGACCGTTCATGCCCAGAGCGCCCCCGCAAGTCCTCCTGCGGCCGTCAAAAGCGCTGCGACCAATGACGATTGTCTGGCCTGCCATGGAGATGCGACCCAGGCGCCGTTCGTTGACCAGGATAAATTCCAGGCGTCTGTTCACGGCAAACAACTTTGTACGGATTGTCATACGGATTTAGTCGGCAGTGATTTCCCGCATAAGACGGCAGTGGCCCTGGTGGATTGCGGGCGCTGCCACACACGGCAGGAGGCGCTGTTTTCCGACAGCATTCACGGCCGGGCACGGGCACGCGGGGACAAACTGGCCCCGGAATGCTTCAATTGCCACGGCAACCACTATATTCTTCCCGTAAAAGACCCAAATTCGACGGTGGCGCCGTTTCACATTCCTTTTGTCTGCGGTTCCTGCCATAGCGAGGGCAAGCCGGTTTCGCAACAAAGGCAGATCCCCGAGAAGCATATATTGGAAAATTACTCCGACAGCATGCACGGGGAGGCTCTTCTTAAAAAAGGGCTCAACGTCACCGCTACCTGCGCCTCCTGTCATCGGGCCCATGATATTCTTCCTTTCACCGACCCGCGTTCGTCCATTGCCCGTGCCAACATCGTCAAGACCTGCCTGCAATGCCACAGCCAGATTGAGCGTGTCCATCGCAAGATCATCAACGGCAAGTTATGGGAAAAGAACCCGCAGGTCATCCCTGTGTGCGTGGATTGCCACCAGCCCCACAAGATACGCCGGGTCTATTATCCAATGGGAGAAGCCAACCAAGATTGCCTGACCTGCCACGGCAAGAAAACAATCGTCTCTTCCAAAGACCACCGGTCGCTTTTCATCGACGAACAGCAATTCAACGGTTCAGTCCATGCCAAGGTCGCCTGCGCCCAGTGCCATACCCAGGTCTCTGCCTCCCACACCCGGCCCTGTGAGACGATCACTAAAAGAGTGGATTGTTCCATCTGCCACAGCCAACAAGTGGCGGCGTACCGGCGAGGGACGCACGGGAAATTATGGAGCCAGGGAAATCCTAATGCCCCGTCGTGCAGGGTATGCCACGGCACCCACGGAATTTTGTCCCACAAGGACATCAGGTCGCCCACCTATCCGACCAATATCCCTGCTCTTTGCGCCCGCTGCCACAGGGAAGGTCATAAGGCGGCGGTACTTTACAAAGGCCCGGAACATAATATCACCACGAATTACATTGAAAGCATCCATGGCCAGGGGCTTTTGGAAAGCGGGCTGGTCGTGGCCGCCACCTGTGTCAGCTGTCACACCGCCCACGAACAACTGCCCGCCGCTGATCCGCGGTCCACCGTGAACCGCAGGAACATTGCCAGGACCTGCTCCCAATGCCATCAGGGCGTTTATGAAAAGTACATGAAAAGCGTCCATGCCATAGGCCGGCACAAGGATTCGGCCCGACTGCCTGCCTGCAATGATTGTCATACCGCGCACACCATTAAAAGGACGGACGAGAACGCCTTTAGATTCGATATTATGAATACGTGCGGCAAATGCCATCAGGCGATCGCCTCGACCTATTTCCAGACTGTGCATGGAAAAATTTCTAAACTCGGGTATGCGAAAGCCGCTAAATGCCAGGATTGCCACGGGTCCCATGAGATCTTTCCTGTGACAGATCCCCGATCGACCTTGAGTTACTGGAACATCGTCCATACATGTCAAAAGTGCCACGCGGGCGCCAACAGGCGTTTTGCCGGTTATTTGACCCACGCCACCCACCATGACCCCAAGAAATACCCTTGGATATTCTGGACTTTTTGGGCCATGACCGCTTTACTGGTGGGGACATTCAGCGTCAGCCTTTTCCATACGCTTTTGTGGCTGCCCAAATCCCTGGAAATGAGAAGGCTTTATCCTCAAAAACATATTGTCTCGACGGAAAAACAATATGTGCGTTTCCCTGTATTTTACCGGGTCCTCCATATCATCATGATCTGCAGCTTCCTGACCTTGACGATCACCGGTATGACGCTGAAATTTTCGTACACGCCGTGGGCGCTGTTCATCTCGAAGCTTTTGGGCGGCTATGCGGTTTCAGGGTTCCTGCACCGTTGTGCCGCGGTGACCCTTTTGGGCATCTTCTTTGCGCATTTGAGGCAGGTCTTTCTCCAAAAACGACTTGAGAAAAGAAGTTTCAAAGAGATGCTTTTCGGACCCGATACCATTCTTTTTACAAAAAAAGACTGGCGTGAATTCTTAGTCACAGTGAAATGGTACATGGGCAAAGGGCCATATCCGCAATACGGGCGGTGGACATATTGGGAAAAATTTGATTATTTTGCCGTGCTTTGGGGGGTCATGGTCATCGGTACCTCGGGATTGATGCTTTGGTTTCCCGAAGCCTTCACGCATGTATTGCCCGGATGGGTCATCAATGTGGCCACCATCGTCCACAGCGATGAGGCTTTGCTGGCTGCCGGGTTTATTTTTACGGTGCATTTCTTCAACACCCATTTCAGGCCGGAGAAATTTCCTATGGACACGGTGATCTTTACCGGACGCATGTCCATCGAGGATTTAAAGCGCGAACGGCCCAAGGAATATGAAGCCTTGGTCGCCCGCGGCGAACTCGAAAAGAATTTGGCAGAGCCTTTGTCGCCGGGGAAAATTCTGGCCATCCGGATCTTCGGCTGGACGGCCCTGAGCCTTGGGCTCGTTTTGGTCGTGTGCATTATTTTTACCATGATCTTCGGGTACAAATAAGGCCTACGTAGTTTTCTACGTAGTTGTACTGATTTACCACGTCAAGGGGTGGTATTAAGATTAACCACAATATGTAGTGGTCATACCATCTCCTATTATCAACAGGTAGTGCTTTATTAAAAAAGGAGAACGGTCATGAAGGTCATCGACAAGAGAGTCAAAAAAGCCATCGAGAGCGTTAAGCCCAAGCCGCAGACTAAAAGTTCCATCCTCAATTTTGAGACCTACATCAAAATGATAGAAAAGAAGGCGTACGAGCTTTATGAGAATCGGGGCGGCCAGCACGGGCATGACCAGGAGGACTGGCAGCAAGCCAAGAAACTGGTGGAAGACGAATTATGCAAAGGAAACGAAGTTTTTGAGATTTAGGCGGGATTAAGGCCAAGAGGCAAACTGCTTTATTTACTAAGGAGGGTAAAAGATGGCTGTCAGCTTGTTTACCACGATTGTCAAACGCAATGGGAAATCAGAAAATTTTGACCCTCAGAAGATCGTCCGGGCGATCGCCAAAGCCGGACAGGCCACCGGAGAATTTGATCTGGAAGTCGCCCAAAAGCTCGCGGTCAGGGTGGTCAACATCGCCCAGCAGATGTTCCCCGAGAGTCCGACGGTGGAAAATATCCAGGACATTGTCGAGGATGTCCTGATTTCTTCCCCCTACCGCAAAACCACCAAGGCCTATATCCTTTACCGCCAGCAGCATGCCGAGATGCGCGCCATCGCCTCAAAATTCAACACCGACCTCGTGGACCAATACCTGCGGCAGAACGACTGGCGCGTCAATGAGAACAGCAATATGGCCTACTCCCTTCAGGGGTTAAATCACTATATCTCATCCGAGGTCAGCAAAATTTACTGGTTGAACAAAATCTATCCTGTTCCTGTCAAGGAAGCGCACCAAAACGGCGATTTTCATATCCATGATCTGGGGCTGCTCAGTGTTTATTGCGTGGGTTGGGATTTGCAGGATCTGTTGATCCAGGGCTTCAAGGGCGTTTCAGGGAAAATGGAAAGCAAACCGGCCAAGCATTTGCGCACGGCACTGGGGCAGATCATCAATTTTTTCTATACGTTGCAAGGGGAAGCCGCCGGCGCCCAGGCCTTTTCGAATTTTGACACGCTCTTGGCCCCCTTCATCCGTTACGATGGGCTTTCTTATGAAGGCGTCAAGCAGGTCCTGCAGGAATTCGTATTCAATATCAATGTGCCCACCCGCGTCGGTTTCCAGACGCCGTTTACCAATATCACCATGGATTTGACCGTTCCCAGCTATTTCGTCCATCAGGGCGTCATCATCGGCGGCCAGGTACAAAAAGAGACCTACGGTGAATTCCAAAAAGAGCTCGACATGTTCAATAAGGCTTTTCTTGAGGCAATGCTTGCCGGGGATGCCAAAGGCCGCGTGTTCACCTTTCCCATCCCGACGTATAATATGACCAAGGATTTTGACTGGGACAACCCCAACCTGGGCCTGCTCTGGGAGATGACGGCCAAATACGGTATTCCGTATTTTTCGAATTTTATCAATTCCGATATGAGCCCCGAGGACGCGCGCAGCATGTGCTGCCGCCTGCGTCTGGACAACCGCGAGCTGCGCAGCCGGGGCGGGGGGCTGTTCGGGGCCTCACCGTTGACCGGCTCCATAGGAGTCGTCACCATCAACCTGCCGCGTCTCGGGTACTTGGCAAAGGACGAAACTGAATTTTTAGCGATGCTGGCAGAGAAAATGGACCTGGCCAGGCAAAGCCTGGAGATCAAGCGCAAGGTGCTGGAGCAGTTTACCGAGGAGAATTTATATCCGTATATCAAGTTCTATCTGCGCAATATCAAGAAACGTTTTGACCAGTATTGGAAAAACCACTTTTCGACCATCGGTCTTTTGGGGATGAATGAGGCCTGCTTGAATTTGTTGGGCCAGAATATCTCCGGCCCCCAGGGCAAAGATTTCGCCGTGCGCGTGCTGGAATTCATGAGAAACAAATTATTGGATTACCAGAAGGAGACGGGTAATATTTATAACTTGGAGGCCACACCGGCCGAAGGGACCTCCTACAGTCTGGCGAAATTGGACAAGGGGATGTTTCCTGATATCATCTGCGCCAACGAAGAGCGTTATACACAGGGGCATGAGCCGTTTTATTCCAACTCCACCCATTTGCCGGTGGAGCATACCGACGATATTTTCGAGGCATTGGACCATCAGGATGCCCTGCAAACGCTTTATACCGGCGGCACGGTATTGCATGGTTTTGTGGGAGAGCGCATCATTGATGCGACGGCGTTAAAGAGCCTGGTGCGTTGTATTTGCCAGCAATACCGTTTGCCGTACTTTACCATCACGCCCACCTTCAGTGTCTGCCCGAGCTGCGGCTATCTGGCCGGGGAACATCCGGAGTGCGGGACGTGCGGTTGCGAATGTGAGGTCTATTCCCGTGTTGTGGGGTATTTGCGGCCGGTCAAGCAATGGAACAAGGGCAAGAAGGAGGAGTTCAAGAAGCGCGCGACCTACCATTTATGCGCATAGGGGGATTCCAGCAATTTTCTCTCATCGATTATCCGGGGAAAATGGCGGCCATTGTTTTTACGCAGGGTTGTAATTTCCGCTGCGGCTACTGCTATAATTCCCAGCTGGCATGCCCTAAGCTCTTTGAGGAACCGCTTGATGAATCGATGGTCCTGGAGTTCCTGGAATCACGCAAAGGCCGCCTGGAAGGAGTGGTGGTCACCGGCGGGGAGCCTACCATCCAGCAGGGGTTGGCGGATTTCCTTAGGCAATTAAAATCCATGCACTACGCGGTCAAGCTGGACACCAACGGCAGCAATCCTGATGTTCTGGCCTCTGTCATTGAACGCAAGCTGGTGGATTTTATTGCCATGGACTTAAAGACTTCTCCGGCCAATTATGGAAAGGCCGTCGGTATCAAGATTGACTTCGACCGCATCAAATCCAGCATTGATTTGATCATCAACAGCGGCCTGCGCCATCAGTTCAGGACAACGCTGGTCAGGCCCTTATGTTCCGAAGAGGACTTAAAAGAGATCCAGAATCTTATCGGCGCCTCACGCCAGTACGTGCTGCAATTGTTCATGCCTTCCTCTAAAATTATTGATCAAAGTCTCTTGGCCCAGCCGCAGTATACGCTCAATGAAGTGCAGCATTTGCGGCTGCTGTTCCAAAGGGGCTTCTAGGTCTTCGAGCCTGGGGACGGGCCCCAGCCACAGGCCCTCGAAGAAGAAATTCATTGAGTATAATGATAAATATACTATAATGAAAAACTTAGTCTGAAAAAATATTTTATGGACTCATGGCTCAGCTGGTTAGAGCGTCGCCCTCACATGGCGAAGGTCGAAGGTTCAAGTCCTTCTGAGTCCACCAATATGATTTTCCCCTAACGTTTGAGGGACATATATGGCGGTGGCCGGCCAAAATTTGAAGGACCAGATCAGAAAACTCGTCGAGCTGCAGGTGGTGGACGAAGAGATTTTCCGTTTCAAACGCGAATTACGGGATAAACCCGCCGAGCTGGATGTGTTAAAGACCGAATTCGAATCCAAAAAGAACAGGCTCAAGGGCCTGGAAGATAAACTAAAGACGATACAGGTCAGCCAGAAAGAACTGGAGCTGGACCTGAAGGCCAAGGAAGAGGGGATCGCCAAGGCGGACGCTTCATTAAACCTTCTGAAGACCAACAAGGAATACCAGGCCCGGTTGCTTGAAATCGAAAATTTGAAGGCCGATAAATCTCTCGTCGAAGAAAAGATACTCCTGGGCTACGACGAAGTGGACGCCGCCAAAAGGTCCGTGGAAGCGGAAAAGGCCCTGGTCGCTCAATACGAGAAAGATTTTGCGGCCGCCAAAAAGAAGTTCGATGATGAGATGCTGGTCATCGCCGACCAGTTGAAGGTCAAGGTCTCCCAGCGTGACCGCATCCTGCCTTCAGTCAGGCCGGACTATTTGAGCCGCTACGAGCGCATTTTAAACAACAAAGACGGTCTGGGCATTGTTAAAGTCGTTGATCATGCCTGCGGCGGGTGCTTCATGCACCTGACCGAGCAGGTCATCAATGAGTTGAAGAAATACGAAGAGATCGTCACCTGTGACCAGTGCGCCAGGATGCTGTATCTGGCCGATGAATTATGAAACTGGAAATTTTTACCGACGGCGGCGCTTCGGGGAACCCGGGGCCGGCGGCCGTCGGGGTGGTCATCAAAGAAGACGGGCGGACCGTCAAAACTTTTGGCCGCGCCATCGGCCGGGGGACTAATAATGTCGCGGAATACACGGCCCTGATCTATGCCCTGCAGGAGGCGTTGATCTTAAAGGCGGATGACGTCAGCGTTAAAAGCGACAGTGAATTGATGTGCAGGCAGTTGGGCGGGGAGTATAAGGTCAAGCATGAAAACATAAGGCCGCTTTTTGACCAGATCAAGCATCTGGTTGCGGGCTTTAGGTCGTTTCAAATCATGCATGTGCCTCGTGAATTGAATAAAGAGGCGGATGCGCTGGTCCGTCAAGTTCTTAAAAAAGCAGGTCAAGATGGCTGCTGCGATGCCCATGGCGTCGCAGAGGAAAGTCCGAGCTCCAAAGGATAATGCATCCCGGTAATGCGGGACCGTCGGAAGCAATTCCGATGAGGATCAGAGCTACAGTGACGATGCTCCCTTTTAGGGAGAGTGAAACGAGCAATCTCTGCATGGAGCAATGCCAAATAGGAGACAAGCCGTTAAACGGCACGGGGTGGTCCGTTCCGTCATAGTCTCGGGTAGGCTGCAAGATATCCGCTTTTAATGGGCGGATGTGAGTCAAATGGCCATCGCCCTTCATAAGGGTTACAGAACTCGGCTTATTGAACTGCTTTTTTATATTTACTACGCTAGGGTGTTAAGTCATCGAATATGAACTAACTTAACGAAGTCGAAGCAATAGGGGGTATAATGTCAGGTCATTCAAAATGGGCAAAGATCAAACATAAAAAAGGCGCGGAAGACGCCAAGCGCGGAGCGGTTTTTACCAAGATCAGCAAAGAGATCACCGCGGCGGCCAAGGACGGCGGCGGCAATACGGAAAGCAATATCCGTCTGCGCGCGGCCGTGGCGCGGGCGCGTGAATACAACATGCCTTCCAGTAATGTGGAAAACGCCATCAAAAAAGGTACCGGAGAATTGCCGGGTATCGTTTTTGAGACGGTGGTCTTTGATGCTTATGGCCCGGGCGGGGTGGCCATGCTCATCGAAGGCCTGACGGACAATAAAAACCGTACCACCTCCGAGATCCGAAATCTTTTAAGCAAGAAGGGCGGCTCCATGGCAGGTGCCGGTTCCACCGCATGGCTGTTCAGTAAAAAAGGGTTGATTTCCGTAGAAAAATCCAAGGCCGGCGAGGATGCCGTGATGGAAGCTGCCCTGGAAGCCGGCGCCGACGATATCAAGGCCGAGGACGACACGTTTGATGTGTATTGCGACCCGGGCGTTTTTGAGGCGGTCAAGAACGCCATGACAGCCAAGAAAATAGAACTGGCTTCGGCCGAGGTGACCATGATCCCCAGTTCCACGGTCAAGGTCCAAGGCAATGACGCCCGTAACATCCTGGAATTAATGGAAGCCCTGGAAGAGCACGAGGACATCCAGAACGTGCATGCCAATTTCGATATTTCCAACGAGGAAATGGCCAAAATATCCGCCGGATAATGTATGCGTATCTTGGGCGTTGATCCCGGTCTTGTCACCACGGGCTACGGCGTCGTCGACCTGGAAAACGGCGGCGTCAGGGTCCTGGAGGCGGGCACCATTGAGCCTGAGTCCAAAGACCTTTTTGAACGCAGGCTTTTGAAAGTGCACCTGCACATAACGGCCATCCTTAAGGCGCACCATCCTGATGTCGTGGTCCTGGAAAAATTATATGCCCATTATAAACATCCTGCCACGGCCCCGGTCTTGGGACATGTGCGCGGGGTGATTTGCCTAAGCGTCGCCCAGCAGAAGATCCAACTTGTCGAGCAAAGCGCCAAGCGCATCCGGCAGGCCTTGATGGGCAACGGCAATGCCACCAAGGCCCAGGCCCAGGAATTTGTCAAAAGAGTATTGAATATCAAATCGCCATCGTTTAAATTAGATGCCAGCGACGCGTTGAGCCTGGCCCTGGGACAGGCGCACATGATGCGGTATAAATTGATATGATCACGGCAGTCAAAGGCAAAATAGCCCGTCAAGGGCAGGCATCCGTGACCCTTGAGGCCGGGGGCTTAAGTTATGAGATCCTGACGCCCGTCTCCGTACTGCAACGCGTCAAAGAAAATCAAGATAGCGATGGCAATGTCCGTTTGATCACGTATCATTATTATCAGATGACCCCGGCGAGCGGTATGCCTGTACTGGTCGGGTTCTTGAATGAAGTTGAGCGCGATTTTTTTCTGGAATTCATCAAGGTTTCCGGCATAGGCCCTCGGGCGGCGGTCAAGGCCCTCAACCGCGCCATCGGCGAGATCGCCCAGGCCATTGACAAGGGGGACACCAAATATTTGAAGGGCCTGCCCGGCATCGGGGAGCAGAAAGCCCGTGAGATCGTCGCCAAACTGCAGGGTAAGATGGGCAAGTTCATCCTGATGCAGGACCGCGTGGTGACAGAAACGCCGGCGGCGCTTAGCGACATCGAAGAGGAGGCGTTGCATATTTTGTTGCAGCTGCAGTATAAAAAGGCGGAAGCCCAGGAGATGATCAAGAAGGCCCTGGAGCGTTGCGGCCAATTGACAACCTCCGGGGAATTGCTGAACGAAATCTATAAGCAAAGGAAGACCGCTTAGATAGATGATTATCGGGTGGCCGAGGGCGGGGCCGGATAATCAGGATATAAGGAGCAAGATGGACGAGCACATAAAAAATTATAAAAGCGCCATTGAGGCGTTGCTGTTTGTCAGCGAAAAGCCCGTGCTGCTGGACCAATTTAAGGAAGTGTTTCCTGAGCTTCAAAGGCCCCAGATACAGGATTTGATCAAACAGTTGCAGGAAGAATATGTCAATCGCGAGGCCGGCATGGTGATCGTGGAGATCGCCGGCGGCTTTCAGATGTTGTCCAACAGCCACGCGGCGCCCTATATCCGCGAATTTTATAAGACCAAGACCAAGGAAAAACTTTCCAGACCGGCACTTGAAAGCCTGGCGATCATTGCCTATAAGCAGCCGGTGGGCCGCGCCGAGGTGGAGATCATCCGCGGGGTCAACTCCGACGGCACCATCGCGCATTTGCTCAACAAGGGGCTCATTAAAATCGTGGGCCGCAAGGAAGTCCCCGGCAGGCCGTTTTTATTCGGTACCACCAAGGAGTTTCTGGAATATTTCGGTCTGAGGTCCCTCGAAGACCTGCCCAAGATCGAGGAGTTCAACCAGTTGGGTATCGATGCGCCGAAGGCGCAGGAGGGGCAGGCGCCCCAACAGTTGCCGGCGGCAGACGGGGCCGGTGGGGCTGTTGAACAGATGCAGGAACAAACGGTCAGTCAGGAAACCAGCGGCCAGTCACGCGCCTCATCGGGCGGCGAAGAATAAAATCAGTACCCAGGGAGAATATGGACCTAAGTCATTTGCGTAAGAAAATAGACGAGTTGGACGGCAGGATCATCCGGCTATTAAATGACCGTGCGGCCATTACTTTGTCCATAGGCCAAGAGAAGATCAAGAACGGCAGGCACATCTACGCGCCTGACCGTGAACAGGATGTGCTTAAACGCATCAAGAAGCTCAACGCCGGCCCTATCAAGGACGAGGCTGTGGAGGCGATCTACCGCGAGGTCATGTCGGCGTCTCTCGCCCTGGAGAAGCCTTTGCGCATCGCGTACATGGGGCCTGAAGCCACTTTTTCGCACCTGGCGTCCTTAAAGAAGTTCGGCTCGTCCGTCGAGCATGTGGCCTGCGGCAATGTGGCCGAGGTCTTCAGCAGGGTCGAAAATGCGGATTGTGATTATGGGGTCGTTCCCATCGAGAATTCCATCGAGGGGGTCGTCACCCATACCATGGATTTGCTGGTTGATTCCGAGCTCAAGATCTGTTCTCAGGTTTTACTGGATGTCACGCACTATCTGATGTCCAAAGGTACTTTAACCCAAATCAAGGAAATTTATTCCCATCCCCAAATTTTAGGGCAATGCCGCCAATGGCTCATGCACAACATGCCCAAGGCCCATATCATCCCCGTTGAGTCAAGCACGAGGGCGGCCCAACTGGTGGCTAAAAAGAAAAATGCCGCCTGCATCGCCTCACTGGTCGCGGCCTCGCTGTACGGCCTGACCATTCTAAAGAAAAATATCCAGGACAGCGCCCATAATATCACGCGTTTCCTGGTGATTTCGACCATGGAAGTGGCGCCGACCGGACACGACCGCACATCGCTGGTTTTTTCCATCAAGGACAGGGTGGGCGCTTTGCATGCCATGCTCACCCCCTTTATGAAACATAAGATCAATCTCACCAAGATAGAATCGAGGCCTTCCAAAAGGAAGGCCTGGGATTACTATTTCTTCGTCGACTGCGAAGGCCATCAGGATGATCCCCGCGTGGCCCGCGCTCTGGACCAGCTTGAGGGCATGTGTAAATTCCTCAAGATACTTGGTTCTTATCCCGACATTTAATTGGGCAGCTCCTTTTTTATTTGACAATGGAATTTGTTCAGATATAATACTAAAAATACTAAATTAGTATTATATGTGCTTATGCGTATAAACGATCCCTTGAAAGACAAAGTCCTTAATGCCGCCGAAAAACGGATGATCGCGTTCGGTTACCGTAAGGTGACCATGGACGAGATTGCCGGCGATCTGCATGTGAGCAAGAACACGATCTATAAGCTGTTTGACGGCAAAGACGAAATTGCCAGGGCTTTGGTCCAACGCCTGCGGCAGCAATTGGATAAGGGCTTTAGTAATATAGAGAAAGCCGACCATGACCCTTTACGGATTTTTTCCGACAGCGTCTTACTTTTGCGTAAACAGCTGGGCCCCTGGTTTGAACATTTTTTCAGGGAAATTCCCGTTGAGTTGCCTTTGCTTTGGGAAGAGTTCCTGCATTTTAGAAATGAGAAAATTTTGAGCATCCATTTGCTGGTCAGGAAAGGCAGCAAAAACCGGGTCTTCCGCCAAGTCAATGCTTCCATCGCCACGGAGGCCTACTTAGGGGCCGTGAAAGCCGTGACCAACCCACGGTTCCTGGAGCAGGAGGGCCTTACCTTTGAACAGGCGTTGGATGCGGTTTTGGACATATGGTCGAATGGAATCGTCAAGCCCAAGGGTGATCATGCTGCCGTCCAAAATTAAACAAATAAAAGATATTTTGAAAGATTTAAAAAAGATCAGATATGGCTCGGTCGAAATCATTGTCCATAACGGCCAGATCATTCAAATAGAAAAGAAGGAAAAGATCCGCGTAGGAATACAAAGCAGACAAACTGCATGAAACGATTTCGCGGCTAAAGCTGACCGGACAAACCTGGAAGCCCAAGCAAAAGACCGACCTTAAAAAAGCGGTCAGGGAGGAGTTCTCGAATGAGGGGCTTTCATCAGGTTTTAGCAGTATTGATCGTCCTGGTGCCGCTGGCAATACCCGCATTGGCCGACGACGGGGGGCAATATCTGCATTGGGATTATAAGATTGGGGGCCAAGAGAGGTTACGGTATGAATACCGGTATAACTTTAATTTTAATGAAAGCAGGAAAGACAACGCCACGCAATTTTTCAACCGTCTTAAACTCAACGCTGCCGCTGATCTGGAAGATGAATATTTGAACAAGATCGCCCGAGTTTTCGTGGAAGGGCTGGATGCCAGGGACTGGCCTTATTTGACCAAGGCTGTTTCAGGCCAGACCGACAGTTTTGACCTGCACCAGGCTTTCGTGGACTTTTACAAATTGGCAGGTTCGGATTTTGATGTGAAGATGGGCCGTCAGGAAATGAATTACGGGGCAAAGCGGTTGATCGCCTCGCCGACCTGGTCGAACGCGGTCCGTTCCTGGGACGGGGCGGTCATCCATTACCATCACGACGGATTATATTCGGACCTTCTTTACGGACAGAACGTCCAATACCGCAATGAGAAATTTAATATTTCCAACGGCCATGAGCTCCTTTCCGGGATTTACAGCGGATGGCAGAAGAATGCTGTTTCCCCTTTGATCGAATGGTATTTTCTCAACCAGGATGACACCAGGGGCACCAACGATATCCATCGCGAGACAGCCGGAGCTCGTATCAAGTTGAAATTGACGCCCACGACCAGTTTGGATGTGGAGGTCCCTTATCAATGGGGACGTACGGGCAGCGCCATCACCGGCACAAAAGAAATCAAGGCTTATGCGTTTCATGCCAATATCGAAAAGGACCTTCATAGTTGGGCCTGGAGCCCCAGGGTCAATCTTTCCTATGATGAAGCGTCCGGGAACAAGTCCCCCCATGGGAATGTCAGCAACACGTTTGTCCCTCTTTACCAGACCGTCCATGAGCCTTACGGGGAGATGGATTTTTTCCGCTGGGAAAATATGCGCAACCCGGAATTGAATGTTGTATTTTCACCGACGAAGAAGCTTCGTTTTAAGCCGCAGATCGATTTTTTCTGGCTGCAAAGTAAGAATGATTCTTGGTACGATTCGTCCGGTACGGCGCTAAGAACAATGACCAGCGGGCACCGCAGTTATTATGTGGGGTCAGAAACGTCACTGAGATTCTTTTATGATTTCACCAAAAACCTCAAATTCGAGACCGGCTATGCGCATTTCTTCTGCGGCGGTTATGTCAGAGATACCGGTGCCGACGATGATGCCGACTGGGTATACTCCCAATTGACCTTTAAATTTTAGTTTATGGAAAGGAAGGACCCGTTTATGAAGATGATGAAAAAATTATTAATCGTAGGGTTGTTTTTAGGATTTTTGCCCATGCCGGCAAGGGCGGCAGGAGGGATCACGGTGGCCGCTGCGGCCAACCTGCAATTTACGCTGGATGATCTGAAAGCCCAATTCACCAGGGAAACCGGGATCGATGTCAAAACAGTGATCGCGTCATCAGGAAAGCTGACCTCCCAAATTGCCAACGGAGCACCCTTTGATGTGTTTCTATCCGCGGACATGAAGTATCCAGAAGCGGTTTTCAAAGAAGGATTGTCCTTGCGGCCGCCCAAGGTGTATGCGTACGGTGTCCTGGTCCTTTGGACCATGAGGAATGAGGACCTCTCCAAGGGCCTGGGTGGCTTAGGCGAAGCCGGGGTCAAGAAGATCGCCCTTGCCGATCCCCGACTGGCGCCGTACGGCCGTCAAGCGGTCAACGCCATGAAATACGCCCATCTGTATCCGGGGATCATTCCCAAGCTGGTTTACGGGGAAAGCATTGCTCAAACCAACGAATTTATTACGACAGGCGCCGCGGATGTCGGTTTTACCGCCGAGTCTATTGTTCTTTCTCCCAATATGAAGGGCAAAGGCCGTTGGGTTGAAGTGGATCCGCGAAGCTATAAGCCTATCGCGCAGGGGGCTGTTGTGCTAAAATACGCCCCGCATGCCCCGGAGGCCAAAAAATTTTACGATTTTTTGTTTTCAGCCCCGGCGCGGGCGACATTTAAAAAATACGGCTATAGTTTGCCCAAGTGAATAAACTGACCGGCAAGATCGTTGCAATCGAGACCTCCCCGCATATGTCGTTGGTTACCATCGACGTAGACGGGGATCTTTTTTCTTCCATTGTCCTGGAGACGCCGGCCACGGCCGGGTATTTAAAGGAAGGCGGACAGGTTGCTCTGCTGTTCAAGGAAACGGAAGTTTCCATCGCCAAGGGCCTCTGTGGGTTGATCAGCCTGCGCAACAGATTCCAGGCAACGGTCAAAAAGATCGACGTGTCCGATATCCTCTCCAAGATCTTTCTTGATTATAAAAACAAAGAAATAGTTTCTGTCATCACCACGCGTTCGACCAAAAAGTTGGGGCTGGCCGAGGGGGACCTGGTGGAATGGCTGGTCAAGACCAACGAGGTATCTCTTTATAAAGAGGCATAGATGCACTACGATTTACAGCCTTTATTATTGACCTTTCAATTGGCCCTTGTTGTCACCGCCATCCTTTTTGTCATCGGTATCCCATTGGCTTATTGGATCGCCTTTTCTCCGAATAGATTCAGATACATCGTAGAGACCCTGGTCAGCATGCCGCTGGTCCTGCCGCCCACGGTGGTGGGTTTTTACCTTTTGGTCGCCTTCAGTCCCCAATATTTCCTGGGGCATTTCCTGCAGTCCGCCTTTGGGCTAAGGGTGGTTTTCAGTTTTACCGGACTTGTCATCGCTTCCCTGCTTTTCAGCCTTCCCTTTATGGTCAATCCGATCAAGGCGGGCTTTCAGAATTTCCCGTCGGCATTAATTGAATCATCGTATTGTTTGGGCAAAGGACCTTGGGAGACATTGTATCGCGTGATTTTGCCCAATATCAGGCCGGCCCTGCTGACAGGCGTTGTCATGGCCTTTGCTCACACCATCGGCGAATTCGGGGTGGTGCTGATGATCGGCGGCAATATCCCCGGACAGACCAGGCTTGCGTCCATCGCCATTTACAATGAGGTCGAGGCGCTGAATTACGGCACCGCAGGGATGTATGCCCTGGTCCTGGTGATGATTTCTTTTGTCGTCCTGTTTTTATTTTATTATTTAAACCGCCGTACTCTCAAAATTTTCTGACCATGATCAGGCTGCGTTTAAAAAGGCGGATGCATACGCCGCAAGGACAGGAATGGATCGATGTGGATTTGAACATCGACAGGGGCGAGTTTGTAGCCCTTTTCGGCAAATCCGCAGCCGGCAAGACCACACTCCTGCGGATGCTGGCAGGATTGACCCGGCCGCAGGAGGGGTATATAGAGGTCGACGGTGAAATCTGGTTCGACAGCCGCCGGAAGATCGACCTTCCCGTCCAGCAGAGAAGAACGGGCTTCGTTTTTCAGGACGACGGTCTTTTTCCCCACATGACGGTGCGTCGGAATTTGGAGTATGCCTGCGGCGATAAAGCAGACCACGACATGATCTATGAGTGGACGGCCGTCATGGGCCTAAAAGGCATGGAAGACCGCAAGCCAAGCCAACTGTCCGGCGGACAAAAGCGGCGGGTGGCCCTGGCCCGGGCCTTGTTAAGCAAGCCTAAGATGATGCTTTTGGATGAGCCTTTGTCGGGCCTGGATCTTCATGCGCGTTTAGATGTGCAGGATGAAATCATCAAGGCCTGGCGGAAAACCGGGATCACGACCATCCTGGTGAGTCATGATCTGTCGGAAGTGTTCAAAATGTCGCAAAAAATCTTTGTCATTGAACAGGGCAGGATCACCGCAAGCGGCTCTCCCCAGGATGTTTTCATAAACCGCGAACTCAGCGGGAAATTCAGGTTCACGGGACAGATTATTGACATCCAAAGGGACGGGGTCGTCAATATTCTGACTTTGTGCGTCGGCAACCACTTGACCAAGGTCGTGGCCGGTGATGAAGAAATTTCCGGTCTGGCCGTCGGCAGCAGGGTGATCGTGGCGGCCAAGGCCTTTAATCCTCTTATTTTGAAAGTTTGATAGGGGTTACAAATAATTAGGGAATTTGCTGAATTCTTTGGCGTATTCCTTGGTGATGATGCCGGTTTTTATCATTTGCGACAGGCATTGTTCGAAGGTGTACATGCCTTCGTCCGCCGTCGCCATCTGCCCGCGGATCTCGAGCAATGCCCCCCGGCGGATGATATTGCGTATGGAAAGGGTGGGGACAAGGACCTCCGTGGCTAAAATCCTCCCTTCCTTCCCGGGGAGCGGGATCAAGATTTGGCCGATAACGGCGGTAAGGTTTTCAGCCAGTTGGGAGCGGATCTGGTCCTGCTTGCCCGGCGGGTAGACATCCAGGATACGGTTGATGGATTCTACGGTGTCCGGCGCGTGCAGGGTGGTCAATACCAGGTGTCCGGTTTCCGCCGTGGTCAACGCCATGGAAATGGACTCGGCATCACGGATCTCACCCACCACCACGACATCCGGGTCCTGGCGCAGGGCATGCTTGAGCGCGCTGGCAAAAGACCGGGTGTTGGTGCCGACCTCGCGCTGGATGATCAGGCTCTTGCGGGACTCATGCACGTGTTCAATGGGGTCCTCGATCATCACGATCTTAAAAGGCCTGGCCCGGTTGATACAATCCACCATATAATTCATGGTCGTGGTTTTTCCGCTGCCGGCCGACCCGCAGATGATGATAAACCCTTTACGTTTATGCGCCAGTCTTTCGACGATGGCCGGCAGGCCTAATTGCTCGGCTGTTGGGATGACTGTCGGCAGGATGCGGATGTTGGCCGCGGGGCGGCCTTTTTCAAAGTGGCCGTTCACGCGGAAATTAAAATTCTTAATGCCGATATACGAAAGATCGATGTCCTGAATTTCCATAAAAGTTTTACGCTGGGCCTCGGTCATCATATCGAACAACAGATTTTGGATGTCTTCGGATTTTAAGGGCGGCAGATCAGACGCGCTTAAGCTTCCGTTGATCCTGAAGACCGGGGGCCTTTCCACCACCAGATGGATATCAGTGGCACGGCATTCGATGGCCTTGTTAAGAAGAGGAATAACCTTTGTATAGTCCATATAGAGTAAGTGTAACACATACTTATACTCCGATACAATTAAGAGAATATTAAAAGACGGTTAAGTCCTTCGGCAAGGGTTGACAGCCTCTTTTGATGCCTTTATAATGCTCTGTCTTGTTTTAACTTAAAAGAAGGCCCAAGAAGATGCAGGCGGCAAACCCATATATTTTTAAGACTAAACCGTATGTCCCTGGAAAACCCATTGATGAGGTCAGGCGCGAGCTTGGCCTTAAAAGCGTCATCAAGCTCGCTTCCAATGAGAATCCCTATCCGCCTTCCCCAAAGGTTTTGGCGGCAATGGCCCGTGCTGCCCGCGAAGTCAACCGTTATCCGGACGGAGGGTGTTTTATATTGCGACGCGGCCTGGCCAGGAAGTTTAATGTCGATGATGACCAGTTGCTTTTCGGCAACGGTTCGGATGAGATTATTTGTTTGGCGGTCAGGGCTTTTGCGGCCAAAGGCGGTGAGGTCATTATCGCCAAGCCCTCGTTTTTGGTCTATGAGATCGCATCCATCCTTTCCGGCGCAAGGCTGCATCAAGTGCCGCTTCAAAGCTTCCGCTATGACCTCCAAGCCATGAGGGCAAAAGTCAACGGCCGCACCAGGATCATCTTTATCGGCAATCCCGACAATCCGGCCGGGACGTATATCACTCAGCGTCAGGCAGAGGACTTCCTGCGCTCGGTGCCCAAAAATATTTTGGTATTTTTCGACGAGGCTTATTTTGAATACGTGCACGCCGACGACTATCCGGATACGTTAGGGTTAATGAAAAAATATCCCAACCTGATGGTGGCCCGCACTTTTTCCAAAATGTACGGTTTGGCGGGGTTGCGCATCGGTTACGGGATAGCCCGTCGGGACATCATTGATATTTTAAACCGCCTGCGGGAACCGTTTAACGTCAACAGCATGGCCCAGGCTGCGGCCGCGGCGGTCCTTGCCGACGAGCCGTATTACCGTAAGATCGCCCAGGAGATTCACGCTCAACGGCTTTACCTTTACCGGAGCCTGAAGGCCATGAACATCGCTTTTGAAGAAAGTTTTACCAATTTTATCCTGGTCCGGGCAGGGGCCGACAGCAGCGTCATAGCCGATGCTTTGCTTAACAAGGGCGTCATTGTCCGCGACATGGCCGTCTGGGGGCTGAAAGGCTACATACGCACCTCCATCGGCACGCCCGCGGAAAACAAGCGTTTTATCAAAACACTGGGAGAAATATTATGATCGTCATTCTGCGCCCGGATGCCACCGAGGCCAATGTTCAACATATCATCGAGCGCGCCGGCAAGCTGGGCCTGAAGGCCAATATCTCACGCGGGGTGGAGCGGACGGTGATCGGATTTATCGGGCCGGAAGACGCTTTGCGGGTCATTCCCCTGGAGGTTTTTCCCGGTGTGGACCAGGTCTTGCAGGTTCTTGCTCCTTACAAACTGGTGTCCCGCGAATTTAAAAGTGAAAATACGGTCATTAAATTGCCGTACAATGTCACCGTCGGTGGCAAAAAGATCGCGGTGATGGCCGGACCCTGCTCGATCGAAAATTATAAAGGGATGGCCGCCATTGCCAAACTCGTCAAGGTCCTGGGCGCCGATATTTTGCGCGGAGGGGCTTTTAAGCCGCGTACGTCCCCTTATGATTTCCAGGGCCTGGGCGAGGAAGGTCTGAAGATCCTTCAGGCCGTGGGCAAGGAGGTGGGCATTTGCACGATTTCTGAAGTCATGGACACCCGGCAGGTGGAGCTGGTCGCTAAATACGTCGACATATTGCAGATAGGCGCGCGCAACATGCAGAACTTTTCTTTGCTCAAAGAGGTGGGCAGCACCAAAAAACCCGTGATGCTCAAGCGTGGGATGAGCGCCACCGTCAAGGAGTGGCTCATGTCCGCCGAGTATCTTTTGGCCAACGGCAACTTCGATGTCATGCTTTGCGAGCGCGGCATCCGCACCTTTGAGACCGCCACCCGTAATACGCTGGACATCAACGCGGTCGCCGTGGCCAAACGCCTGTCCCACTTGCCGGTGGTGGTCGATCCCAGCCATGGCACAGGATCGTGGGAGTATGTGGCTGCCGGCGCCCGCGCCGGTGTCGCCGCCGGTTGCGATGCCCTGATGGTCGAAGTGCATGATAACCCTGAAGAGGCTCTGTCCGACGGTGCGCAATCGCTCATGCCGGACAAATTCCAGGAACTGATGGCTTCTGCCAAGCGTGTGGCCAAGGCCGTGGACCGGGATATTTAAGGACAAAATTATGTTTAACCGCAAAGAGCTTTTTAGAAAAGTGGCGATCGTGGGGGTGGGGCTGATGGGCGCTTCCCTGGGGCTTGCCGTCAAAAAGAAAGGCCTGGCCCGCGAGGTCGTCGGTATCGGCAGGCAGGAGGCGTCACTCAAAGAGGCCAAGGCTTTAGGGGCCATTGATGAGGGGAGCCTGGATTTCAATAAAGGGACGGTCGGCGCGGACCTGATTGTTTTGGCCACTCCCGTCAATACGATCCTGGATTTGATCGAAACTTTGGGGCATGAACACCGGCGCGGTTGCATCATCACGGATTTGGGATCGACCAAGAGCGCCGTTGTCGAGCGTGCGGAAAAAGTATTGCCGCATTCGCTGCTTTTTGTGGGGTCCCACCCCTTGGTCGGCTCCGAGAAGAGAGGGCCCGGGGCCGCCAATGCCCAGCTTTATGAAGGGGGCGTGTGCGTAATGACCCCGACCGAAAGGACCAATCGCTTGGCCCGCGAGAAGGTCAAGCAGTTCTGGACGCAATTGGGCTCTTCGGTCAAAATCATGAGTCCTGAGGAACACGACCAAGTCCTTGCCCATGTCAGCCATCTGCCGCATTTGATGGCCTTTGCCCTCATGAAGGCCATCCCGGACAATTTTTTAGACTGTGCCCCTCAAGGACTTAAAGATGCCACCAGAATTGCCGCTTCGGACCCCGTGGTATGGCGGGACATTGCATTGACCAACCATAAACCGGTGCTGAGAGCGCTGGATGAGGCGGTCAAGGTCCTGGCCTCCATGCGCAAGGCCATCGTGGGTCGTGACGCTGAGGCGCTGACGGACATTTTTAAAACAGCCAAGGAGAAACGCAGACGTTTGGGTTAAATTATGCCGGCACAACATCTCGTAATCACCTTAGACGGTCCCGCCGGTGCGGGCAAAAGTACCGTGGCCAAGGCCCTGGCCAGGCGGTTGGGCATTTCCTATCTTGATACCGGGGCCATGTACCGGGCGCTGACCGTCAAGGCCCTGCGCCTGAAAATGGACCTTTCCGACGAGGAAGCCCTGACGGCCCTGGCCCGCAATACCAAAATTGATTTTAAAGAAATGCCCGACGGCTCATTGAATGTCACCTTGGACGGCGAGGATGTTTCCAAACAGATCCGCGAGGTGGAGGTGACCAACAATACCCATTATGCCGCTAAGACCCCGGGAGTAAGGAGCCTGATGGTGACCTGGCAGAGGGCCATAGGTCTGGCGCGTTCGGTAGTCACCGACGGGCGCGACCAGGGCACGGTGGTTTTTACGGATGCCCGTTATAAATTTTATGTGGACGCGGATGTGGAAGAGCGCGTGCAGCGCCGCTGGCGGGAGCTTGTCGCGGCCGGCAAGGACGTCGATTTGGACCAGTTGCGCGTGGACATGAAGGAACGCGACCACAAGGATTTCAACCGCGCCGTCGGCCCCCTGAAAAAAGCGCCCGACGCCGTCACCGTTGATTCGACCGGCCTGACGGTCGAAGGTACCGTTGACAAGATCATGCGATTGATCCAATTGTAAGACGATAGGAATTTGTTCTTTTTGTTCGCGCGTGACGATGAATAGCTGCTTCGTCTCAACGCATGGATTTCAAAGATAAATTTATTTTTTATGACTATTTTATTCGTCGGGTGGCGAGGCATTGATGTTTCGCAGCGCACGGTACCTGCACAAGGCGGCGAACCAGGGAACCCCCGGTTCTATATGGCTATTGGCACCGAACCCGCCTAAGGAGCAGCGAAACGTCAGGGCCGAGCCAGGACCCGCCGCGAATCCTGGAATGACCAATGAAGAATATCCGCAATTTTTCCATCAATATTCCCTGTTTCTTGCTTGTCGAAAGGGTGCTTTAAAGCGAACGTATGAAAAATATCAGGAATTTCTCTATAATTGCCCATATCGATCACGGCAAGTCCACCCTGGCGGACAGGTTCTTGTTGTTTGCCGGCGCCATCGACGAGCGCAAGTTCCATAACCAAATGCTGGACGACATGGACCTGGAGCGCGAACGCGGGATCACCATCAAGGCCTCGGCGGTCCGCCTGAATTATAAGGCCAAAGACGGCCAGGACTACATCTTTAACCTGATCGACACGCCCGGCCACGTGGATTTTTCATACGAGGTGGAAAAGTCCCTGCGCGCCTGTGAGGGGGCGCTCTTGTTGGTCGATGTGACCCAGGGGGTGGAATCGCAGACCATCGCCAATTATTATCTGGCCATCGACAATAACCTGGAGATCCTGCCGGTCATCAACAAGATCGATATCGCCAACGCCGACATCGATGAGGCCAGGCGGCAGTTTACCGAAATCCTCAAGTTCAAGGCCCAGGACATCCAATTGGTTTCCGCCAAGGAGGGACTGAACATCGACGGACTTTTTGAGAAAATCGTGGAATTCATCCCGCCGCCGGAAGGCGACCCTCAGGCGCCCCTGAAGGCCCTTATCTTTGACATGAAGTACGATATTTACAAGGGCATCATCATTTATATCCGTGTGTTTGAAGGTTCGATCACCCCGGGCGCGCGCATCCGTTTCATGAACGTGGCAAGAGAATTTGACGTGCAGGAGGTAGGCATCTTCGGTCCCGGCATCCAACCGGTCAAAGGGCTTTCCGCCGGGGAAGTCGGGTATATGACCTGCAATTTGCATGACCCCAAGGAAGTGCGTGTCGGCGACACCATCACCCAGCCGGCGCGGCCGACGCCTAAGCCTTTGGAAGGTTACCGCCAATTAAAGCCGTTGGTGTTTTGCGGAGTTTACCCGGTGAATGCTTCTGACTACGCGCCGCTGCGCGAGGCCATCGATAAATTGCGCTTATCCGACCCCAGTTTTGTTTACGAGCATGAGAATTCGCAGTCCTTCGGTTATGGTTTTCGCTGCGGTTTTTTAGGGCTTCTGCACATGGAGATCGTGCAGGAGCGCCTCGAACGCGAATACAACCTGAATTTGATTTTAACGACGCCCAATGTCGGTTATAAAGTCATCAAGCGCGAC
This sequence comes from Candidatus Omnitrophota bacterium, assembly GCA_028865345.1. Lineage (GTDB taxonomy): Bacteria > Omnitrophota > Gorgyraeia > Zapsychrales > Fredricksoniimonadaceae > JABDGZ01. The sequence goes on along the minus strand of JAGWKL010000001.1, from coordinate 188,755 downwards.
GGTTGTGCCATGGATCTGGAGAACCCGTCGGATTTGCCCAACGGATCGGAGATCGCCCGCATGGAGGAGCCGGTTTTGGCCGTGTCTATCTTTACGCCGGTCACCTATATGGACGCGGTCATGGAGCTTTCCAAAAGGAAGCGCGGGGTGTTTCAAAAAAGCGAATTCGTGGGTGACCGCATGAAGATCACCTTTGATATCCCGCTTTCCGAAGTGATCGTGGATTTCAATGACATGATCAAATCCGCCACCCGCGGCTATGGGTCCATCGATTATGAGTTTAAGGACTATGCCCCCGCGGCGATCACGCGCCTGGAGGTCCTGATCAACGACGAGCCTTGCGATGCATTCTCGTGTATGGTGCACAAAGAGCGCGCGTATGAAAAAGGGTCGGCCTTAGTCACCAAGCTCAAAGAACTCATTCCCCAGCAATTGTTCGAGGTGCGCATCCAGGCGGCGGCCGACGGCAGGATCATTGCCTCGGCCCGCGTCAAACCGGCAGGTAAAAATGTCACGGCCAAATGCTACGGCGGAGACATCACCCGCAAACGCAAGTTATGGGAGAAACAGAAGGAAGGCAAGAAGAAGCTCAAGACGATCGGCCGCGTGGAAGTGCCCCAGGAGGCGTTCCTGGCCGCGTTAAAAATTTAACCGCATTTTCTCAGGAAAGGTGCATATGCCCAAAAACCGAAAACCGAAATCAGCCGTGCGTGAATGGGTGGAGTCTATTCTTATTGCCTTCGTCCTGGCGGTGTTGATCCGCAGTTATATCCTGCAGCCTTTTAAGATCCCCAGCGGGTCCATGATCCCCACCCTTATTGTAGGGGACCATCTTTTCGTCGACAAATGGACCTACGGGCCGCAGATCCTGCCCCCCATGTTTTGGGATATCGGATTGGCGGGAAGCAGGCCGCTGTTGTCGGTCCGCTGGCCCAAGGCCCTGTTGCCTTTGACCAGGATGCGCCTGCCCGGATTTAGAGAACCCCAAACAGGCGACATCATTGTTTTTGTTTATCCGATGGACCCCACCAAGGATTTCATCAAACGCCTTATTGCCGTCGGCGGCGAGACGGTCGAGATCAAAAACGGGTTTGTTTACATCAACGGCAAAAAGGACACCGACCCGCGCCTGACAAAAACGTATTATTTTAACCGCGGCGATTACGGCGCCGAAGGCGAGGTCGTTCACGTGCCCAAGGGATATGTGTACGTAATGGGGGACAACAGCGCCTCCAGCTATGACAGCCGCTACTGGGGATTTGTTCCCGTAACGAACATCATCGGCAAAGCAGACGTCATCTTCTGGCCCTTGAACCGCATCGGAATTTTACGATGAAGAAATTTTTCCGGATACAGGTATTCACAGGCATGGCGCTCATATTCCTATCCGGTTGTCAGACAGCCCCGCCCAAACCGAAACCTGGTCCGTCCCGCGCCGAAACCATTTCAGCTTTAACGACGGTGACTGAGGGGTTGACCAATAAACCGGTATCGGCGTCGCAGTTGAAAAACCTGGAGCAACAAGTGGAGAGGAACCCCGATGCCCGGTCGGCCCTGCGTTCGATCAATACGGCGTTGGCGCCGGAGCATTCGGTTAAATATTGCCCCGAGAACGGAGAGCGTTTCAGCCCTGACATGGTCTGGTGTCCGGACCATAAGGTCAAACTGGAATGGGTCAATTAAGAAAGGTTTTTAGTAAAAGGCCCTATTTCTTGCTCGTCGAAAGGTTTTTAGTAAAAGGCCCTATTTCTCGCTCGTCGAAAGGTTTTTAGTATGGCGTTAACGTTCGCAAATAAAGTGACCGTCGGCCGCATCCTGATCGTCCCTTTCTTTATCGCCACGGTCATGTATATTTCGTCCCGCCATCCAATCCTGCGCTGGGTGGCTCTGGGGCTGTTTTTGCTGGCGGTCGCCTCCGATATCATCGACGGTTATATCGCCAGGACCCGCGGGCAGAAAACCAGGGCCGGGGCCATTCTTGACCCCCTGGCGGACAAGATGCTTTTGATCAGCGCCTTCATCTGCCTGTATATCAAAAGGGCATATTTTTCCCAAATCGATTTCCCCTTATGGTTTGTCGTAGGCATCATCAGCCGCGATGTGATATTATTGCTGGGGTCGATGATCATCCAGTTGACGACCGGGAAACTGGAAATCGAGGCCAACCGGGCAGGCAAGCTTACGGCGTTTTTGCAGATCGTGTGCGTATTGGGGGTATTGCTGCAGATGAAATTCACCTTTGTGTTTTGGTATGTGGCCCTCGTGGTCACGTTTATTTCCGGCGTGGTTTATATCAAGGAAGGGATCAAAGCCATCAATGAATCCGCTATTTCTGGCCGTTAATGTCGTGCTTGCTTATTTGATCGGTTCTATTCCGGTGGCGTATATTTTCGGCCGGGTGCTTAAGAAAATCGACATCCGCGAGCACGGCTCCGGTAATATGGGGGCCACCAATGCCTTCCGGGTCCTGGGCAAAGGGCCGGGGACGGCGGTTTTGCTCCTGGACATCATCAAGGGGATCATCCCTGTCACTCTTTTGGCCGATGCTTTTGGCTTGAATGATCCGGTGTCCCTGGTCCTTATCGCCGTGGCCGCAGTGGCGGGACACAACTGGACGGTGTTTTTGGGCTTCAAAGGCGGCAAAGGCATGGCCACGAGCCTCGGGGTTTTGACCGGACTGGCCGTCCAATTGCCCGGCTTGAGGATCATTTTAGGGTTGGCAACCTTGATATGGGCGGTCATATTTCTGGCCTCAGGTTTTGTTTCCCTGGCATCGATCACCGCCGCGGTGGCGCTGCCCGTTTTGATGGTGGTTTTTGAAGCGCCTTTTGTCTTGAAACTCCTGGCCATCATCCTGTGCATTTTGATCGTTTTCCGGCACCGTCCCAACATCAGGCGCCTGGTCAAAGGCCAGGAAAACAGGGTCTCTCTCTTCCGCCCAAAAACCTGACGCCTGGGCATCAGGCCTTTTGGCTCCGCCGTTCTTATTTTCTTGATAATTTCTTGATCCAACAAACTTCTCGTTTTATTTCCCGTCGGCAACAAATCAGGAAAGCGCTTTCTTAAAGAAGGCTCCGGGGCCTTGTTTTCATCAATGGACATGCTACACTTCGTTTAGAGGCCATAAACAGCAGGGATTGAGGGAGCTTTTCAGATGGATTTTAACGAAATGGTATCAGGCACAAAGGAATCGCCTATGCGCGATATTTTTCATAAAACGACCGCAATTTTGGAGGGCCGGGGCAAGGTCATCACCCTGCGCGAGCATGCCGAGGAAAAAGAGTGCGTCACGGACGTGCGCAAGAATTTCATTTATGTGGCCGCCGAAGTCCAACGTGAAGAAAAACAATCCATCCCGCGGGTCTATATCAAAAAATCTTTTGACAGCGCCACCCGCGATGAGAAATTCTTTTTCCGGGTCAAGGGGGTCCTGTACGTGAACCACTGCCGCCGTCTGATGCAGGTGGCATATTGCCATACATTGAGGATCAATTTGCACTGGCTTAAAAACGTATCTCCCAAGAAGACCGTGACGATGGCCTAGGAACCGAAAAGTGTCGCTGTCTTCCTTCCCGAATCTCTCGTCAAACTTATGGACGGGGGATTCTTTTTTTGTCCGTCACCCAAAATTCCAGGTATTTGCCTAACATCAGCCTCGTCTGGGCGTGCAGGGCCGGCATGGCGCTGAAAAAAAGCAGGATGAAAGGCACCATCAGCCATTCAAAAGCATGGCCTAATTTGATGAGCCACCGGTAGCGTATTTTTGTTTTTGGCAACAGAGACAGAGAGAGTATGATGCTGACGCATATCGCAAAAAAAGCCAGGGAAAAGATCGTGGTGGTAATATCAGGCACGTTATAATAAGCCACCGACGAGGCAAATTCACGGCGGGCAAAAACAAGAGGCAGCCAGCCGATGAAGGAGAGAATAAAGCCGGAAGTGGACCAGGACATGTGCCCTTCAAAAAGTTTGAAACCCAGGCGCAGCCTGTCATAGAGGGGTATTTTCTTTGATTTCAGGAAGGCCCGCGTGACGATGGGGAAATTTTCCACCCCCCAGGCCCAGCGCTGCTTCTGTTTATAGATGCTCTTCATCGTTTTCCACCAGTTGTCCGAAGAGGCCACATCCATGGACAAGGTCACGTACATGGGAACCACCCGGTATTGCCCGTCGTAGTGGATGTAGGCTTTCCAGAAAATAGCCGAATCGTCGGAGATCATGTCCACTGGCCAGTAATCCACGTCGACCAAAGCTTCGAAGCTCATGCTGTGGCTGGAGAAGGTGACTAATTTTTCAGGATTAGTAGATTCGATCAATTGATAAAATGAGGAGCCCGTTTCCACCACCCGGGCAAAGCCGGGCACGTTCCATATATTGTTGTGGTAGACCGGGATGGGCTGGAAGCTGGCGCGCAAACGCTCTGGGCAGACCATGAAGTGATAGGTCAGGCAGACGAAATAATTGGGGCTTACGACGGTGTCCGCGTCAAAACAGGAGACGATCACGTTCTCAAAAGGAATCCGGCGCTCATCGAAGAACCTTGCGGCCTGTTTGGCCGCGCAGGTGATGTTGGCCCCCTTGACCCTGGCTTCGCCCGGGACAGCGGCGGGGTGCACGACGGTGACACAATCCAGGAAGACATTTTTATATTTTTTCTCCAGTTCGTACACCGCGGCCTGGACCGTCGGGCTGGCGCGTTCTTCCAGGGCCAGGACAACGACCATCCGTTTGAGGGGAAAGTGCTGGAGGCTGACGGCGTCTATGGCAGGTCCCAGGATGTCAAGGCCTTCCTTGATGACCGGGAAGATGACCAGATGGTGAATGTCGCCGGATTGGGGCGGCATGTTCTTGCTCATCAGCAGCCGGTCCAATTGGCGCAGGTGGATTTTATGAGACAGTTGTTTTTGCCAGTGAGACCCGAATTTCCGGGTGGAAATTCCTCTCAGATAAGCAGACAGGTTGTCAATGCCATGGATGCGCCGCATCCAATCGGTATCCTTCTCGATGTTGAGCAGGGTGTAGGAAAGCACCAGGAAAATGGTGGAATACAAAAGCCTTAAGATCCAGGACAGGTAAAAAGCCACGATCAGGCAAGCCGCCGTAAAGGGGAAACTGATGGAGAGAAAAACCAGCCCCAGCAGGGTCGTCCAGCTGGCGGCGCCCGGCAATATCTCCAGGAACCTTTGCAGTTTTGCTTCGTGCCGATTCAGGTTCTCTTTGGAATAATGAAATTTCATATTATTTTTCTGTCCGTTATCTTCCCCGCTGCCGCTGAAGGAAGCCTGGCTGTTGATATATAAGCTGCCGGGGGCAGGCGGACACTATCCTCCTTGATTGAAATGATGAGGTAAAATCTGCACAGCGCATAAGCGCCCCGTTTCATCCAAATAGAACAATTCTCCGGTTTTACTTTCGAAATATATGTTGGTCGACGGTTTGGATTGGGCGATCGCATACACGTGAGAGCCGCCGAAATCGTTTTGGGGGTAAAGCCGTATCCAACGGCCCCGTCGAACGATCAGGTCATGGTTGTTATTGATCAGGAACGCCTCCTGCTGGGTTTCAACGGGACGTTGGTTGATTTTTTCAGGCAGGTCTTGGGGGTCTTGAGGATAAATGGCTTTGGCATTAACGTTAATACGGTAAATGGAGGAAGGGTAAAAGGCAAAGAGGTCGGCATCATCGGCGTTGTTCCAGGAAACCCGACTCGGGATTTCAGGGAAAAGATCGCTTACGTCTTCAATAACCGGCGGCTTTTCATTCAGGTTGATCCATAAAAATTTGGATTTGTCTTTGATGTCCGCCTGTAACAGGATAAACGGGCTGGGGGGCGCATTATACAAGCATACCAGCTTTCCGCCGGCGTAAATAGAATGGGCAAGAAATAGAGGCGTCCCCTGAAGGCTTGGGGCGGTATAAATTATACTGATATCTTTCAGAAGGGGATTGGCGGCAACCAGAATGTCCCGGCCGGTCGGAAAGATGTTTTGATAAGGCCCTTCTGAGATCGTTTGAATGGACCATTCCTGCGGTATAAGCAGGATGCCGGAGGCGACTGTTGCTTTGTTGCCCTTGACGGGAATGTGCCGTTTCCAATCATTATAACCGGCCAGCTCGAGGCGGATAAAATGCTCTCCCGGGGTCAGGTCTCTCAGGGCCATCGGTGTTCTTTGGCGGGCCCTGCGCCCATCGGCATAAACGGCGGCGCCGGGCGGGTTTGTGGACACATAGATGAGGCCGGTTTTCACGAGCCGGTGGGTCAGCGGATTGATGACGAAGCCCAGCATGCGGGCCACGATCAATGGGCATAGCACAAGGTAGATCAGGGCAAAAATATAGAAGGTGACCTTTCTAAGCCAGAGCATGGTTCAAATCATAACTCAGGTTGCCCCGCCAGGCAATAGGAATATGTCAGACCGCTGGACATTTAGCGACGAAAAGGGTATACTTTATTACTTCATAAGAGATATTTAAGTGGTTCTTTAGAACGGCGCATGCCTATGTGGATGAAGACAGAAGATGCTCGTCAAGCCGGTTCGCGGTTGGTCCCCATCAAGATCATTTTTCCTTATGCCATCCTTACCCTTTTATGGATATATACTTCCAATAACATCCTGGCCCTTTTGTTTAAGGACAGCAGTTCTTTTAAAGGGGCCGAAGACTTAAAGGCCCTCCTGTACGTATTAGTCACTTCGGTCATTTTATACCTGTTATTCCGTACAGCCACCTACAGGCTGAGGGACAGCGAACGCAAGTACCGCCACCTTTTCGATAATGCCGCCGTATCGATCGTAGAAGAGGATTTTTCAAAGGTCAAAGAGTTCTTTGACCGGCAGAGGGAGATTGGCGACATCGATTGGAGAGAATATTTCCAGAAAAACCCCCAAGCGGTCAGGCAATGTGCATCATGGGTGACAATAAGGGACTGCAACCAAGAGGCCTTACGTCTGACAGACCGTAAAAGTAAGGACGAAATGAGTAAAACGTTGGATTGTTATTTTACTGAAACCTCTTATGAATCGTTTAAAGAGCAGCTGATTGCCTTGGCCAACGGCACCACCCATTGGGATGGCGAGCGTTCAATAGCTTCGATCAGCGGTGAGCCCAGGGAATTTATCCTCCGGATGACTGTCATGCCCGGCCATGAAGAAGACCTTTCCAGAGTCCTGGTTTCCCTTCTCGATATCACCGACCGTAGAAAGGATGCCAAGACCATCGAGCTCAATGAACAGCGCCTTCGGCAGATCATCGACCTTGTCCCTCATTTTATTTTTGCCAAGAACATCGAGGGCCGCTTTGTCCTGGGCAATAAAGCCATTGCCGATGCTTACGGGACCACGGTGGAAGGCCTGGTCGGCAAAAAAGACGAGGATTTCATCAAATCCAGGACACAGGTCCGGCATTTTCTTAAAGACGACCTGGAAGTCATGCGCTCCGGGAAATCCAAATTCATTCCGCTGGAACCCATTACCGATACCGAGGGCCGGACGAGGTTTTTGGCGACCACCAAGGTCCCGTTTACGGCTTCAGGGATCGACTCCCCCTGCGTTTTGGGGGTCGCCGTCGATATTACGGAATATCAACAGGCGCAGGAGGCCCTTGCCCAAGGCAGGCATTTCATCGAAAGTGTTTTGAACGCCACTCCCAGTTTGATTTATGTTTACGATCTCCTTGAGAAGAAAAACATTTATTGCAACCGGGGCCTCACCGATTTGCTGGGATATACCCAGCAGGCGATCGAAGAAATGGAAAAAGAGCTTTTTGACAATATTTTGCACCCCGATGATTATGCCGCCGTTATGGAACACCATCAACTGCTGGCCCAGGACGGGAGGGTCCGCGAGATCGAATACCGGATGAAGGATGCGCAGGGTGCCTGGCATTGGCTCAGGAGCCGCGATGTGGTGTTTTCGCGCACCCCTTCGGGGAAGCCCTGGCAGATTTTAGGTTCCGCGGAAGATGTCACTGAGCATAAACAGCTCGAAAATAAATTTTGGACCCTTTCCTATTATGATGCGGTGACCACCTTCCCCAACCGCACGCTGTTTTTTGAACGGGCCAACCTGGGGCTTTCCCACGCCAGGCGCGGCAACATTTCCTGCGCCATCCTTTTTGTCGACCTTGACCATTTTAAGAATGTGAATGACACCTTGGGGCATTCGGTGGGGGACGAATTGCTCAAGGACACGGCTGTCAGGCTTGCGGAGTGCGTCCGCGAGGTGGACACCATCGCCCGCCTCGGGGCGGACAAGTTTATCGTATTTCTAAACGGCCTTGAAGATGCCCAGAGCTCCCAGCACATCGCCGAGCGGATCCGCGAAAAAATGAATTGTTCGCGCATGATATTGGACCACGACCTCTTTATTACGGCTTCCGTCGGTATAGCCACCTTCCCTGAGGATGGCGATAACCTGGAGGAGCTTTTGAAGAACGCGGACACCGCCATGAATGCGGCCAAGGACGCGGGCCGCAACGCTTTTTGTTTCTTTAACGGGACAATGAATGACCGGGCCGTGGCCAGGATGCAGATAGAAAGAGGCTTAAGAGGAGCCCTGGCCAAGAACGAATTCAAGCTTTATTATCAACCGATCGTCGCTGTGGCGGACGGGGCGGTGAGGGGCTTCGAAGTGCTGCTGCGATGGTTTAAGTCCGACGGCACCCTGGTGTACCCCAATGATTTTATCGGCATTGCCGAAGAGACGGGATTGATCGTGGCGATCGGGGAATGGGTCTTGAAAGAGGCCTGCCGCACGGGTCAAAAATTGCACACTATGGGATTTGATGAGATCGTCATGTCCGTCAATATTTCTGTCGTCCAGCTGAGGACGGACGCCATCATCCCTGTTATCAGCAATGCCCTGCTGGAATCGGGATTTCCGCCGGAGTTTCTTGAAATCGAGGTCACGGAAAGCATCTTTATCGGTTCTTTCGATGCTTCCATCGAGATCCTTCAAAAGATCAGGGACATGGGGGTCAGGGTCGCCCTGGACGATTTTGGCACGGGGTATTCTTCTTTAAGTCATCTTCAGCGCCTGCCCATCACGACCTTGAAGATCGACCGGTTTTTCATTAAAGAACTGATGAACGAAGGGGTTGAGATGGCCATGACAGCTACCATTATTGAGCTTGCCCATCACCTCAACCTCGGCGTGATCGCCGAAGGGGTGGAGCATGACCATCAACTCAAGAACCTGGCCCGCAAGCAATGTGATTATTTCCAGGGGTTCCTTTTCGGCAAGCCTATGCCGGAAGAACAGGCCCTGGCCTTTCTCAAGAACAACATGGAAGGAAATAGCTTGTAGATCTTAGATCGCTGAGCCCTGTCAACATTCGGGCTTTCCCAGGCGTTTAAACCCAGGATGGATACCCGGCGTAAGGCCTTGGGCTTCGATAATTTTGGAAAGGATCTCTCCCAATATTTTTTGTTCTGATTTCTTGAGACCTTTGCACACCTGATCGCCATGCTCACCGGCGATTTTTTTCAACCCGCCCAGCAGATGCGCGCCTTTTTTGGTCAAATAAAGGGCATAGTTTCTCCGGTCCTTCGGGTCTTTACGCCTCTCTACAATCTTTTTTTCTTCGAGTTCATCCATCAACACGACCAGGCGGCTGGGAAGAATGGCAAGCCCTGTACAGAGTTTTTTCTGGCTGATGCCGCCGGATCGGCCCAAGAACCTGATGATCCCCCCGTGGGCCGGGGAAAGGCCCAGCGGCCGGATTTTTTCCGCGAATTTATACGCCACATGGGCGCCGATTTGGGACAGAAGAAAAGCGATTTGTCCCCGGCCTTTCAGGTCATTTTTCAGGTTGCTATGAAGCGGCATGGATTCATCATACCATAAAAATACACTTTGCGCATAGGATTTATCGATGTATAATTCACATAGTGAATTGTTCATATATGTAACTAATGATACAAGCAAGGAGATGGTTATATGCAAGCATTTCTTCCCCCTGTCGAAAATCCCCCGGGCCTGATGTTGAAGCTGGCCTATCATTTCACGCGTAAACGGTTCGGCAAGGTGCTCACCCCGCTTATGGTGTTCAGCGCGCGCCTGCCGCCGGCTTTCGGCCTTTTCTACTCCAAGATCAGCGAGTTGGATAAGCAATTGTCACTACCGCCGGAGACGGCCATGCTCATCCGTACCCAGGTGGCACGCATGAATGTCTGTTCTTTTTGCGTCGACATAGCCCGGTCGTTCGTGATCCAGACTTCGATGGACCGGGCCAAATTCGATGCTTTGGACCAGTATGCCACAAGCGTTCTCTTTTCCGATGCCGAACGTTCGGCCCTGGACTATGCGACCCGCTTGACCATGGATAAAAAAGCGGCCCCGGAGGTATTTGCGCGCATGGCCCGACATTATTCCGAACGCCAGATCTGCGAGATCGTCTGGCTGGTGGCCAGTGAACACCTTTACAATATGACCAACATCGGGCTTAACATCCATTCGGACATGCTTTGCGCAGTCGGCGGCAAGAAGTAATTCAGGACAGGAGGCAGCCATGAAACTATTGGTTATCGGCGCCACCGGCCGCACCGGCCGCGAAGTCGTTTTGCAGGGATTAGAAAGAGGGAACCACGTCACCGCGTTCGTACGCTCTCCTGAGAAGGCCTTTGAGCGGCATAAAAGGCTTAGGGTCGAAAAAGGGGACCTTACGGATGAAGGGCAATTGATCCATTGCCTGCGGGGCCATGACCAAGTACCGCAGTCAAGAGGAGGGCCTTCCCCGGGGCGGACTTTCTCTTTCACGTAAGGCTGTCGCGGAATTTATGCTTGACGCTGTTGAATTTAAAAAATATTTCCAGGAAACAGTCGGGATCGCAAGGTAGGGCCGTAATTCCCAAAGAAAAACTTCTGACCGGGTTGGTTGAATTGTACTGTTTAAAAGATTAGAATAAAATCCATGAATAAGACCAAAATTTTTACTTTGGTTTTTTTGTCCGGATGCTTCGCCGGGCCCCTGATGGCCCGGCAGGGCCCTGCGGCCCCTCTCCGGTTGACCTTGGAAAAAGCTTTGCAAAGCGCGGATACCATCAATCTGCAGGTGCTGATGGCCAATGCCCGCGTTGAGCAGGCCATTGCCCGCATTGCTGAGTCGCAGGCGGATTTACTGCCGCACTTTGACGGCACGGTCAGCGGCGGACGCCAGACCGCGGACTTGCGCTCGGAAGGCTTATCCCTCCCCGGTTTGCACCCCCACGTAGGGCCATATAACAATTTTGATGCCAGGCCCCGTGTGACCATGGCGATTTTCGATTTTTCCGCTCTTGCAAGATTTCAAGCGGCCCGAAAGGGAGAAAAGCTCTCCGAAGCAGAATCGGGAAAAACACGTGAGGATGTTTTGGCCCTGGTAGCGGACCTGTTTATTGATGCCCAACGCAAGCAGCAGACCGTCAAGCTCCTGCAAGCCCTTTTGGCAAGGGACCGCATGGCCTATGGGTTAAGCCAGGAGAGTCTCAGCCAGGGCACAGGAACGCAGCTGGATACCAGTAAGGACAGATCAGATTTAGAGCAAACTCAATATTTATTGGCCCAGGCCGGGCAGCAGGCGCAAGATGCCTGTCTGGACCTGGAGGCGGCCCTGCAAATACCGTTGGGCAGAGCTTTGGTATTCGTCGACGATAACGATTTTTTAAAGGCCATGGAAAAAAACGCACAGGGCAATTCCGGGGCCCGGGCGAATGCCGATGTGGTCATGGCTACCTGGCAGCTTGAGTCGCTTAAGGCCGACCAGAAAACCGCCTATGCGGATTTCTTGCCCAAAATATCAGGCAGCGCCGAATACGGCCGTGCGGGAGCTTCCCCCGAACGCGGGAGCAATACCTACGATGTTGGCTTGACTGTCTCTGTCCCCATTTGGGAAGGCGGGAGAACCCAAGCCCGGTTAAAGGAAGCCAGGGCCCAGGTCAAAGAGGCCCGGGAAAATCTTGAGGATGCCACCCAGCAGCAGGAGGTCAATATCGCCAAGGCCCGTGCGGCCATTGAAGAGGCCGATGACTTAAGGCAGGCAAAGGCTCAACAGCGACGGACAGCCCAACGGTCTTTGTTGATAGCCTTGCAGGCCCGGCAGGTGGGCAGCGGGACGGTGTTGGCGGTGGTGCAAGCCAAAGCACAATTGGCTTTGGCTGAAGATGATGATCATGAGGCCCGGGCCGCATGGATCATGGCCTACATCGATCTGCTTCATGCCCAAGGGGGTTTAAGAAAGTTGGTTAATTTTAAGGAGGAAGAATGACCGTGCGCATGCTCATCGGGATATTGGCGGCCGTTTTGATATGCGGCTGCAGCCAGCCTAAAGACATCAAGCATATGACCTTTTCCGGGACCATGGAATTGACCGAGCATGTGTTGGGCGCCAAGGTGGCCGGCCGCCTGACGACCCTCAACGTTGACGAAGGAGATTATGTTAAAAAGGGTGAGCTTCTGGCGACCCTCGACCGATTTGATCAGGATAAAAAAGATTATGACCGCGCCGAAGTGCTTTATAAAAACGGCGGCGCTGACCAGCAGTCGGTGGAACATGACCGGCTGACCATGGAAGACCAGCAGATCATTGCCCCGGTCGACGGCGTTGTTTTGGTCAAAGACGTTGAGACCGGCGAGATCGTCCCCCAAGGCGGAGGGGTGGTTGTTATCGGAGACATCAGGGATCAGTGGATCAAGGTCTATGTGTCCGAGGCCCTGGTGCACCAGTTGAGCCTCGGCCAGAGCGCCTCCATTATGGTAGACGGCGCCGGGAAGCCTTACAGGGGGCATATCACCTTTATCGCCGACAAGGCTGAATTCACGCCGCGCAACGTGCAGACCCCTGAAGAGCGCGCCACCCAGACCATCGCCGTAAAAGTCACCGTCGATCATCCCGATCAATATCTTCATGCCGGAACCTTCGCGGATGTAAGATTTGATTAAAGGAATTTTATGCCGGATATCGCCATCAGCGCGGACAAATTGACCAGGAAATTCGGGAAGTTCACCGCCGTCGATGAAATTTCTTTTGCCATTCCTTATGGAGCCATCTTCGGATTTTTAGGGGCCAACGGCGCGGGCAAGAGCACCACCATCCGCATGCTCTGCGGCATTCTGGCGCCTACCAGCGGCGGGGGGCAGGTGGGCGGCTTCGACGTCGAGACCCAGCCGGAGCAGATCAAGACCGTCATCGGCTATGTGTCTCAGCGCTTCAGCCTTTATTCGGATTTGAATGTCGTCGAGAACCTCAATTTTTACGGCCGGATCTACGGATTGGAAGGCGCGGCGCTCCTGGGTCGCATTAAAGAGGTCTTGGAGCTTACGGGACTGGACCCTTTCCAAAGGCGGCTGGCCGGAGACCTTTCCGGCGGTATGAAACAAAAACTGGCCGTGGCCAATGCCATTTTACACCGGCCCAAGATCATTTTTCTGGACGAACCCACAGCCGGCCTTGACCCTTTGTCCCGGCGGGCGATCTGGGAGCTTCTTTACCAGCTGGCGGAAGGCGGCACATCCCTGTTTGTGACCACCCATTATATGGAGGAGGCCGAGCGCTGCAACAACATTGCTTTTATTAGTCAGGGGAAGATACTGAAGATCGGGCGCCCGTCGGACCTCAAGGAGGCGCTGCAGGGCCAGATCCTGGAAGTAACGTGCCGTCCTTTGATGAAAGCCTCGCATTTTTTCTCGTCCCTGGAAGGGGTTGCCGGGGTCACGGTGTACGGGACAACGTTGAATTTGAATGTGACGGACCGCCAGGCGGTTGAAGAGCGCGTCAGGGCCGCTGCCGACAAAGAAGGTATCGAGATCGCCGTCATAAAATCCATCCCCGCGTCGCTGGAAGACGTGTTTTCCGATTTGTCTCAAGGGATAAAGCGAGGCAATTTCAATCCACCGGCCGCCGAGCAAGAAAGAGGGAATCGTGCGTAACATCAAGGCCATTGCCTTCAAAGAATTCATCCATATTTTGCGTGACCGGCGCACGCTCATGCTGATTGTCATAATGCCGATCATGCAGCTGATGATCTACGGCTACGGCATTAATACCGATGTCAAGCATTTGTCCACCTACGTCTATGACCAGGACCGCACGTATTTAAGCCGCCGCCTGGTGGATGCTTTCACGCAAAGCCAGTATTTTACCGTCAAGGTCAACGCCAATTCCATACGCCAGTGCTACACGGCTTTGGACAAAGGCATGGCCAAGGCGGTTCTTGTCATTCCCCCTAATTTTGCCGGTGATTTATTAAAGAAAAAGGGCGCCCAACTGCAAATGATCATCGACGGAACGGACAACACACCGGCTTCCGTTGCGCTCAATTCCAGCCAGGCGATCGTCAATGCCTTTATGCAGGATGAACATTTGATCCCCGTGCAGGTCTTGCCCATCGATTTCCGGCCGCGGCTTTGGTACAACCCTGATTTGAAAAGCACCTATTTCATGCTTCCGGGCCTGGTCGGCCTGGTCCTGCAGTTTTTGGTCCCCATGATCACGGCCTCGGCCATCGTGCGCGAGAAAGAGAGGGGCAATATCGAGCAGCTTTTGGTGACTCCGATCAAGCCTTATGAGCTCATCCTGGGCAAAATACTTCCCTATATCGCCATCGGGGTCATCATCGCCGCGAGCATCATCACGGTCATGCATGTGTTGTTCGCCGTTCCCATCCACGGCAGTGTGGTGACCTTGTTTGTGATGACCTTAATTTTTTTGATCGTGTGCTTAGGGATAGGGTTATGGGCCTCGACGGTGGCGGACAACCAGCAGCAGGCCTCGCAAATCGTCATGTTTTTTGCCATGCCCTCGATTTTGCTTTCGGGTTTCATATTCCCCCGGGAAGCGATGCCCTTGTGGGTGCACCATATCGGTTATTTTATCCCCATGACCTATTTTCTGATCATCGTGCGCGGGATTATCCTTAAAGGCCTGGGATTTTTTGATTTGATCGGCCAGGTCTGGCCTTTGCTGTTGATGGCGGTGCTGGTCCTGGTTTTTAGTATTCGACGTTTCAGCAAAAGAATGACATAATAAATCCATACCATTCCAAGGAGGATATTATGGCCGAAGAAAAGAAAGAAGAAAGCTGTTCAACCAAAAAAGGCTGCGGTTGCTGTTGCGGCATGAAACTGCTGGCCGGGCTCATCATCGGGGCTTTTATTTTTGCCGCCGGTATGTGGTTTGCCTGGTCTCATTGCGGCGGTTCTTGTGCGTACGGGCACCATCAATATTGCCCCTTCAGCGCGCCTAAAGCGGTAAAATAAGAAAAGTGACGGACACTTTTATTTTAATAAAAGTGTCCGTCATCTTTTTGCCTTTTTGGAGAGACGTCCCTGTTTATTTTGCCGGTTCGATGTGCACCAGTACGTCGGCGATACCAAGAGTTGATGCCATAAGCGCGTCCTTGACGTTATGACCGATCAGGTGGGCTTCGTGGACCTGCATGGTACCGGCCACTTCCACATGGATGTCTACAAATAAATCGAGTCCGCTTTTGCGCACCTTGCATTTCTCGATGGCGGCCACCCCTGCCACCTTTCCGGCGATCGTGCGGATCGTTTCCTCAGTTTGGGGATCGGGCGCCTGGTCCATGATTTCCGCAACCGCTGCCTTAAGCATGTGAAGGCCGTTAAAAATAATGATCCCGCTGGCCGCCAGTGCGGCCCAATCATCCGCGCTTTGATAAGCCTTGCCTCCCAGGATGGCGATGGATATGCCGATAAAGGCGGCCGCCGATGACCAGGCGTCGGACCGGTGGTGCCAGGCTTCCGTCTTGATGGACAGGCTGTTGATCGATTCTCCGACGGAAAATATCCTCTTAAAGAGCCCGTTCTTGATAATGATGACCGCGGCCAGGATGATGAGGGTGAACACCGCGGGGGTATGGTGGGGTTCAAGGATATCAAGCGAGCTTCTGACCGCAATACCGAGGCCTACCATCATGAGGACCGAGGAGGCGGTCATCGCGGCCAGGGATTCGGCCTTGCCGTGCCCGTAAGGATGGTTTTCATCGGCGGGCAGCTCGGAGATCTTGATGCCTCCCAAGACCACCGCCGAGGAGAAAATATCAAGGGTGGATTCAATGCCGTCGGCGGTCAAAGCGTAAGAATTTCCCAGGATGCCGGCGGCGACCTTGACGGCGGCCAGGACGATGTTGGATGAAAGCCCGACCAGGACCGTTCGCACCCCCCGGTCAAAGCGGCTCGGGACTCTGGGGTTTCGAGAAACCATCGTCTCATATTAAATCATCGCTTGCCAACGCGCAAGAGAAGGTTATAATGCTTTCCCATGGAAAGCCAGGTGATTTCATTTGATTATGTATTGACGGCCAAGGCAGGCGAGGTTGTCGATGCCTCAGCCAAAGGCAAACCGCTGATTTTTATTTCCGGCCAGGGCCAGATCATCCCCGGTTTGGAGACGATATTGCTTGCCATGCAGCCTCTTGAGAAAAAAACAGTGACCATTGCCGCCAAGGACGCTTACGGCCTTTATGACGCAGGCCTCGTTTATAAGGTCGACCGTTCACGCCTGCCCAACCGCGAAATAAAAGTCGGGGATATGTTCGAAGTGGGGCGTGCGCAAGATTTCTCACCGGTCACCATCACCGCCATCAACGGCGATGAGATCACCCTGGACGGCAACCATCCTCTGGCAGGGCAGGATTTGACCTTTGCCGTCGAGATCGTCGCCAAAAGGCCGGCCACGCCCGAAGAACTGGCCCACGGCCATGTGCATGGCGCGGGCGGCTGCCATCATTAAATGAAAACTTTACGCTATGTCAGCTTGTCCCTGGCCGGCTGGTATCTTTTTCTCATCACCCTCCATTATTTCAACCGGCGCCCTTTATGGAACGATGAATATTGCATTTTTCTTAACATTAAAAATTATTCCACCGTTGATTTATTCTCAAAACCATTACTTGATCTTCAGGCCTTTCCGCGTTTTTATCTTTGGATGATCCAGCGGTTTTCCGGATATTTTCATTTTCAACTTTGGGCCTTGAGGTTTCTGCCCTTTGCCTGCATGGTGACGGCTTTCGGGGTGTGGCTTGGCATTGCCTCCAGGGAATTCAAAGACCGCGCCGCTCTTGGCCTTTATATCCTGTGCTGGCCGGCATCGGTCATGCTGGTATATTATGCGTCCGAATTAAAGCAATATTCCATGGATGTCCTGGCTGCGGCCTTGTGTTTATGGTGTTTGTACCGGGGTTTAAGCCGCTGGTGGTACGTCCTGCCGTTTCTTTGTTTTGTTTCCTACCCATCCGTGTTCTGGATACCTTTATTTTTATGGAATTTATGGTTGTGCGGCAAGAGGACAGGGCAATGGCGGCCGCTGGTCCTTTATACGTGCGTTGCCGTATCGGCCCTTTTGGTGTTTTATTGTTTTGACGTCAGCGTTACCAGAAATAATCTGAGTGTTTATTGGCACGATTATTTTATTTCTTTTGATTCCCCGAGGGCCTTTTTCGGCAGTTTAGGGAAAAATTTGAATAATTTGATCTCCCGTTGGTTTGCCGAAAGGCCCCATTGGATGAGGGGCCCGTCCCGGCTTTTTATGGGAATGGGTCTGGTATACATGCTGGCCGCTTTTTGGGGCAGGTTTAAAAAGGATGGATTTGAATTTAAATCGGTTGTTCCGGCCGCTTTTGCCGTATTTTGGCTGCATTTGATATTCGGGGCTATACATAAATATCCCTTTGTTTGCCCCCGGACTTCGTTGTTCTTTTGCCCTGTGCTGTTGATGCTGGCAGTGATGGCCATAGAGCGTCTGAAAGGTTTTAATAAAAGGTTGGGAGCGGTCCTTCAGGCAGCTTTTGTAGTGTTTTTAGCCATTACCTCCATAGGGATCGCCAGGATTTTATGCACAGGCACTCTTGGCTTTGACTCCGTGCTCTGGCAATAATAGGATTTTCCCGCTGCCTGTCCCCAGACTGGGGCCCCGTCCTTAAAATAAATTGTAATATTAATAAGATTTGATATAATCATTTTCCCTTGAACTCTTTTAGTAACAAAGGGTTAGATATGAGGATCGGGTTGTTTTCCTGGGAGGCTGTTCACTCGGTATTTGTCGGTGGCATCGGTTTGCATGTCACGGAGCTTGCCTGTGCCTTAGAGCGCAAAGGCCATGAGGTTCATATATTTACGCGCATGGCGCGCCAAGACCATCCTCAGTACGAATGCATCCATGGCGTTCATTATCACCGTTGCCCGTTTTCCCCCCATCCTGATTTCATAGAAGAAGTCGCTAACATGTGCCGTTCTTTTACGGATGCCTTTCTGGCCACGGAAAATTACATCGGTCATTTTGACGTGATCCATGGGCATGACTGGCTGACGGCCTTGGCCCTGGAATGGATCAATAAGGCCAGGCGCCACAAGACCGTTTTTACCATCCATTCAACCGAGTACGGCCGCTGCGGAAATAATTTCTTTGAAGGCAATTCCAGGCGTGTCCGGCACCTGGAATGGAGGGGATCCTACTCCAGCGACCGCGTTATTACCGTGTCCAATGCCTTGAAAAATGAGGTGACGTGGATCTATAACATTCCCGAAGACAAAACGGATGTTGTTTATAACGGCATCCGCTGCTCGGATTTTGACAGCTGGATCGATTGCGGGGACGTCAAGCGCCAGTACGGCATTGGCCCCCTAGACCCGATGGTGCTCATCGTCGGGCGCATGGTTTATCAAAAAGGCCCGGACCTGCTTGTCTCCGCCATACCTTACATTTTACATTATTATGCCAACGCCAAGTTTGTCTTTGCAGGCGACGGGGAGATGCGCGCCGAGACAGAGGGCCAGGCCGCCAGGATGGGCGTGGCCCATGCCACCCGGTTTTTAGGCAAGCAAAGCCCTGAGGCTTTAAGGGATCTTTTTAAATCCACGGACTGCGTGTGCGTGCCCAGCCGCAATGAGCCCTTCGGCATTGTCATTTTGGAAGCCTGGAGCGCCGGCAAGCCGGTGGTGGCCACCGTCAACGGCGGCCCAAATGAAATCATCTGGCATGATGTCAACGGCCTCAAAATACAGGACAATCCCCAATCCATTGCCTGGGGCATCGGGACCCTTTTTAATGATTTTGATCATGCCCGCTGGATGGGGCATAACGGCCGCCTGACGGTGGAAACGGCCTTTTCCTGGGATGTTATTGCCGATGAAACCTTGCATGTTTACCAATAACGGGTATCTTTATGCCGCCGTCTGTAATTGACTCAACCGAGCTTCCGACCTTAAGCCAGCGTACCCGCTGCGTCCTTATGCCGCGCGACCCCAATGTCATTTACGCGTATTGGGATTATTCGCCCAAGGACATGGAGCGGTTGCACCAACAGTTTAAATCGAAAACAAAGGACCTGAAGTTCGTCCTCCGTGTCCATTCGACTGTGAGCCCCGCGCGGGACATCGAAGTGGGGCCGACCACTAAAGATGCTTACATTAATGTCGGGCAGGACAACGCCGGTTATTGCGTTGAAGTGGGGGTGGCCGGCGGCAAAAATCATTTTACGGCCCTGACGCGTTCCAATACGGTGCAAACCCCTGCCAAGACCGCCTCGAAGAGAAACGACCTGATATGGCAGGACATCAAATTGTCCAGGGAATCCCAACCCTACATTCAGGAAGACATCAAAGAAGACCCCGGCCGAGGTTTGATGCAGGGGCAGGCCGGTGAATTTCAGCAGGTTTTAACGCAGGGGCCGTCGGGAAAGGGCCGCCGGGTCAAAGGCGTTAAGTACCCGAGGATCTATCACCTGACCGCCCACGACATCCGCGCCTATTATTTAAAATTATTTCATAGCAAGTCAAAAGGGCGAAGAGGTGTCCCCAGGACTTCGCTGGCGGGTCTTGTCAAAGGGATACCGGCCGGCATACCGTGGCAAAAGGTCCTGCCTCTGGTCACCTGTATCGAATTGATCCGGCGCACCCATCCCGGCGCTTCAGAGAGGACCCTGACGGAAAAACAGGGCGCCAGTGAAAAATTCCTTGGGCTCCAGGGCAGCGAAGGCCGTTTGAATAAAAGGAAGTTTTTCTTTGAAATTGCCACGGAATTGATTGTGCATGGCAGGACGGAACCTGATGCCGCTGTCTGGCTCAACCAGCAAGGGATCAAATTAAACCCGGACGGGACATTTTCCCTGCGGTATGCGCTGCCTGACGGCGAGGTCCCTTTGAAATTTGTCGCCCAATCATCGGATGGAGTTGAACAGCGGCATATCAACACGCGTGTCGAACGGGAGAAAACAGTTTATTTTCCCAAAATACTTAAAAACATCCTATGAATAAAAAACCCCGGGGCTATTTGAGCCTTGTCCTTCATGCCCATCTGCCGTTTGTCCGCCACCCGGAGGAAAATTATTTCCTGGAGGAGAACTGGCTGTTCGAGGCCATTACCGAAACCTATATCCCCTTACTACGGGTCTTTGAGCTGCTTGTGCGCGATGAGGTCGATTTCCGCCTGACCATGTCGATCAGCCCGACCCTGTTGGCCATGTTCATGGATCCGTTACTGCAGGGACGCTACGTGCGCCACATCAATAAACTTATTGAGCTGGCGGCTAAAGAGTCGGA
Source organism: Candidatus Omnitrophota bacterium (assembly GCA_028865345.1). GTDB lineage: Bacteria > Omnitrophota > Gorgyraeia > Zapsychrales > Fredricksoniimonadaceae > JABDGZ01. The sequence continues at coordinate 168,224 of JAGWKL010000001.1, read as the reverse complement.
CCGTACAGCGTATGACCCGCAATTCCGGGGCCTCGCGCTTATGTATTACAACCGGTTTGTCGAGGCCCGGGACATCTTCGTGAACCGCTACCATAAAAATCTCATTAACGCTTTCAAGAAATTCCAGGAGGCCGGCTGCCTGGAGATCATTGCTTCCTGCGCCACCCATGGTTTTTTGCCCAATTTGAACATCAACGAGTCATCTGTCAAGGCCCAGATCGCCGTCGGCATCGATCAATACCGACGTTGTTTCGGGGTCGCCCCCAAAGGGATGTGGCTTGCGGAATGCGGCTTTTACCCGGGGCTGGATCGCCTGTTAAAAGAAGCCGGCATCACGTATTTCTTTTGCGATTCCCACGGCATAATGAACGCGGACCCGCAGCCGCAGTTCGGTGTTTTTGCCCCTGTTTATTGCCCCAGCGGGGTGGCCGCGTTCGGGCGGGACTGGGAAAGTTCCAAGCAGGTCTGGAGCGCCAAGGAGGGATATCCCGGCGATCCTGACTACCGGGAATATTACCGTGATATCGGCTTTGCGCTGGATTTTGAATATATCAAACCCTATGTCCACCCCGACGGCATCCGTGTCAACACCGGCATCAAGTATTGGCGGATCACCGGCGATACGGAAGAAAAAGCTCCGTACAATCCGCAAAGGGCCGCCGACAAGGCCGCTGTTCACGCCGGGAACTTTATGTTTAACCGCCAGAAACAGATCGAACATTATTTTTCCAGGATGGGCCGCAAGCCGATCGTCGTGGCCCCCTACGACGCGGAATTATTCGGTCATTGGTGGTTTGAGGGGCCTCAATGGATCGACTTTCTGGCCCGGAAGATTTTTTATGACCAGGACACCATTGAGATGGCGACCCCGTCGCAATATTTGAAAGAGTATTCCACCAATCAGGTGGCCATGCCCGGCTTTTCGAGTTGGGGGTATAAGGGCTTCAGCGAGTTTTGGCTTGAAGACTGCAACGATTGGATATATCCTTATTTACATGATGCCGGAAGGCTTATGAAAGAGGTGGCATCGGAAAATGCCGGTTTGATCCGGGGCCATTTCGGCCGCAAACCTCTCAAATCCGCTCTTCGTTACCGCGCCCTTAATCAGGCCGCGCGCGAACTTCTTCTGGCGGAAGCCAGCGACTGGCCGTTTATCATGAAGGCACAAACCGTCGTGGCTTACGCGGAAAAAAGGATCAAGACGCACCTGCACCGGTTTTACAGGTTATGCAATGATTTAAAAGAGGATTCTATCAACGAGTCCTGGCTTAAAGAGGTTGAATCCAGGGACAATATTTTCGGGGACATGAATTGCGTCAAATATTATCTCGATGATCATCAGGCACAAACGCCTTTGAAAAAAGCCGGGCCTCTCAAAAGACTTTTGAAGACAAGGAGGTAGACGATGAACGACATCATCGACAATTTACCTAATATTTTTTCTCAGACCGGCGCAGCGGTCCTTCCTAAAAAAAGAAAACTGTACAGCAACTGTTCCAATATTGATTTTAAGAAAGTCAGGTCTGCGTTCGGCATCGCCTTACATATGCACCAGCCGACGATTCCGGCGGGCGGAGGGGACCTGTACCGTGCCGGCCTGATTTCCAATCTTCAGTACATGTTTGAGAACCAGGGGATCGGCGACAATTATAATGCCGGCGTGTTTTTTGACTGTTATCAGCGCATGTCCCGGTTTATACCGGAGTTGGTGGCCGCAGGCAAAAGTCCCCGTATCATGCTGGATTATTCCGGCAACCTGCTCTGGGGGCTGCGGCAGATCAATGGAGGCCAAGCACTGGAGAATTTAAAGAGGATTACTTGCGACAAGACCTATTGGCCTTATGTGGAATGGATGGGGACCATGTGGTCGCATTCCGTCGTCACTTCGACGCCGGTACCGGACATCAAACTGCATATGATGGCTTTCCGCCGGCATTTTGCCTCCATTTTCGGCAAGGAAGCCGAAGAGCGCATCAAAGGATTTTCCGCGCCTGAGATGCATTTGCCCATCCATCCGGATGTCTGCTATGAGTATGTCAAAGCTTTGAAAGAGTGCGGGTACGAGTGGCTCATGGTGCAGGAGCACACCGTCGAAGACCTCAACGGCCGCGGGATCAGCAATCCTCATCTGCCGCATAAACTGGTTGCCAAGAATTCGATGGGAGAGACCCAGGAAATCACCTGTCTTATCAAGACGCAGGGCTCCGACACCAAGCTGGTGGCCCAGATGCAACCGTTGCCTGAGGCGCGGGGATTGTCCAGACGGGAGTATTGCGGTAAAGAAGTCCCGCCTTTTGTCGTCCAGATCGGTGACGGTGAGAACGGCGGGGTCATGATGAATGAGTTTCCGCCCATGTACATGCAGTGCATCCAGGGCCTTTCCACAGAGGGCACGGTCGCTTTGAACGGGTCGGAATACCTGGAATTTCTGGAGGATTCGGGGTTAAATCCCGGCGCCTATGCGCCCCTGCAGCCTATTTCCCAGCACCGCATTTGGGAGAAGATCAAGAAATTCGAGCCGGAGGCTGTCAATAAAGCCATCACGCAACTCCAGGCCCAAGACCATTCGTTCAACCTTGATAAAGGCTCATGGACCAATGACCGTAATTGGGTCAAGGGCTACAGTGACGTGCTTGATCCCATCAACCATTTAAGCGCGGCGTTCCATGAAAAGTTCGACCAAAAAGATGCCGACAAAAATTCAAGGGCCTATCGAGAAGCCTTGTTGTATGTTCTGTTGTCCCAAACGAGCTGTTTCCGTTATTGGGGCCAGGGGATATGGACGGATTATGCCAAGGAGCTCTGCCGCCGGGGCATGGAGATCATTGGAAAAGGAAAAACGTTTACCTCTTCTCAGCCGCATGTGTCTTCATTCGAGCGTAAAAAAGAGCCCGCGATGGCGCCGCAGGCACAAAATCGTTTGAGCAAGGACCTGTGCAACGATCCTCAAGTCGTTCAGGAAATCGAAAAACACAAATGGTATGAAAGCGAGAAAGCCGGCCGTGATGTGGGTTATGAATGGGCCAAGGAAGACTGGATTAAACAATACGGAGAAATATGGAAACAGAGCCATTGACGGAATCTTTCATTACGGACCACGACGTTTATTTATTTAAAGAAGGCAACCATTTCAGGCTTTACGACAAGTTAGGAGCGCACCTTGCGGTTGTCGACGGCAAGACCGGCGTGCACTTTGCCGTGTGGGCGCCTAATGCTAAAAGCGTCTCCGTGGTCGGCAATTTTAACCAGTGGCAACGGCACACGCACCCTTTAAAACGCCGTTTGGATTCTTCAGGCATTTGGGAAGGCTTCATTCCGGGCTTGGCCCGCGGCGAGGTCTATAAATATTTTATCGTCTCCAATGCCCGGAATTATCAGGTGGAAAAATCGGATCCTTTTGCTTTTTATAATGAAGTGGCCCCCCATTTCGGCTCCATTGTCTGGGACCATGATTATGAATGGAAGGACACGCAATGGATGAAAGAGCGGCATCGCCAGAACAGTTTGGAAGCGCCGATGTCCATTTATGAGCTGCATATGGCTTCCTGGAAAAGGGTGGTGGAAGAAAATCTGCGCCCGTTGACCTACAGGGAGATGGCAGCACAGCTGCCTGATTATTTGGAATACATGGGCTATACCCATGTCGAGTTTTGTCCGGTCATGGAACATCCTTTTGACGGCTCCTGGGGATACCAGACCCTGGGCTATTTCTCCCCCACCAGCCGTTTCGGCACGCCGCAGGATTTCATGTACCTGGTGGACTGCCTTCACCAGCGGGGTATTGGCGTCATCCTGGACTGGGTGCCGTCGCATTTCCCCACCGACGAGCATGGGCTGGTCTATTTTGACGGCACGCACCTGTATGAGCATGCGGATACCAGGAAAGGCTATCATCCCGACTGGAAAAGTGCGATTTTTAATTACGGCCGCAATGAGGTCAGGGAATTTTTGATTTCTTCAGCCATGATCTGGATGGACAAGTACCACGCGGACGGCTTGCGTGTCGACGGCGTTGCTTCCATGTTATATCTGGATTATTCCCGGGGGAACGCCTGGGTGCCCAATGAGTACGGCGGCCGGGAGAACCTGGAAGCCATTTTTTTCCTGCGCAGGCTCAATGAAATGATCTACGGTAATTTCCCCGACACGCAGATGATCGCAGAGGAGTCGACGGCCTGGGGCGGGGTGTCGCGCCCCACCTTCGTGGGGGGTTTAGGCTTCGGTATGAAATGGAACATGGGTTGGATGCACGACACCTTGGTGTACATGTGCAAGGACCCCATTTACCGCAAATACCATCATAATGATTTGACGTTTTCATTTTTATACGCTTTTTCCGAGAATTTTTTGCTGTCCCTTTCTCACGATGAGGTCACCCATGGCAAAGGAGCTTTGGCGGGTAAAATGCCCGGGGACCAGTGGCAGAAATTGGCCAACCTGCGCCTGCTTTTCGGGTATATGTTCGCGCACCCGGGCAAGAAACTCCATTTTATGGGATCGGAATTCGCCCAATGGGCTGAATGGAGATATGAGCACAGCATTGAATGGCACCTGCTTCAATACGCCCCGCACCAGGGCATCCAGCAATGGGTCAAGGACCTGAACCGTTTTTACCGTCAGGAGCCGGCCTTGTATGAAAGGGACTTTTCTCCGGAAGGGTTTGAATACGTCGATTTCAGCGATTACAATAACAGCATCATCAGTTTTATCCGCAAGTCCGCCGACGGAAAATCCCGCATCCTCGCCGTATGCAATTTTACGCCCCAGACGCTTAAAAATTACAGTATCGGCGTGCCGCAGGCAGGGCATTGGCTGGAAGTGTTGAACTCGGATGCCAAGCCTTACGGCGGCAGCGGCCAGGGTAACGGCGGCGGTGTCGATGCCCAGAAAAAACCCATGCACGGCAAGCCATTTTCGCTGCCGTTGACGATCCCGCCTTTGGGCGTTTTATTTTTAAAAGGCCCTGCGGTGCCCGATCCGGACCCTGCACAAGCTTTGCAGCTTCTTCAAGAACCTGTGAAAGAAGATCCCGATGCAGGACATGGTGTATAAGATCAAGGCGGATTTCCTGAAAGTGTTGGGGCATCCGGTCCGCCTGAAGCTGATCGAAGAGCTTAAAACAGGGGAAAAGAGCGTCGGGGATCTTGTCGGCAAATTCAAGATAGGCCAGTCGAGCACCTCCCGCCATCTTTTGGCCCTGCGCCATGCGGGGATTTTGACCTCCCGCCAGGAAAAGACCACGGTTTACTACGATATCGCGGACCATGATATTTTCAACGTTTTACGCCCCATCGCCGTGATGCTGCGCAAAAAATTCAAGGCTTCAGAAAAAATGCTCAAGACCCTCGGGAAAGAGTAAAAAAGGGCGCTTCGCTCCCGAATCTGGGGCAGGCAATGGCCCTCCATTTTCTTGACAGGGTCCCCAAAGCGAGTTAATATATGCTTATATTCGCATATAGGGGAATATAGAATTGAGGAACACAAAGTAATGACCGCATCTGCCTACCTTTAGCCGGCCAGAAGACAACCAACCCATCCAACATTTAGGAAGAAATATGCAAATATCGCTGCGTGATATCGTGGAGATCCTTCATGTCTCCGAGCCGACCATCCACCGATGGATTGCCAGGGACAAAATGCCCTGCGTTAAGGTTAATGGGCAATACCATTTTAATTATATAGAACTTCTGGAATGGACCTTGGGCCACAAAATCAACCTGACGGCTGAGATATTGGCTTTGGGGGAAAAAGAGAACGGCCATCCCGGCACCTTGTATCATGCGTTGAAGAACGGAGGCATTCACTATGATGTTCCCGGCGCCAACAGGACAGAGGCGCTGCAGGCTTTGGTGGACCGCCTTCCTATGCCGGCCAAGATCAATAAGGAAGAGATGTGCGGCCTGTTGTTGCGACGCGAAGAATTGATGTCTACTGCCATCGGCGGCGGGATCGCCATCCCGCATGTGCGCAATCCCGTGGTCGTACAGGTCCAGGAGTCTGCGGTCGCCCTGTGTTTCCTTAAGGGGCCGGTTGATTTCAAGGCGCTGGACGGGAATCCGGTTTCGATAGTTTTCGGGCTGTTAAGCTCGTCGGTCAAAGAGCATCTTTCCCTTCTGGCCAGGCTGGCGTTTTGTTTACAAAACAGTTCTTTGCGGCAATCCCTCCAGCAAAAATCTACGCCGGAACAGATATTGGGGGAAATCAGGATCCTGGAGTCCAAGTTAGCTGACAGGCCCAAGGAGAAGAGCAGTTCATGATCCTTTTTTCCGTCAGTTTGGCCCTTTTATCCGCAGGCATTCTCTGTCTTGCTTTATTAAGGCATAAGCCACGTTGGGCAGAAAATGTATTTCTTGTATTTTTGACGTTGGGTTGCGGATCTGCTTTTATCAGTGCGGTGGATACCCTCATCAGGCAGGAAAGTTTTGTCGACCGGCTGCCTTGGTCATTGCCCTGGGGAGAGGTTACAATCGGCATCGATTTTGTCAGCGCCTTATTTTTGCTGGCCGTCACACTGCTGTGTTTTCTGGCGGGAGTTTATGGAATCGGCTATTTAAGGAATGGGGAACATCAACAGGACATTGCCGGCCATTTTTGTTTGTATCTTGTTTTTTTGATGTCCCTCATGCTGGTCGTCACCGCCCGGAACGCCGTCCTTTTTTTACTGGCATGGGAAGGCATGTCGGTTTCCTCATATTTCCTTATCACTTATCATGACGGCAATGAAGAGGTAAGGCAAGCGGGGTTGCTTTATTTGATCGCCGCCCATATAGGGACATTGTGTTTATGGGTGATGTTCATTCTTTTGGGGACCCAGGCCGGGTCCATGGATTTTGGCCGGATGTCAGCGGCCCAATTCCCCTTGATGCTGGCAGGCGTTGTTTTTGTTTTAGGGACGATCGGTTTCGGGGTCAAGGCCGGGTTTATTCCCCTGCATATCTGGCTGCCGCATGCCCATCCGGCGGCGCCCAGCCATGTCTCCGCTGTCCTTTCAGGGGTGATGATCAAGATGGGTATTTATGGCATCATCCGCTTGATCATGATGGTCAAGCATTTCCCCCCATGGTGTCCGGCGGTGCTCACGGCCATCGGCATCGTCTCCGGTGTCGGGGGTGTTTTGTACGCCCTGGGCCAGCACGAAATCAAGAAATTATTGGCCTACCACAGCATTGAAAATATCGGGATCATCGCCCTGGGGTTGGGGATAGGTCTTTGGGGGCAATTGAACCAATACCATACCATCGCCGTCATCGGTTATGCCGGGGCCCTTTTACATGTTTTTAATCACGCCATGTTTAAAGGACTGCTTTTTTTAAGCGCCGGCTCTGTCATCCGGCAGACGCATACCGGAGAAATTGACCATTTGGGCGGGTTGTTAAAGTATCTGCCCTGGACCGGTGCGCTGTTCTTAATAGGGTCTTTGGCGATATGCGGCCTGCCTCTTTTCAATGGTTTTATCAGCGAATGGCTGGTATACCGGGCCCTTTTTGAAGGTGTTTTCAGCTTTCCGATGGAGCCGGTCATTTTAATAGGGCTTGCGATCATCGCCCTGGCGCTCATCGGGGGACTGGCGCTCATGTGTTTTACCAAAGCTTTCGGCACGGTCTTTTTGGGGCAGGCAAGGTCACAGCATGCGGCGGATTTGAAAGAGAATTCCGCCCCAATGATTGCCCCTATGGCCGTTCTCGCCGGCGTTTGCGTTTGGATCGGGATTTTTCCCCAGACGATGGTGTCTTTTTGCCTGCAAGGGGCCATGCGTATTTTGCCGACAGCAACCAATACCGCGGACATGGCAAATATTTTACGTCCCGTTCAATGGATGGTCCTCAGTTTGTTTGTGCTTATCGGGATATCCATTTTTCTGGTTTTATTTAGAAGGATGGCCATGAAAAATATGTCAGTGGCAAAATCCGGGACATGGGGGTGCGGCTATGCCGCCGCCTCGCCGCGTATGCAATATACGGCCTCTTCATTTGCCAGCCCCATCGTGGAACTCTTCCGCGAGGTCCTGTGTTTGCGCCGCGCGAAGGCACGCCCCCAACAAATTTTTCCTGAAAAGGTGCTTGTGGCCTCGGAGGTCATAGATGCCTCGGAACATTTTTTTTGGCGCAGGATATACCGTCTGATGCAGGAAGTTTGCGGCCGGATGAAAAGCATCCAGTGCGGCTATGCACAGATATATGTGCTTTATATTTTTATTTTTCTGTTTCTCATTTTGATCTGGAAGGTGACCTAAAAAGACATGCTCCCCATTTTTTCCCATATATTATTTGTTTTGGCCCTTTCTCCGTTATTGTTAGGAGTGATCGGAAAAACCAAGGCGTTTTTTGCCGGCAGGTGGGGGCCGCCCCTGTTGCAGCCATGGTACGATATTGCGAAACTTTTTCGCAAGGGGGTTGTTTATAGTACGACCACGTCCTGGGTCTTTAAACTTACCCCTGTGGTAGTTATGGCCACAGCCCTGGCTTCCTGTATTTTTGTCCCTTGGGGCAGCATCGCTCCGCCTGTTTATTTCTGGGGGGATGCGCTTCTTTTTATTTACCTTTATGGATTGATGCGGTTTTTTTTGATCATCGGAGCGCTGGATACAGGATCAAGTTTTGAGGGCATGGGCGCCAGCCGTGAGGCGGCTTTTTCCTGCTTGTCGGAAATTGTCCTTTTCATGGATTTTATCCTGCTGGTTATGGTTTCCAAGAGCCTGGTTTTATGCAACATGCTGAATACCGGATTTTTCTCTTCCTGGCTCTCCATGGGCCCGGTGCTGGTGCTGGTCGCCGTCAGTTTCTTTCTGGTCATGCTGGTCGAGAATTCCCGTATACCGATCGACGACCCCAATACCCATCTGGAATTGACCATGATCCATGAAGTCATGGTCCTGGATCACAGCGGCTATGATCTGGGGCTCATCCTTTGGGGAAGTTATATCAAACTCTTTGTTTTGGGCAGTGTTTTGGTCAGTTTGTTCGTTCCCGCGCATTTATCTCCTTTGACGGGTGTCACTTTTTTTCTTTGTGGGATGGGCGTTCTTGGTATTACCATCGGTGTGGTTGAGTCCGTCATGGCACGTCTGCGCCTCAACCGCGTCCCGCATCTGTTGATAGGGGCCTTTGTTTTAGCCACGCTGGGTTTCATTGTTATTTTATTAAAGGGCGCTTGATATGTGGCTGGACATCAGTTTAATTGTCATCATTCTTTCAGGGATCGTCCTTTTAGGCAGCAGCCGTATAGGGACCATCATCCAGCTTTTTGCTTTTCAATCTCTTGTTCTAAGCAGCATCCCTTTGCAAGTAGACAGGGCCGGCCTTAATTGGCATGTCCTGACAATTGCCTTTGGGACTTTGATCGTGAAGGTTTTTGTGATGCCGAACTTTTTATTCTGGGCCATCCGCCACGTGCGCCTGCGCCGGGAAGCCCCGACGATTTTGGGATACGGCAAGACCATGCTTTTAGGCGGTATTTTGGTGGGGATGGCGTTTTATATATCATCCAAGCTGACGCTGCCTGACCGGTATTTTTCCCGTTTATTTATACCGGCGGCATTCTCTATTTTTGCCATTGGATTGCTCCTGTTGGTCAGCAGGGTCAAGGCCATTACCCAGGTCATCGGTTATCTGGTCATGGAGAATGGTATTTTTCTTTTCTCCATGTTGCTGTTGGATAAAACACCTTTTTTGATCGAAATGGGGATATTATTGGACATTTTTGTGGCGGTGCTGGTGATGTCCATCGTGATCAATAATATCACCGAGGATTACGAAGATACCAATACGCTTAATTTAACAACGTTGAGGGACTGATAATGCTTTTGTTTCTGATCCTACTGCCGTTTTCAGGGGGCTTGCTGGCTTTTGTGTTGCCTAAGAACAGCCTTCGAAAGATTCTCCTGATAGGCGTTGCCTCGATCCATTTGGCAGCAGTGCTGGGCTTGTGGAGCGGCGGCATGCCGGACAACGGCAGCGGCCCGGTATTTTTGGGGTTGGATGTTTTGGGCAAGCTGATTTTAACTGTCATCAGCATCCTTTTTGCCGCGGTATCAGTTTACCTGTGGGGCTATTTGAAAAATGAAAGAGCTTGCAACCGGATTTTTACAGGATGCTTGCTGCTTTTACTGTCCAGCATGACGCTGGTTTCAGTCAGTGCCCATATGGGGTTGCTGTGGGTCGCCCTGGAGGCGACAACCCTGATGAGTGCGCCTTTGATCAGTTTTGAGCGCAGTCCTCAGAACACGGAAGCTGCCTGGAAATATGTTTTGATCTGCTCGGTAGGAATTGCTTTGGCCCTTTTGGGGACCATTATGCTGGCTATTTCATCAGGCAACTTTAAGACCGTGTTTTTGAATGATCTTCTCAATCACGCATCTGTATTGACGCCGTCGTGGTTGAAGTTGAGTGTTATATTCCTGCTTGTCGGCTACGGGACCAAGATGGGTTTGGCCCCTATGCATACCTGGAAGCCTGATGCGTATGCCCAGTCCCCGGCCCCTATCGGAGGGTTGCTTTCCGGCGCCTTGACAGCATGCCCGATCCTGGCTATCTTAAGAGTGGTCCAGATATGCAACAGAGCCGACCTTTCTTCCTTTATAGAGCCCATCCTCATGGTCATGGGCGTGCTGTCTCTGGGTGTCGCCGCTGTTTTTATATTAAGGCAGAAGGATTTCAGCAGGATGCTGGCGTATTCCAGCGTCGAGAATATGGGGATCATCGCGTTGGGATTAGGGTTGGGCCAGGCGGCCTATTGGCCGAGTATGTTTCATTTGATCAACAATGCTTTGACCAAAGGCTTTATGTTCATGCTGGCGGGAAATTTATACCAGCATTACCGCAGCAGGGATATGGGACAAATCCAGGGGGTCTACGCACAAAATGCGCTCATGGGGGTATTGTTGGTGCTTGGGTTCATGTCATTGACTGCCATCCCGCCCTCGGGTACTTTTTTCAGCGAGATCATGATCCTAAGTGCGGCGGTCCAATCCAAGCATTACCTGATAGCGGCGATGTTCATTGTTTTTTTGTCGGTCATATTCATCGGCATGGCCAAGGGGGCCCTCCAAATGTTCCATCATGGGCCTGCTTCAAAACAAGAAAGTTCTCCCATGGTTCATCCGGTAAGTTCCATGGCGCCGATTCTTGTCCTGGGAGCGATCATTTTGGCCTTGGGTTTGCACGTCCCGGTTTTTTTAGAGAATGTTTTACGCTCAACACAAACATCGTTAGGAGGGAGGTAGGCCCATCATGTCATTTGAAAGATTTTATGTCCATAACGGGCAGGCGTGGGCCCTGGCGCAAGTCCCTGTCCTGGATGAAGTCTCTTTCCGCAGGGAAATCCTGGAAAGTTGCGCGGCGGCCGGCCGGTTGGTCAGCTTATTTGCCCACGGCCCAAAGGACAAGAATATTTGTATTTACGCGGTAGTGGGCATGGACCACGAAGGGAGATTATCAGTTTTTTCCATGCAGGTGCCCGCGGGTAAAACAGGTTTTGAGTCACTGACACCCGTCTTGCCCCAGGCCCATTTATTCGAGCGGGAGATCGCCGAGCAATCCGGCTTGCAGCCCCAAGGCCATCCATGGCCCAAACCTGTCCGCCGTCATCAAAATTATTCTTTTTATCAAATTCATTCCGAGGAAGTGCACGAGGTGGCCGTCGGCCCCGTGCATGCGGGGATCATCGAGCCAGGGCATTTTCGTTTTCAGTGCCACGGCGAAGAGGTCCTGAACCTGGAAATCCAACTGGGCTACCAGCACCGCGGCATTGAAAAAATGATGGAAGAAATTTCCCTGGAACGTGCCGTGCTCGTGGCGGAATCCGTCGCCGGGGACACAGTGATAGGCCATACATCAGCTTTTTGCAGTAATATCGAGGCTTTAAGCGACACCCAAGTCCCGTTACAGGCGGAGATGATCAGGGCCATGGCGTTGGAATTAGAAAGGCTTGCCAACCATGTAGGAGACTTGGGCGCCTTAAGTACGGACATAGGATTTTTACCGGTATCCGCTTACTATGGTCGCTTGCGCGGAGAATTTCTGAATTTATCAATGGAATTATGCGGCAGCCGTTTCGGCAGAAGCTTGTGCCGGCCGGGCGGTGTTTTATTTTCCCTGGACGAAGGGATGATTGACGATTTCCGGAGGCGCTTATTAAAGGCAAAAAAGGATTTCACGGACGTTGCCGAACTTTTCTTTTCCACACCCTCGGTGCTTTCGCGCCTGGAATCCACGGGAAGGATTTCCCGTCAGGCGGTGGAACAATTGGGGCTGGTGGGCTTGACCGCGCGTGCCTGCGGGCATGAGAGGGATGTAAGGACCGATTATGCTTCCGGGATGTTCCGTTTCCATCACATTCCGGTTTCAACAGCCTCTTCAGGCGACGTTTATGCCAGGGCCCTGGTGCGCCGCCTGGAAGCGCAGAGGTCCATCGAATTTCTATTGGAAGCCTTGCAACAAATTCCATCGGGAGAATTGTTAAATAAGCCCTCAAGGCTAAAACCGGATTCTATGGCCCTGAGTATGGCGGAAGGATGGCGGGGAGAGATCGCCCATGTGGCCATCACCGATTCCCAATCGCGTATATGCCGCTATAAGATCAAGGACCCTTCTTTTAATAATTGGATGGCGCTTTCCCTGGCTGTCAGGGGAGGGCAGATTTCGGATTTTCCTTTGTGCAATAAAAGTTTTAATTTGTCGTATGCCGGTCATGATTTATAGAAGGAGATAGATTATGTGGCAGATCCTTATCAATAGATTCAAACAGGGATACAGGACAATAGCTTATCCCAAACAGGTGCCCGGCTTTCCCGGGCGTTACAGGGGCCGTCCGGTTGATGTGAAAGGCCCTGTCAATTTAGGCGAGCTGCTTTTCAATGAAGAGGCCGCTGCCGAAGGATGTTTTACTTATTCGAAGGATCACCGCATGGCTGTTTCCAACAAAGAGGATTTGGTCGCCCAAGGCGACGAGATCAGGTTGGCCGGCGCATTGAACGACAAAATGAAACGCCTTTTCGGCCGTTCCTTGAAACTCAGGCAGGTTTGTGCCGGAGGGTGCAACGGGTGCGAGGCTGAAATACAAGTCACCAATATTGTGGTTTTTGATCTCTCCCGGTTCGGCATCCAGTTTGTAGCCTCGCCCCGGCATGCCGATGGCCTGGTGATCACGGGGCCGGTGACCAAAAATATGGAATTGGCCCTTAAAAAGACTTATGAGGCGATGCCTCATCCCAAGATCGTCATCGCCGTGGGGTCCTGCGCCATCAGCGGTGGGCCTTTCCGGGGGTCAACAGAGGTCCGCAACGGCGCGGACAGTGTTGTCCCCGTGGATTTATACATCCCGGGATGTCCGCCGCACCCTTTGACCATCCTTGACGGCCTGTTAAGGATGCTTGACAGGTTGGAAAAGAAACAATGACGCTTATTTTATACTGCCTTCTTATTTTAGCTGTTTCCATTCCTTTGATGTTGGCCCTTGCCCGCTTCAAGAAAATTTCAGCGCATGTCTATTTGGGGTCCTTGGTTGTTGCTTGTGCTTTAGGTTTGTTCTCGGCATCGGGAGTTCTGAGCCGCGGGATTGCGCCTGTTGATTTCAGGCTGGCTGGAACCATTCCTTTAGGGGAGTTTTATATAGGTATGGATGCCTTAAGCGCATTTTTCCTTTTATTGTTCTTCATATTGTCACTGGCCGCCGGAATTTACGGTTACGGGTATATGCGCGATTACAAAGGAGGCAGGAACCTCCCGGCGCATTTTAGCCTTTGCCATTTGTTGATGATCGTCATCATTCTGGTTGTCGTGGCCAAGAACGCCGTTTTGTTTCTGGCGGCCTGGGAATTGATGACGCTGGCCTCATACTTTCTGATTACTTTTTATAACGAGCACGAGCGTGTCCGTAAGGCAGGTTATGTTTTCTTGATCGCCACGCATACCGGCACATTTTGTTTGCTCGGCATGTTCCTTCTGATGGGCGTCCATGCGGGATCCATGGATTTTGACCGGATGGCCATGGCCCCGTTCCCGTTGGGGATGGCTGCGGGCATTTTCGTCCTGGCTTTTTTGGGCTTCGGTGTGAAGGCGGGGTTTATCCCTTTGCATGTCTGGCTGCCCCACGCGCATCCGGAGGCCCCGACGCATGTCTCCGCGCTCCTTTCCGGCGTTGTCATCAAGATAGGGATCTACGGCCTCATACGCATCATGTCCATTGTCAAAGATTTTCCCTTATGGTGCGGGATCGTGCTTTTGGCAACGGGGATTGTCTCGGGTGTGGCCGGGGTCTTGTACGCCCTGGGGCAGCATGAGATCAAAAAACTGCTGGCGTACCACAGCATCGAAAACATCGGCATTATTACCCTTGGTCTCGGCATAGGTATGATAGGGCGCTATTATCATCAGGATACCGTCAGTTATATAGGGTACGCGGCAGCACTTTTGCACACGTTCAATCATGCGGTGTTCAAAGGGCTTTTGTTTTTAAGTGCGGGCACGGTTATCCGGTCCACTCATACCGGCGAAATGGACCATATGGGAGGCTTGCTGAAATGGCTGCCCTGGACCGGGCATCTTTTTTTGATCGGTTCTTTGTCCATTTGCGGCTTGCCGCTTTTCAACGGGTTTATCAGCGAATGGCTGGTTTTCCGCTCGCTTTTGGAAGGTGTTTTTCATCTTGATATGTGCGGTATTATTTTTTCCACGGCGGCCATTGTGGCCTTGGGCCTTATAGGCGGTTTGGCGGCCCTTTGCTTTGCCAAAGCTTTTGGGACTGTCTTCTTAGGACATAATAGGTCTGAGCATGAACATCATCATAATATGGAGGGAGATTTTGTATTGGTGGCGCCGGTGGCGATGCTTGCGGCTCTTTGCCTGTGGGTGGGGCTTTTCCCTCAAGAAATGGTTTCTTATGCTTTTCAAGGGGTGAAGTCTATGGAAGGAGCGGCGGTCCCTGTTGTTTTTCGGCAAGCGATCTTGGGGCCTCTTTTATCGGTGACCAAGGTGCTGTTCGCCGGGATCGCCATCTTTCTGTTTTTTGCCTTGCTGCGCAGGATTTTTCTCGGCGCCTGCCGGGTCACCTGGACGGAAACGTGGGGCTGCGGGCATGCGTACACGTCTTCGAAGATGCAATATACCGCCTCTTCCTTTGCCCGGCCGGTGCTGAAAATTTTCAGGTCCGTTGTTTTATTCAGGATCAAATCCGAAATCCCAAAGAGGTATTTCCCGGCGGCAGGTCAGTTGAACTCCGGCGTCAAGGACATATCCGAGTATTTTGTTTTCCGTCCTGTATTTTACGCTGTCAAAAAAGTTTCCAGGGGGCTCAAGTGGATTCAGGGGGGACGTACGCAATCCTATATTTTATATATCCTGTTTCTTTTGGTCGTCCTGTTGATTTGGAAGCTGCGTTGATATGAATTCATTCATTTACCATTTGGGTATCCTGCTGGTATTTCCTCCGCTGCTCTTGGGAGTCATAGGTAAGACCAAGGCTTTCTTTGCGGGGCGTTGGGGGCCTCCTTTATTGCAGGGATATTATGATATTTTTAAATTGGGCCGAAAGCAGCCGGTGTACAGCGTGACCACGAACTGGATCTTTCGCATGGGCCCCATGATTTCGACCGCGGCCATTTTAGCGGCGGGCATTGTCCTGCCCATCTCCGGGCTTAAGGCACCGGTGCAGTTCGGGGGGGACATGATCCTTTTTGTCTATTTGTTGGCCCTGAGCAGGTTCTTTATGGTTCTCGCGGCCCTGGACACAGGATCAAGCTTTGAAGGGATGGGGGCAAGCAGGGAAGCAACTTTTGCGTGCCTTTCGGAGATCACCATCTTTTTAAACCTGGCCATTCTGGCCTTATTGTCGAAGAGCCTCTCGTTGTCCGGGATTTTTTTGGGTGGATTATCGTCGTCCTGGGGACAGGTGGGGCCGGTCTTGATCCTGGTCGTGGTCAGTTTCTTTTTGGTTCTTCTCTGCGAGAATTCGCGCATACCGGTGGATGATCCCGAAACCCATTTGGAACTGACCATGATCCACGAAGTCATGGTCCTGGACCACAGCGCAGCGGAACTTGCCCTTATTGTCTACGGCCAGGCCTTGAAGCTTTTCCTTTTCGGCTGCTTGATCGTTTCCATGATTTTTAGTTTTAAAATACGGAACATTGCGGCGGAGGCGGCCTTTTTTACATCGGGGTTCTTCGGCCTCGGCATTGCCATCGGCATCGTGGAATCGGCCATGGCCCGCCTGCGCCTCAACAGGGTCCTTTATGTGTTGTATGCCGCGTTCATCTTTTCCATCTTCGCGTTTATCGTGATTTTAGTCAGGGGGCATGCATGAACGTGTGGCTGGATGCTGCACTGGTCCTCATTATCCTGTTAGCGTTGTTTATTACGGTCAGCAACCGGTTGGGGACCATGATCCATCTTTTTGGGCTGCAGTCATGCCTTTTAGGGTGCGTGCCGTTTTTTATCTATTTTAAGCAGATGGAATTTTATATCGCCTTTGTGGCCGGGGCCGCCATTGTGCTTAGGGGATTGGCCATGCCTTCTTTTCTTTACTGGGCGATCCGTCATGTCTCCTCGCGCAGTGAATCCAATCCGACCATAGGTTTCGGCACAACGCTTTTATTGAGCGGAGCGGCCATCGTCGGCTCTTTTTTGCTGGCGACGAGGCTTGTTTTTCCGGTCAGGATCGCTTCGGACATGGTGGTCCCCTGTTCTTTTTCCCTGATCATCATCGGCTTTCTTTTGTTGACCGGCCGCGTCAAGGCCATAGCCCAAGTGGTGGGATATTTGGTGCTGGAGAACGGGGTGTTCCTTTTTGCCATGCTGCTGTTGAAAAAGATGCCCTTGCTTGTGGAGATGGGGATCCTGCTGGACCTTTTCATCGCCGCTCTGGTCTTGGGGATCGTGGTCAATAACATCAATGATGAATTTGACCATACGGACACACTTGAATTGACGACGCTCAAGGATTGATCCATGCTGCTATTTTTACTTCTATTGCCATTGATCGCCGGGGGAGCGGCATTTGTCCTTCCGCAGCGCGGCTGGCGCAATAAGGTTTTGATTTCGGCCGCCCTGGCGCACTGCGCGGGCGTGTTCAGCTTCTGGAGATCGCCCCTGCCTGTTTCCCTCAATGAGTTTTTAGGGCTGGATGCCCCGGGGCTTTTGGTGCTCTCCGTGGTCAGCCTGTTGTTTTTAATGGTCGCATTTTACCTTTTGGGATATTTTAAAGATGAACCGGACATTTCCCACCGGATTTTTATCGGGTTCCTGCTGCTGTTCCTTGCCTTTATGACCCTGGTGAGCGCCAGCCGGCATTTCGGGCTGCTGTTGATCGCCATCGAGGCAACGACCCTTTCCAGCGTTCCGCTCATCAATTTCGTCAAGACCAAACAGAGCATTGAGGCCACGTGGAAGTTTTTGGTCATTTGCCTGGTAGGCATCGCGCTGGCCCTCCTGGGGATTTATTTTCTAGCCGTTGCCACCATAGGCAATGTAGAGTCCATTTTTATAGATAAACTCATAAGCCATCCCGGTCAATTGTCCCTGCCATGGCTTAAAATGAGCGTCATTTTTCTTTTGATCGGCTGCGGCACCAAGATGGGGCTTGTCCCCATGCATACCTGGCTGCCTGACGCCCATTCACAGGCACCGTCGCCCGTTTCGGCGCTGCTTTCAGGGTGTTTGTTGAACTGCGCTTTTTTAAGCGTTTTCAGGATCGCCCAGGTCGCCCATGCCGCAGGCCTGATGCCGTTTTTTTCATCGATGCTCATCCCTTTGGGCATTATGTCCATGGGCCTCGCCTATGTATTCATATTGGGGCAGGAGGACTATAAGCGGATGTTTGCCTATTCAAGCGTTGAGCATATGGGGATCGTGGCCATCGGCCTGGGATTGGGCGGAATAGGCATTTATGGGAGCCTGCTGCATATGATCAACAACGCTTTTACAAAGGGGCTCGCCTTTCTGGTCACAGGAAACCTTTATCAGCAATATCACAGCAAAAGGGCGGGGGACGTCAGGGGGGTGCTTCGCAGGCATCCTCTCACCGGCATTTTTCTTTTGGCGGCTTTTTTGGCGGTAAGCGGGCTCCCTTTGTTCGGCACTTTTATAAGCGAACTGATCATTTTGTACGCCGCCCTTCTGGGACACCATTATATTCTTGCCTTTTTTTATCTACTGTTTCTGGCTCTTATTTTTATGGGCCTGGCCGGTATCGTCTTAAAGATGGCGCAGGCCCCTGCAGAGGACCAGGAGGCGATGGAGACATCCGGGGAAAGCCCGAGCATGATATTGCCGGTTTTATTCCTGACCCTTATCGTTGTCGTGCTGGGAATTTATATTCCCCCCATTTTGAACGGCCTTTTACAGCAGTGTTCCGGGCTGCTGGCCGGGTGATCCGCCGGATTGAGTCTCTGGATTCATTAAATATTTCCTTTTATGTGGAATGTGATATACTTTTGTGAATTTCACCGGTTTTGACCGCTTGAAGGATATAGCATATGCGCGCAGCTGTGATCGATGTCGGTTCTTCAACCATCAAGCTTTTGATCGCGGAAAGCCACGGGGATGATGTCAAGATCATCGAGTCTCTTAAGAACATGGTCCCTTTGGGCAAACACGTTTTCCTCAAAGGCCGCATCCCGCAGACCATCATCAACCAGACCGCAGCGGTGTTGCAAAAATACAAAGAGACCCTTAAAGAGTACGATGTCCAGAATGTCATGGTCATCGCCACCACCGCCGTGCGCGAGTCCCGCAACCAGGACATCTTCCTGGATACCATCCTGCGCAAGACCGGTTTTAAGATCGATGTCCTCAATGCCGGGGACGTGGTTTATTACATCGATTATTTCCTCAGCCATAAATTAAAGAAGACTTATCCGGTGGAAAAGAAAAACCTCCTGATCGCGGAACTGGGTGCCGGCTCCCTGGACGTTTCGGTCATGGAGCGTGGGCTGACGCTTATGAACATCGGCTTTCCGATCGGGACCCTGCGCCTGTCGCAATTCATGGAAAACTTGGACGGGGCCCTGCAAGAAGTGCATGAAGCCACCCAGGAGTACATCGAGAATGAGATCTTGTCGCTCAACAACAACAACACCAACTTCAAGATCGACGACATCATTCTCATCGATGAGAATTATTCGGTCTTCATCCAGAACGTGCTGCCCAATAAGCGCCGTGATTCGGATTTTTTCAAGTTCAAGGCCTCAGAGGCCCAGGAGCTGCTTTCGCGGCTGCGGCAGATGAACGTCGAGGAAATCGCCAACACCTACAATGTCCCGGCGGACATTTCTTCCACCATCACCGGCTTCGCCATTATCCTCAACACCCTGTTTAAATTGAATAACAGCGAGTATGTTTATATCCTTGAGGCCTCTTTGTCCGAGGCCATCCTGGCGCATTTGCTGTTCAAGTTCGACATGTCTGAAGGGGACAATAAATTGAGCCAGCTGGTTTCGGTGGCGCATTTCCTTTGCCGGAAATACGGCATGGATTTAAATCATCTTAAACACGTGGCCTCTTTGACCGACCGGCTTTTCGGTGCTTTTAAGGACAGCCTGGGGCTGGAAGAAAAAGACCGCTTGTACCTGCTCTTGGCGGCCTATTTGCACGATATCGGGATGTTTGTCAGCAACCGTTCCCACCACAAGCACAGCGAATACATGATCAGTTCCCTAAATTTATTCAGGTTGACGGAAAACGAAATCAACATTATCGCCTGCATTGCCCGCTACCACAGGCGTTCCGCGCCCTTAAAAAGCCATTTGTTATATAACTCCCTGGCCTTCGCAGACCAGATTCTGGTGCAGAAACTGAGCGCCCTGTTACGCATCGCCAACGCGCTGGACCGTTCGCACAGGCAAAAGGTCAAGAAATTGGAAGTCAAATTTAATGCCGCCGGGGACGCCACTCTCGTGGCCCACAGCCACGAGAATTTTCTTCTGGAAAAAGAAAATTTCATGGAGAAAAAGGAATTGTTCGAGGAGATCACCGGTAATAAGTTGACATTAACAGTAAAAGCACAAGATTAACATGGACACAGCTGAAAAATTCATTCATAGAGATTTAAGCTGGCTGGAATTCAACCGGCGGGTCCTGGAAGAGGCCATGGACGAACGCAATCCCGTTTTGGAACGCACCAAATTCCTGGCCATCTTTACCAGCAACCTGGATGAGTTTTTCATGGTCAGGATGTCAGGGGCCAGGAAGCTGCTGGCTTCCGGCTACAATAAACGCGACCAGTTCGGGTTTTATCCTCAGCAGCTTTTTACGGAGATCAAAACGCGCAGCGATGAGCTGGTCAAGAAATTTTATGAGGTCTATGAGGGTTCCATCAAGCAGGCATTGGAAGCACACAAAATTTTCATCAAAAAACCGGCAAATTTGGACCCTGACCAGAAAAAATACGTGCAGCGTTTTTTTGATTCCACCCTCTATCCCATCATCACGCCGATGGCGGTCGACGGCGGCCATCCTTTCCCGGTGTTGCCCTCGCGTACCATTGCTTTTGCGGTCGATATCGTCCGTTCTGATATGCGTCATCTGGCCATCATCCCCATCCCGAAATCCGTGCCCCGGTTATTGAGGGTGCCGGCGGACGGCGAGGAGTCCGTGTATATATTGACGGAGAGCCTTATCAAGGAAAATTTATCACAGTTTTTTAAAGGCTATGAAATCCAGGCAGCCTCCCTTTTTAGGGTCCTGCGGGACAGCGAACTGGAGATCGATGAAGGGTTCGCGCCCGACCTGTTGAAAGCCCTGGAAAAAGAGTTGAAAAAACGCCCCAGCGCCAAGGCGGTGTATCTTCAGATGGAAAAAGGGACCTCCCCTGAACTCCTGGCGGTCCTGTGCAACGGCATTGATTTTCCCAAAGAGGAGGCGGTCTTCGCCTCGTCCGACCTGGATTTGACTTTTCTTTATGATTTGTCATTTTCAACGGACAGGCCGCAGCTGCGCAGCCCAAGCTTTACGCCAGCCAGGATCCCGTATGACAACATTTTTGATAAGATCAAAGAAGAAGATTTTATTGTCCATGTGCCTTATCAGTCCTTTTTGCCGACGTGTGAATTCATCGCTGCTGCGGCCAAAGACCCGGACGTGCTGGCCATCAAGATGACGCTGTACCGCACCAACGAGGATTCGGCCATCATCAAGGCCCTGATGGAGGCGGCCAAGAACCGCAAACAGGTGACGGTCGTGGTTGAGATCAAGGCCAGGTTTGAGGAAGAGAAGAACATCCAGTGGTCACGGGATCTGGAGATGGCCGGTTGTCATGTGATCTACGGGATCGCGGGCCTGAAGATCCACTCCAAGATGGCGCTGGTGGTGCGCAAGGAAGAAGGCCGGATCCGCCGGTACGTGCACTTGTCGACGGGTAATTACAACGAGAAAACCGCCCACATCTATACGGACATCGGGTTTTTTACGGTCAATGATGACTTTGCCCGTGATATTGCGGACGTGTTCAACGTCATCACCGGCTATTCGCTGCCCAGCCCCTGGAAGAGGGTCATTTCCTCGCCTCATGACCTGCGCAAATATTTCTTCGACCTGATCGATAAGGAAATCCAAGCCCAGGCTGACCATAAGAACGGGTTGATCATCGCCAAGTTAAACGCCCTGGAGGACACACAAATGATCGAGAAGTTGTATGCGGCCTCCAATGCGGGTGTTAAAATCAGGTTGATCGTCCGCGGCATTTGTTGCCTGGTGCCCGGTGTCGCCGGTTTAAGCGAAAATATCGAGGTGCGCAGTATTGTGGGCCGTTTCCTGGAGCATTCGCGCATTTTTTACTTTAACAACAACGGCAACGGCCGCCTGTTTTTGTCCTCGGCGGACTGGATGACGCGTAATTTCGACCGGCGCATCGAGCTTTTATTCGAGATCACCAAACGGGAGATCAAGAGCCACATGCAATTTATCCTGGACACCTATTTTAAGGACACGCGCAAGGCCAGGATGCTTAAAGCCAACCATCATTACGGCCCCATTAAAAAGGAAGGCGAGACTTTCGAGGCGCAGGAATATTTCATCAATCATTATACGCGCTAACGCATGGATTACTACATCGGTCTGGATATAGGCGGCACTAAGATCGCGGGGGCCCTGGTTTCGGCATCGGGCAGGGTCTTCGCCCGCACCAAGACCGCGACCCCAAAACGGGTTCACGCCCAAGACATATTCAACTGCCTCACCGACACCATCGATGAGCTCATCCACGCAGCCGGCGTCAAACCGTCGTCCGTCAAAGGTGTCGGAGTCGGCGTTCCCGGTATCGTGGACACCCGTAATCATAACATCCTGGCCGCCCCCAATATCGCCCTCACCGGGTTTCCTTTAAGCGCTTCTTTAAGACGCAGATACCGTATACCCGTGGTCATGACCAATGATGTCAATGCCGGCCTGTTGGGCGAGGCCTGGAAGGGTGCGGCCAAAGGGTTGTCGCATGTGGTGGGTATTTTCCCCGGCACCGGGGTCGGGGGCGCGGTTATCATCGACGGAAAACTGCTCCTTGGGGCCCAGGGCGCGGCCACGGAACTGGGACATGTGATCGTCAGCATCGGCGGCCCCAGGTGCCATTGCGGTAACCGCGGATGCCTGGAGGCCCTGACCAGCCGCTGGGCCATTGAACGGGACATCCGCGAGGGCGTCAAAGCAGGCAAGAAGACGGTCGTCCTCAAGCTCAACGACGGAAAATTAGACATGATCAAAAGCCGGATTTTAAGGGAAGCCTTGGCCCGCAACGATGCCTTGGTCAAATCCGTGCTGGCCCGGGCAGCTGTAGTCCTGGGCAAAACGGCGGTTTCTTTAAACCATACCTTTAATCCCCAGGCCATTATTTTCGGCGGGGGGGTGATCAAGGCCTGCGGTCATTTCATCCTGCCTATCGTGGCCAGGGAACTTGACGCGGACCCGTTTTTTAAGAAATTCAATACCTGCCGCATCCTCGCGTCTCAACTGGGTGACGACGCCGTGGTCCTGGGCGCCGCCCGCCTGGCCCAGCAGCATTAAGCCCGATAGGTTTTAGATATATTGACGTCCAAGGGTCTTGATACTAAAATGAATGAATAATTTATATCCAAAAATATCATCAAAATCCGTGTTCATAGTTAAGGAGCGGGTCATGAAAGAGAAGATCATTGAAACGGCGGGAAAAACCTGGAGATTTTTAGGCCAAAACGGGCAAACCAATGTCGGTCAATTGGCCAAGTCCCTTAAAGAAAAGGACGAAGTCGTCCTTCAGGCCCTGGGTTGGCTGGCCCGGGAAGATAAGATCACCTACATGGTGAAAAACCGCCGCACCTTTGTGTCGCTTGTGGATGCGGAATTGCAGGCTTTTAATTCGGTCGTTTATCGGATGGAAAACCAGGGCGGCAGGGGCAAGCCCGCCAAGTAGGAGAATACTTTGAATAGATTTGTTTGCATTCATGGCCATTTTTACCAGCCCCCGAGAGAAAATCCCTGGCTGGATGAGGTCGAGGTGCAGGATTCCGCCTACCCCTACCACGATTGGAATGAACGGGTGACCTCTGAATGCTATGCCCGCAACGCGGCCGCGCGCATTTTGGACAGCAACCGGCGCATCGTCGACATCGTCAACAATTATTCCAAGATCAGTTTTAATTTCGGCCCCACCCTTTTATCCTGGATGCAGGAGAAAGACCCTGAAATTTACGCGGCCATTCTGGAGGCCGACGCCTTAAGCCAGCGCCAGTTTTCCGGCCACGGCAGCGCGATCGCCCAGGTTTATAATCACATGATCCTGCCTCTGGCCCATAGCCGGGACAAGCGCACCCAGATCATCTGGGGCATTAAAGATTTTGAAGCAAGGTTCAAACGAAAGCCGGAAGGCATGTGGCTGGCGGAGACCGCGGTCGACCTTGAGTCCCTCGACCTTATGGCCGAGCAGGGCATCAAGTTCACGGTGTTGGCGCCCCACCAGGCCAAACGGATCAAACCCAGCGGACAGGCCGTGCTCTGGCAGGACGTGGGCCTGGGGACAGTTGATCCGCATGTGCCGTACCGCTGTTATCTTCCCTCGGGCCGGCAGATCGCTATTTTTTTCTATGACGGTCCCACGGCGCTGGCGGTCGCTTTTGAGGGGCTTTTGAATAACGGCGAACAATTTGCCCGTCGCCTGACGGACGGTTTCAGCCCCGCCCATAGCGGCGCCCAGCTCGTCCATATTGCTACCGACGGAGAGACCTATGGCCATCACCATAAATTCGGGGACATGGCCCTTGCGTATTGCCTTCAGCATATCGAAAGCCATCAATTGGCCCGCCTGACCGTCTACGGCGAATTTCTGCAAAAATTCCCGCCGGCCCAGGAAGTGGAAATCGTGGAAAATTCGTCGTGGAGCTGTGTGCACGGCATCGAGCGCTGGCGCGCGGATTGCGGCTGCTCCACCGGAGGCCAGCCGGGGTGGAACCAGAAATGGAGACAGCCTTTGCGCCAGTCGTTGGATTGGCTGCGCGAGCAGATGGCCCCTTTGTACGAGACCCAGATGGCCGCCTTTACAGATGATCCGTGGAACCTTCGCGACAGGTATATTGAGGTCATTCTGGACCGCAGCGAAAATAATACCGGCCGGTTTCTGCAAAATGTCGCCGGACGGCCGCTCCTGGAAGAGGAAAAGATCAAGGTCCTGAAACTTTTGGAAATGCAGACCAACGCCATGCTCATGTACACCTCCTGCGGCTGGTTTTTTGGCGAGGTCTCCGGCATCGAGACGGTGCAGATCCTGAAATACGCGGCGCGCGCCATCCAGCTGGCCAGGGATGTCGCGGCGGTCAACCTGGAAGAAGGGTTTATGTCCCGTTTGGCCGGCGTCATAAGCAATATCCCCGAACTCAAAGACGGCGCCCAGATTTACCGCAGCATTGTCAAGCCGTCGGTCGTGGACCTTTTGCGCGTGGGGGCCCATTATGCCATGACGTCCTTGTTCGAGCAATATGCCCCGCAGGCCAACATGTACAGTTATACCGTCAAAAGCGAGCAGTATGAGCTTAAAGAAGCCGGACGCCTGAGGCTGGCTGTCGGCCGTGCCAGGGTGCGTTCCAGGGACACATGGGAACAGGCCAATATCTGCTTTGCCGTGCTGCATTTGGGGGACCATAATTTCATCGGCGGTGTCGACCATGTGAACCCGGCTGATTTTGATAAAATGCACACCCTCCTCATGAGCGCTTTTCTGGAGAGCGACATTCCCGGCGTCATCGGCGTCATCAAGGACTATTTTAAATATCACAATTATTCCCTTTGGCATTTGTTCAAGGAAGAGCAACAGAAGATCCTCAACCAGGTCTTGCGTTCGACGATGGATGATATCGAAACGAGTTTCCGCCAGATCTACGACCACCATTACCCTTTGATGCAGATCAAAAATGAGACGAGCCTGCCCCTGCCGCGCATGCTGATGACGGTGGTGGAATTTATCCTTAACCAGGACATAGGCGATGTTCTGGAGGCTGAGGATATGGACATCAAGCACCTGAAGCAGCTGGTCGAAGAGATGAAACGCTGGTCGTTCAAACGGGACCATACCAATTTCACTTTCTTGGCGTCCCAGCGGATCAGCAGCCTGATGAGACATTTGTCGGACAATCCTGATAACATCCAGCTGCTGGAAAAAATCGTCGCCATCCTGGAGCTTTTGGCGCAATTGAACCTGGACATAGACCTCTGGAAGGCCCAAAATATTTATTTTGCGATGGGACGCAAAATTTATCCGGACATCTTTTCCCTTTCGGGGACGGATGAGTTGGCGGGCCGCTGGGTGAAACTTTTTGAGCACTTGGGGAGCATCCTCCAGGTCAACATCGTACTTCCGCCCATTTTGGTGGGCAAATGAGGTCTTGAATCTTTATGGACCACAGGCACAGCGGCATATTATTGCACATCACGTCTTTACCCTCCAAGTACGGTATCGGGGACATGGGGCCCTTTGCCTACGCGTTCGTCGATTTTGCGGCGTCGGCCGGCCAGCGTTACTGGCAGATTTTACCGATCAATCCCACCGACGGCATTAACGGCTATTCGCCGTACAGCTGCTATTCCGCTTTTGCCGGCAATCCGCTTTTGATCAGCCCTGAGATGATGGTCATTGAGAATTTTTTGCAGGCCTCCGACCTTGAAGGCTCCGCGACGTCATCGGCTGATGACAGGGTGGACTATCCCAAGGTGACGCGCATTAAAGAGAAGATTTTTAATATAGCTTACCGGCGTTTTCAAAAAAGGACGGACCGCCAGGATTTTGACCGCTTTGTGGCGGAACAGCTTTATTGGCTGGAGGATTTTGCCTTATTCACGGTCATCAAGTCCGTTTACGGCGGTCTAAGCTGGAACGAATGGCCCAAAGCTTTGAAGGCCCGCCAGCCACGCGCTCTTAAGATATTTGCCCGTAAACATGCTGCGGGCCTGGAGAGGGCCAAATTCATCCAATACCTGTTTTTCCGGCAGTGGCATAAGCTTAAAAACCATGCCCATGCCAAATCCGTCGCCATCATCGGCGACATCCCCATTTACATCAATTATGACAGCGCTGAAGTCTGGCGCCGCCCGTCCTTTTTTAAGATCGACGGGGCCGGGAACTTGAAATTTATCAGCGGCTGCCCTCCGGATTATTTTTCCAGGACCGGCCAGCGCTGGGGCAACCCGGTCTATGACTGGGCGCAATTGAAAAAAGCGGGCTATAGCTGGTGGGTGGAGCGCATCGCGCATGACCTGCAGTTGTTTGATTATCTGCGTATCGACCATTTCCGGGGGTTCGTCGGTTTTTGGCAGATCCCCGCCCATGAAAAATTGGCGGTGTTCGGCCGCTGGGTCAAAGGCCCGGGGGCGCACTTTTTTAAGACATTGACCAAACATTTCAGGCACCTTCCCATCATCGCCGAAGACCTGGGAGAGATCACGCCGGATGTCATCGAGCTTATGAAAAAATTCGGGTTTCCCGGCATGCGGGTCCTGTTATTTGCTTTTAACGGCGAAGCCGCCTCCAACCCGCATGTGCCTGCCAATTATCCGGCTTATTGTGTCGCCTACACCGGGACGCATGACAACAATACGATACAGGGGTGGTATTCCCGGGAGGCCAAACCTTATGAGAAGGCCAACATCGCGCGGGTCCTGCAAAAGAAGTTCACGGCCGGCAATCTGCATTGGACTATGATCGAAGTCTTAATGCGCTCCAGGGCCCAGACCGTGATCATTTCCATGCCTGATCTTTTGGGCTTAAAGGAAGAGGGGCGCATGAATACGCCGGCCACGAAGTCCAATAACTGGCAATGGCGTCTGAAAGCAGGCGCCTTGACGCCGAAATTAAGCCAGCACATATACCGTCTCACGAAAAAAACAGACAGGGAGGGGAAGGAATGAAGAAATGGCAACTGGCTTTAGGCGTGATTGTGGTTTTGATCGGATTGGCCCTGGGTACAAAAATTTACCTGGCGCCTAAAGGGGTAAAGATCAATCCTCAAGAGGCGCGCGCTGAAGGCAATCCCAACGCCCGCGTCAAGATTGTGGAATTCGTAGATTTTCAATGCCCGGCCTGCGCCTGGGGTTTGGAATATTTGAAAATCTTCCTGGCCAGGCATCCCCAAGATCTTTATATCCAGGTACGGTATTTTCCTCTGACCAGCCTGCACCATCACGCCTTGATCAGCGCCCTGTACAGCGAGTGTGCTGCCCGTCAGGGAAAATTTTGGGCCCTGGATAACTTAATGATCCCCCAGCAGGCCCAATGGGCGCAATTGATCAATCCCCAGCCGGTTTTTGACGCTATGGCCCGGCAGGTGGGTATGGACATGAACCGGTTGAGCGCCTGCCTGACCTCGAATTCCGCGCACAAGGTCATCAATGACGAGAAGTCCATGGGCCAGTCGTTGGGCATAACGTCCACGCCGACGTATTTTATCAACAATAAAATGGTGGTGGGGACCAAAAGCCTGCAGGAAGAGCTTAAGAAATATTTCCCCGGCGGGTAAAATTTTATGTGGGTCCTTCGTGTCTTCATCGGCGGTATTTTTATTGTCTCAGGGCTGTCCAAAATACTGGGGCCCTACCAGAATTTTTTGTATGTGATCCAGGCCTACCAGCTCCTTCCGTCAGGGCTCGAAGTATTAACAGCCCAGATCTTTCCTTGGATGGAATTCATGGTCGGAAGTTTCGTGGTTTTGGGTTTATGGACCCGCTGGAGCCTGGCCGGGGCAGGGGTCTTGTTCGGCATTCTGGTCGGGGTGGTAGGGCAGGCTCTCTTAAGAGGCCTCCCATTAGAAAGCTGCGGCTGCTTCGGCGCCTGGATCCACGTCAAGCCGCAGACCGTCATCGTTATGGACAGTTTCAGTTTATTGCTGACCCTGGTGTTGTTACGCCGCCTGCCTCAGGCGGAAAAATTCAGCGCGGACTCTTATTTTGATAAGCTATGAAACGTAACATCCTTTTAGCGGCGATGTTCATGGCACTGGGAGCGTCGTCGTGGGCAAGTGATATGATCAAAGAACCCAATGTGGCCGGCGCTTTTTACAGCGCCGAAGCGCAACAACTCTCCAAGGACATCGACATCTTTTTCCGGTCGACAGGTCCCGTGCCGGATGACCGGCAGGTGGAGATAGCGGTTTCACCCCATGCCGGCTATCCGTATTCCGGGCCGGTGGCGGCCTATACTTATAAAGCCATCGCCCGCAATCATTACAGCACCATCGTGATCATCGGTCCCAGCCATTATTTTTCTTTTGAGGGGATCTCCGTCTGGCCCGAAGGGGGTTTCCGGACGCCGTTGGGGGTCGTACCTGTCGACCAAGATTTTGCCAAGGCCCTGTTGAAAGAAAACCCTGCGGAATTCCATTTTTTGCCCCATGTGTTTGACCGCGAGCATTCCATTGAAGTGGAATTGCCGTTTTTGCAAAAGACCTTTAAGGGTTTTCATATCGTTCCCATCCTGATGTCAGACCCCGACCCGCGGGTCTGCCGCGACCTGGCGGTGGCGCTGGATAAACTCATTGGACAGCGTCAAGATGTCCTGATCCTGATCTCATCGGACATGTCGCATTATTACACCTATGACGCGGCCAATCAGATGGATGCGCGCACGCTGGCGGCGATCGTGGATATGGATCCCAAAAGTTTTTTTGAAGGGAACATGGCCCGTCGAATGGAGATGTGCGGATTTGTACCGATGACCACGGCCCTGATGTACGCCAGATTGCGGGGGATCAAGCATGCGGAAGTCTTGATGCATGCCAATTCCGGGGACACCTCCGGCGATCACAGCCGTGTGGTGGGTTACGGGGCGGTCATTTTTTATGATCATCTTTTGGGCCAGGCAGACCCGCCGGATGATGCTGCCGCGGCTTTAAGCCCGGCGGAGAAAAGCGAGCTTTTGAAGATCGCCCGCGAGAGCGTGGAGAGCTATGTCAGGACAGGCAAGGCCCCGCAGATCACGACCAAAGACCCCAGGCTTAATGAGACCCAAGGCGCTTTTGTCACCTTGACCGAGCACGGGGCCCTACGCGGCTGCATCGGCAACATCATCGGCCGGGAGCCATTGTCTGCGACGGTGCGTGACATGGCCGTGGCCGCGGCCTCCCATGATCCCCGCTTCAGCCCTGTGGCGGCGGCGGAATTAAAGGATATCAGCATTGAAATTTCCGTCTTGTCCGCGCCCCGTCGCGTAAAGGACGCCTCCCAAATCCAACTGGGCAGGCATGGCGTGATCGTAAACCGCGGCGGCCACCAGGGCGTGTTCCTGCCGCAGGTGGCCCGGGAAACCGGATGGAACAAGGAAGAATTCCTTTCAGAGTTGTGCGCCCAAAAAGCCGGCCTGCCGCCGGATGCCTGGAAAGACCCTAAGACAGCCCTGTACGTTTTTACCGCCGATGTCTTTGCGGAAAAATAATGAAAATCCGACTGGGTTCTACCGCCCGCATTTGACCGGACAACCGCTGGAGCAGACGGAGACGAGCGCTTATGAGTGTGACTAATCCTAAAAATACCAGTGATCATATGGCCAATGAACGGACCCTCCTGGCCTGGATCAGGACAAGCATAGGCATCATTGCTTTTGGTTTTGTGATTGAAAGATTCTCTTTGTTCATGAAGCAGATGACCTTGATCATGGGAAGAACAGCCATGTCCCTCCATTCTCCGGCCCCGGGGTATTCAAACATGGCGGGCATGGTCCTTGTTTTCGTCGGGACATGTTTAAGCCTGTTTGCGTATATACAATTTAAAATTTCGGAGAAAAGGATAGATGAGGGGGTCTACCGCCCATCTTCGTTGCTCTATTTATTGGTGACTGTAACAGTTGTCATTGTCGGGGTGTTTCTGGTCCTATTCCTGAGCGCGGTTTCGTGAATGAAAGGATGAACTTAGTCTTTGTGTTTTGATGGTGTATCATCGGGTGCAGAGATGACGCATGTCATGTTATGAATAAAATCTGGAACACACTGTTTTTGGAAGAACGGGCGTCGATCGGGCTGGCGTTTTTCCGTATTTTTGCGGCGCTGACCGTGGGCTTACACGTTATCCCGTCGTTCTTCCATTTGGATGATAATAATCTGTCCGCGGCCCTTAAAACCCTTAATACCGATTCCTTCCCGGTTTGGTTTATCGGCCTCGTGCAAAAAAGCCCTGACGTTCTGGTCTATTTTTTCGCCGCTGCTTTTTGTATCACTTGGTTTTTCTTTTTCATCGGCCTGTTTTCTAGGATCAGCTGCATTTTGATGACCGCCTGCTGTTGCTTTTTCTACACGCTCAATAATTTTCAGATCGGCGCCCTGTCCTGGGACATGCTGCTTGTGACCCTGTTGCTTTTGTGCATCACAGGATATCACGGCGATTATTTTTCCGTCGATGCTCTGCGCCGGGGGGGCCTGGACGGCTGGAACAAACCCCGTCCGTTTTTCATCCAGCGGCTGTTGCAACTGCAAACCGCGTCCGCCCTCTTTTTCTCCGGCCTTTACAAGATCACAGGGCAGGGCAACTGGATCACCGCTAACCCCATTTATTATCTGATGAACTATCCGCCGCAGGGAGTGACAAAGAATTTTCTGTTTAAAGAATGGATGGCGGGTCATCCGCATTTCTGTTACATCGCCGGGTTGATGATCGTGGCCACGGAGGTGTCCATGCCCTTTTGGCTTTTTTATCCCCGTACACGCCGGTCAGCGATCATCCTGGGGCTTTGCTGGCACGTTTTATTGATCCTGACCCTGGGTGTGCCCGCGGTCTTTTTCTTTTTGTTCCCGGCGCAGATGCTGCTGTTTATCCATCCGCGGAAAATAACCGATTGGATCGCCTACAATCGCCGCATCAACGCCCAAAGCCCGCGTGCCAAGGTTATTTATGACGGAGATTGCGGTTTTTGCCGTTCAAGCATCCGGGCGGTTCAGGTCATGGACCTGTGGGGCAAGCTGGAATACGTCCCCGGTCTCAAGGGCATGAGTGAAATGCGTTTGGAACTACCCGACGGCAAGGCTTACGGAGGGTTTTTTGCCTTTCGCCGTTTGACTTGGGATTTGCCCATGCTTTATCCGATGATACCCCTTGTTTATTTCCCGGGGGCGGGTGTCATAGGGCCTTTGGTTTACCGGTGGGTGGCCCGCAACCGGTATGTGTTTCCGGTGTTCCATTCCTGTACCAATGACGGGTGCCGCTTATGATCCCGGCCCGCCTTATTCCAAGAATCATTTGGCTGCATGCCTTTTTGATCATGGCCATCGGCTTGCTGGCGCTTTACAGCGCGTGCCTTAATAACGATGTCGTCGGCCTCGGCGTGTTTTACGACCAGCTTACCTGCTCTGTGCTGGGCTGCCTTATCATGTTTTTGCTGAGCCGCGGCAATTACCGGAAATTTTTTGATGTGGCCTACATTGTTTATGGGATCAGCGTGTTTTTTCTTATCCTGGTCCTGGTTATGGGCCGCCACGCCCTGGGCGCGACACGGTGGTTTTCCGTCGCCGGTTTCAGTTTCCAGCCTTCCGAGTTCAGCAAGCTGGCCGTCATTTTTTTTCTGGGCCGGTATTTTTCAGGCCGCAGGCCGAAACTTTCCTTTGATTTTTCCACCTCCCTGCGCGGGGTCTGGGCTGACCTGGTCTGGCCGTTGATATTGACGGGTATTTCCGTGGTTCTTATTTTCAAACAGCCGGATTTGGGCACCGCCATTTTAGTGATGGGTATCTTTTTGGTCATGCTCTACGCGAGCGGGGTTTCTACTAAGGCTTTCGGGTGGCTGTTGGGAGTGCTGGCTTTCCTGATGCCGGTGGCGTGGCATCTGTTAAAGCCGTATCAAAAAGACCGCCTGCTGGTTTTTCTCAATCCCAGCCTCGATCCCCTGGGCGCCGGTTATACCATCACCCAATCCAAGATCGCGGTCGGCTCCGGAGAGCTTTTAGGCAAGGGCTGGCTTGCCGGAACGCAGAACCAGCTGAACTTCCTGCCGGAAAGGCATACGGATTTTATTTTCTCGGTCATCGGCGAAGAGTGGGGACTGGTGGGCAGTCTTGTTTTGATCTATTGTTACGGGGTCATCATTTATTGCGCCTTTAAGATAGCCCGCCACAATAAAGACCCTTTCGGCCAGCTGGTCACCGTAGGCATCGTGAGCATTCTGGCCATGCAGGTGGTCATCAATATCGGCATGGTCATGGGGCTTTTGCCGGTCGTGGGCATCACCCTGCCTTTGATCAGTTACGGACGCACTTCATTCATGGTTTTCGCCATTCTGCTGGGATTTTTATTGAATTTGAGCAGGAAACGGAATATATTTTAGAAACCAATAGCTGGACAATAATGGATGCAATCAGTATTATAGTAAAGAGATGAGACACTTCCGTAAAACGGTCAACAAGCAGCTGGGCGAAATTTTAGTTGAGCGCGGCGTGCTTTCCCGGACCAAGCTGGATGAAGTCCTGGCCTTTCAAAAAGAAAAGAACATTTTGTTCGGCGAGGCCATCGTGGCGATGAAATTGGCCAGCGAAGAGGACGTGGTGCAGGCCCTGACCTGCCAATACGGCTTTCCCTATCTGCCTCTGGCCAATTATGAAATCGCCCCGGAAGTCGTTATGACCGTCCCTGTCAACCTATGCAAACAGTATTGCCTGGTCCCCATCGATAAGATCGGCCGCAGCCTGACCTTGGCCATGGCCAACCCTTTGAATGTCCAGGCCCTGGAAGACATTGAGAAGTCAACCGGCTGCTCGGTGCAGGCCTTTGTCAGCACAGCCACGGAGATCGCCAGTGCCATCAACCGTTATTACGAAACGCGCTGATGTTTCCCACACAAGAAACGTTCAAAGAAATCCTTCTTAGAGACCACCTCATCAGCCCTGAAGACCTCGAGCGGGCCATGGAAGAACAGGATAGGTCCGGCGGTGAATTAAGCCGTATCCTGCTTAAGTCTAAATTGATCACGGAGGACCAGCTGAGCCTTGTTTTAAGCGAAGCCTTGCAGCTGCCCCTCATCAATCTGAATTTTTTTAAGATCGACCCGTCCCTCTTGAAACTGGTCCCCAAAGAGACCGCCGAGAAATGTTTATTGATCCCCATTTCCAAGCTCAATGACCAACTGACGGTCGCTATGGTCGACCCCCTGGACATACTGACCATCGACAATATCAAGGCCATGACGTCCATGTCGGTGAGCGTCGTTCTGGCGAGACCTAAGGAAATGCGCGCCGCCCTTGAGCGCAGTTATGCGGCGAGCGCGTCTTCAGACCTGCAGGAAATTTTTCAGGACATGAAAGAAAGCCGGGAGGCGGAAAAGCTCGAGCTGGTCAGGGAAAAAGTGCCCTCTAAACGGGTCATGGAAGATTTTAGCCAGGAAGCCCCGATCGTCACGCTGACCAATACGATCATCCACCAGGCGGTCGCGGCCAAGGCCAGCGATGTGTTCATCGAACCCATGGAAAATTGCCTGCGCATCCGTTACCGCGTCGACGGATATATCCGGGAGATCGACCGCATGTCCAAAAACCTTCATTTCCCTTTGATCTCCCGCGTCAAGGTCATCTCCAGCCTGGACATCGCCGAGCACCGCCTGCCGCAGGACGGAAGGTTCAGGATTACGACCCCCCAGAACAAAGAAGTGGATTTCCGCGTCAACGTGCTGCCCACGGCCATGGGGGAGAAGATCGTCCTGCGCGTTTTGGACAAGAACCAGGAAATGGCCGATATCGATAAATTAGGTTTCGAGCCTGAGGCTCTGGCCCGCCTGAAAGACTGTTGTTTACGGCCGCATGGCTTGATCCTCGCCTGCGGTCCGACGGGCAGCGGAAAGACCACGACCCTCTACGCTGTTCTTAAACATATTGATTCCCCGGGCAAGAACATCGTGACCGTCGAAGACCCGGTGGAATTCCAGATCAAAGGGTTCAGCCAGGTCAATATCCGCACCGAGTTCGGCCTGTCTTTCCCGGCGGCTTTGCGTTCCATTTTACGCCAGGACCCCGATGTGATCCTCATCGGCGAGGTCCGCGATTCGGAGACCATGGATATCGCGGTCAAGGCGGCCCTGACCGGTCACCTGGTGGTCTCTTCGCTGCACACCACCACGGGCCCGGGCTCCATCACGCGCATGTTGAATATGGGGGTCGAACCGTTTTTGATCACCTCATCGGTGATCGCCATCGTGGCCCAGCGCCTGGTGCGGCGGGTGTGCCAGAATTGCCGTGAAATGTACACGGTTTCCGGGGAAATGGTCAAAGAATTCCGCATTCAGGAACTGCTGCCTAATCACGACGGACGTTTCTGGCGCCCCCGCGGCTGCGACCAATGCCTGAATACCGGTTACAGGGGAAGGGTGGCTGTCTCCGAAACGCTGGTGTTGACCCATAAGGTCAGGGAATTGATCCTGATCTCGGCCTCGGAGGCCGAGATCAAGGCCGCGGCCCGTGCCGGCGGCATGACAACGATGCGAGAGGACGCCGTGATCAAGGCTTCCCGGGGATTGACGACGCTGGAGGAAGTGACCCGGCTGACGGCGCCGGATTAATCATGGACACGACCCAGGATAGGATCTTAAAATCGCTTAAAAGCCTGCCGAACATCAACCCGGCGGACATCGACGCGCTGGTGGATATCCAGCAGGACAAAAATGTCAGCCTGGTGAAGGCCATCCTGAAGCAGGGGCTGGTCTCCGAGCAGGACCTGCTGGTGCTGTTGATGCGGGAGCTCCACATTCCATCCATCGACCTGACCAAATACCGGTTGGACGATCGTTTGAAAAACGTTATCGTCGAGAAGACCGCGCGCCAATATGTGGTGGTGCCGCTTTCCCTGCTGGGGCAGACCCTGACGGTCGCTATTGCCGATCCGCTGAATGTTTTTATCATGGATGACCTGCGCAATATCACCGGCAAGGAGATCGAGTTTGTGATCGCCCCTGCCAGCCAGATCCTGAAGGTCATGGACCGGTTCTATAAGCCTGCCCCGCAGGTGCCGGCTTTCGAAGACAGCCGGCAGGCTTCCCAGGATTTTGAAATCCTGCCCGGCAAAGAACAATTGCAGGACAGCCAGCCGGAAAAGGGAGATCCCCTGGGCGGGGATGAAGCGCCGGTCATCCGCATCGTCAATTTGATCATCAAGGAAGCGCTGCGGCAGAGGGCCTCGGACATCCACATGGAGCCCCAGGAACAGGGCATGCGCGTACGCTACCGTATCGACGGGATGTTGCAGGACATATTGACCATCCCCAAGGAGACCAAAAATGCGGTGACGGTGCGCATCAAGCTCATGGCGAAGATGGACATCACCAACACGCAGACCCCTCAGGACGGCCGTTTTAAAATGAAGGTGGGCAGGCAGGAGGTGGATTTCCGCGTGTCCATGCTCCCGACGACCTTCGGCCAGAAGATCGTCATGCGCGTGCTCGATAAGAACAACCTTTCCGTGGGGCTCTCCAGCCTGGGGTTTTCCACCCATGCCCGCGAGCTTCTGGAAGCGTCGGTCTATAAGCCTTTCGGCATGATCCTGGTGACCGGCCCCACGGGAAGCGGTAAATCCACAACGCTGTATTCCCTGGTCAACAAACTCAATACGCCGGACAAAAATATCATCACCATTGAAGAGCCGGTGGAATATCTGGTGGACGGCCTGACCCAAATTGAGGTGAGACCCGAGATAGGCTTGAACTTTGCCGTCGGCTTGCGCGCGGTCCTGCGCCAGTCGCCGGACGTGGTGATGGTCGGAGAGATCCGCGATGCGGAAACGGCGGACATAGCCATCAAAGCCTCGCTGACAGGGCAGCTGGTCCTTTCCACCCTGCATACCAACAGCGCCTCGGACGCCGTCACCCGCCTCGTGGACATGGGCCTGGAACCCTTTTTGGTGGCGTCCTCTTTGATCGTGATCTGCGCCCAGAGGCTGTGCCGCCGCATTTGCGACTTCTGCAAAAAGCCCGTGGACATTAAACCGGAAATGCTGCAAAAAATCAGCCATCGCCTTACGCCGGGAGCTGTTTTATATGAAGGCAAAGGCTGCGAGCATTGCCGCGGGACCGGATACAAAGGCCGGGTGGGGGTGACGGAAATCCTGCTGATCGATGACCAAATCCGCAACATGCTGCTTAAAAGAAGCACTTCCGCAGAGATCGCCCGCTACGCCCAAAGAAATCAGGGGATGAAATTGCTTTTTGATGATGTCGTTGATAAAATGTTGGCTGGTGAGACCAGCCTGGCGGAAGTTTTCCGCATAGCCAGCGAAGAGGAGTAAGGGCATGGATGCCTATAAGGTTTTGTTGGGGGAAATATTGATCCAGCGCAAAAGGATCAGCCGCGCTCAGCTGGACGCCGCCTTGAAGGTGCAGAAGGAAAAGGGCGGCATCATCGGCGAGATCCTGGTTAATTTCGGGTATCTTGATGAACGGGACATCGTGGTGGCCCTGGTCATCCAGTGCGGACTGCCCTACATCGCCGTCAATAAATACACCATCGATCCGCAGATCGTACGCCTGATCCCGGGGGAGGTGGCCCGCAGGGAAAAAGTGATTGCCTTAGACCGCATCGGTGAAGTTTTAAGCGTGGTGATGTGCAATCCTTTGAGCGACGAGCAGAAGAACTTTCTGGAAGGACTGACCCAATGCCGTGTGGCGACCTTTATTTCCACCAAAGCTGAAATTGAAGAGGCCATCGCCCGGAACTATACGTAATCCCTATGCCTACATATTCATATACCGCCCGCGATCAGGAAGGCAAGGATGTGGCCGGCAGGATCTCTGCCGATGATGAAGCCATGGTGGTGGCCGAGTTGCGCAAGCGCAGCCTGATCATTTTGGGCATTGCTCAAGAACAGGAGCCCGCAGCCGCCAAGAAAGCCGTCCCCAAACGCGGAGGAGGCAAGGTCAAGCCGGAAGACCTGGTTATTTTTACCCGGCAATTTGCCACCATGGTCGATGCCGGCATTCCTATTTTGCAGTCCCTGGAAGCTCTGGTTGAACAGACTTCGAATGCTAACTTGAAA
This sequence comes from Candidatus Omnitrophota bacterium, assembly GCA_028865345.1. Classification (GTDB taxonomy): domain Bacteria; phylum Omnitrophota; class Gorgyraeia; order Zapsychrales; family Fredricksoniimonadaceae; genus JABDGZ01. The sequence goes on along the minus strand of JAGWKL010000001.1, from coordinate 130,797 downwards.
GCCGCCCTGCTGGCCATTAACGAGGATATCCAGTTGGGCTCAAGCCTTTCCAGCGCTTTTGAGAAACATCCCAGGATTTTTGACAACCTTTATGTCAACATGATCCGCGTCGGAGAAAGCGGCGGGGTGTTGACCACCATCCTCGAGCGTGTGGCCATGTACCAGGAAAAAAGCGAATGGCTCCGCCATAAAGTCCAAGGGGCCATGATTTATCCGGCGGTGGTCATGAGCATGGCCATGCTGATAACGGCCGGGTTGCTGATTTATGTCGTCCCTACTTTTGCCCAGATTTATTCGTCCCTTGGATCGCAATTGCCGCCCGTGACCCAGCTGCTCATCAATTTCAGCAATGCGCTGAAACACGACCTGCTGTTCATAGCGGCGGGGTGCGTTGCGGCGGTATTTCTTTTCAAGCGCTACCGCAAGACGCCCGCCGGCCACCTTCAGACCGATTCTTTGATTTTAAAGATACCGGTATTCGGCGAGCTGGTGTGCAAGGTTACGATCAGCCGTTTTTGCCGCACCCTGTCCACCTTGAGCCAAAGCGGGGTGCCTATTTTGGAATCCCTGGAGATCGTCGGGAAGACATGCGGCAACAGGGTCATCGAGCTTTTGGTCGAGGATGTCAAGGCCAGCGTCAAGGAAGGGGAAAGTATTTCCGGGCCCCTGTCCAAAAGTCCTGTTTTTCCGCTCATGGTGACCCGCATGATCTCCATCGGCGAGAAATCCGGCCAGATGGACAAGATGTTGTCCAAGGTGGCTGAATTTTATGACGAACAGGTGGATACGGCGGTGGAAAGCCTGACCAAATTGATCGAGCCTTTTATCATTGTATTTTTGGGAGTGGTGGTCGGGTTTATCGTGATCGCCCTGTTATTGCCGATTTTAACCATGGCGTCGCTCATTCATTAAAACAATGGTCTTTATGCGATTATTCATTGCCTTTATGACAGGGGCCTTGTTCATCTCCTGCAGCGCCTGGGCCCAGCAGGACAAAATTGCAGCCGCCGTCTCCAATTTAGAAACGGTATTGGCGACTTTTAAGCAAAGCGCTGAAAAATTGAGCGCGGACAATGCTCAGTGGAACTCCAGGAACAAAGACCTCCAAAAGCAGGTTTTGAATTTGCAACAGCAGCTCCAACAACTGCAGGCGCAGGGGGATGATTTACACAAGGCGGCAGGCCGCCTGCAGGAGAACAATCCGGCCCGCGCGCGGTACATCGCCCGTGTGGAAAAAGAGAAATCCGTTCTGGACGACCGTATCCAGAAAAATGCGAGCGATATAAAATCGATCCAAAAGTCCCTGGAGGCGGAATCCAAGGACTATCAGGCCGCCGTCCACCGCCAAAAAGAAAAGTTGGCCCTGTTGAAAATGATCAATGACAGCCAACAGCGCCAGGAACTGTTGAAAAATGCCATTCTGGAATTTCAGAAGACCACAGCGCCCCTGAAAAACGCCCCCCAAGGCGATGATGCCCGGATGCGTCAGATGGAAGAGGACATCAACATATTGGAACAGAATTACCTGCAGCTTAAAGGTTTAATGGAACAGATGGTGCACAAAGTCCAGAGTCCGCGCATGGCCCAGGCGCAGCGGATCGAAGAGAAAGAATTGGAGGGCAGGTTGGAGGATTTAAACAGCCGGAATAAGGGCTTAAGGGCCCAATTGGAGGCCCTGCGCTCGCAAATGATAGAGTTGGACAAGCGTAAGTCCCGCTTGGAACAGATGGCCTCCAAGCCGAACCGGGATTGACGGGGGAGTTGAAATGAAAAGATATTGCCAAACAACAGAGAATATGTTAGCCTTTAATAAAAGCACTGAATTCCTGATTATTATTCAATACTTTTTGAGGTTATTATGAAATCAAAGTTTGAAATTGCAGACGATTGGGTCAAGGTCCCCGTTGATTTGAAGGTGTATCCCTTGCAGGCCATCCATTCTTCCGGGTATGCTTTTATGGACCGGGCTCATGTCCGGCTTGAGCAGGACAAGAAAGACCTCGTTGGTGTTTGGCTCAAACCCAAAAACGGCAAACAAGACCTGCAGGAATTGGCCATAGAGTACGGCGATGAACTGCTTAATTACGCGCATTATTTTACCAGCCTCAAGGTCCATGGGGACAACATGAAGCTTTTGCTTCAGCGGGCCCTGTTTTCAGCGTCGCCCTCCATCGTTAAAGAGGCGGAAGAAAAAGAGATCGAGAATTTGATCAAGGAGCTTGAGGCGGAAGAAAAGCAGGCCCCTTCAAAGGCCAAGACAGCGCCCAAGACCGAGAAATAATGACTTTCGATATGACATCGACACCGGCGTTTTCCATCCTTCCTTTTAATTCCGAAAAAATCAACGATAAGTATTTAGTGAGCAACATGATGGGCGCCTGGGACGCTTTGAGTGAAGCTGAGTTCCGTCAATTCAACAGCCTGTGCCTCCAGGAGGGGAGCAGCTTAAGCCGCCGCCTCCAAGAGAGAGGGTTGATCCTTGATGAGAACAACATACTGCGCGTGATGGATGAATACAGGCGCCTTAATGCCAATCTGTTCACGGATACAAGCCTTCATATCGCGGTCGTTACAAAACGCTGCAATCTCCGGTGCAATTACTGCCATGCCGAGGGCGGGGCGTCCTCCGAGGACATGTCCATTGAGACGGCCACCCGCGTCCTGCAATACCTTTTTGATGTGCGCAACAATAACGTCACGCTCGAGTTCCAGGGCGGGGAACCGCTGTTGAACTGGCCTGTGGTCCGGTTTCTGTGCGAGCACGCCCGCAAGTTCAACACCCTGGGCAAGAACCTCAATATCGTCCTGGTGACCAATATGCTGCTCATGGACGATGAGAAAATACGTTTTTTGGCGGAGCATAATGTCGGCGTGTGCACCTCGGTGGACGGGCCGGCGGACATCCATGATCAATGCAGGAAGGACGTGGGCGGCCGCGGTTCGCACGCCCAGTTGATGGAGAAAATTGAGCGTTTTTCCGTACACACGGGGCGCAAGGTGTACATGCTGCCGACCATCACCAAATATTCGCTGGCGCATCCTGAGAAAATAGTGGATGAATACCTGCGCCTGGGCCAGGGGGAAATCGCATTAAGACCGGTCAACAAGATAGGCTATGCCCGCAACCACTGGGACGAGATCGGCTACGGTTCACAAGAATTTAACGATTTTTATACCCGGGCTTTTGGCTACATCATGAAGCTCAATACGTCGGGTACCCATATCAGCGAACGGATCGCCAGGACCATCCTGACCAAGGTCCTGCTTAAAACAGACCCTTATTATGTCAACATGATGAATCCCAGCGGTGACGGCCGCGCGGTGATGACCTACGGCGTCGATGGAGGCTGTTACCCCACCGATGAGGCCAGGATGCTGGGGGATGATATGTTCCGTTTGGGAAGCATCGTGGACGAAGGTTATGATCATATGCTGAATAAGGAAAACCTCCTTTTTCTTTTAAGCGCAGGGTGCTCTGATTTATGGAATTACCGTTCTGTGTACAGTCCGTGGATGGGGGTTGATCCTGTGGTGAATTACGCAATGGAGAAAAACGTGGTCCCTAAGGGGGATTCGCGCCTGCAGCATGTGTTGACCCACCAGTTCAGGACGGTTTTTTCTTATTTACTGGGCGATAAAAAGTATGTAGAGGTCTTCCAACGTTGGACACAAGGAGTCGGCGATGAACAAGAAAACCAAAAATAAAAGTAAAGCCGTTCACAAGACCGCGGCGCTGACCAAGTCTCTCGGTGAATTGATGAAAGATGAGGACGGCTTTGTCAGCAAGGAAACCATTTTAAAGGTCGGCTTGTCTACGGTGGCGGCATTGGGCGTGGCAGGGGCGATGACGGATATCACATCCGCGCAGAATACGGCCACCCACACGAATGCGCTGAGTACATCGGGCAATTGCATCAACCATTCCAATGTTACGACACATACTTCATATTAGGTTAAGGGGCCTTGCCCTTTTTATGCTGCTGTCTTTGGCCGCCGGCGGGGTAGGTGTTGCCGGGGCCCAACAAAACGCCGATAACCAGAGCCAGCCCCCGATGTCTCCCGCCATTGATCTCGATTCTATACCTGCGGCGACGGTTGATCCCAGGCAGGCCCTCATGGAGCAATTGCATTTTAATGCGTTTCAGGCGGCGAAGGGCGGCTTATCCCTCTGCGGGGGGGATGAAGGCTGTTTAAGCAAGGCCAAAGGCATCCGTCGATGGATTTGCGCTTACACTGCCTGTCAAGGCAATACAGGCAAGGAACCCACCGAGTGCTTCTACAGTCAAATTAGTCAATATCCGCTCAAGACGCAGGAAGAGCTGGCTTCGCTGATATGCCCTGTCCTCAATTCCCCCGGTGCCGGCACAAGGCAGGCATTTTTTACGCATGTCCCGGATTTTTCTAAAGACGATGAAGGTGATACCGTGGCGGAGATAGCATATGTTTTGGCTTTAAAGGGTTCAGCCTCCTCCTGTGAAGAATATATCAAAGATTATGTCGGGCCCTATGGGCCTAATTGGAATTTTAACTGGTATAGGGCGCTGTCCGGATGCCGTATCCTCGCAGACGTACGGACCCCTGAACAGGAATCAAAAGATTTTTATACCTGGTTTGGGGTTGCCCAAGGGACGGGCAGTTGTTCGGACATTGTCAACAGCGAAATGCGTGATGCATGCAATGCACCCGGCGCTGGATCTCCCATACCCGGTCAGTAGAGTTTTTCCTCAATTCCTAAGGTCTGCTCTTAAGACCATGCCTAATACGGCCCCCTCAAACCGGTTATGAAAGCCTCCCCCCGCAAGACGGGTCTCTATTTTACCCATTATGAATGTTTCGGCCACACCTCCCGCGCCATCGCGGTTGCGCAGGCCGTCAAAAAAAGGTCCCCTGACGGGGACGTTTTCTTTATCCAGACGGGGGCCGTCCAGACCAGGGCCATGATAAACCGGATAGGCAAGGTCTATCCGCTGCCTCAAGCTCCGACGGAAAGGCCTTTCTTGAAAGAACCGGCTTTCCCTATGCAGGAGCAGACCGAACAACGGACCCGGGCTTGCATGGATTTGGTCGCCCGTGAGAACCCGGATTTTTTTATAACGGAATTTTTCCCCATAGGAAGCCACGAATGCCGCCATGAACTGATCCCATCCCTGATTAAAATGTCCGCCCAGGGCACACCCTTGTGGGCCGTGGCAGGTTACCCTTTATTGACGGGTACGGATGACGGCTGGCGTCAGAAAATATTGCGCTTGTATCAGCAGGTCCTTATATTCTCGCCGCCGCAGGAAAAAGAGTTCGTGGCCGGCTTGTTCTCGCGGCCGCAGGAGAAACAAAGGTATCTGGAATTCTTTGACAGGCATGCTGCCAAAACCAAATTTGCGGGATATCTTTTGCCCCAGAGCCAGGTGGCGCTGGACGACGAAGATACGAATCGTCCCAAACCGCCTGCTGCTCCCGGGGCCTGCCGGGTAGCCGTACTCCGGGGAGGCGGGGCGGTCTACCCTAAGGTGATCGCCCAAGCCATCCGCGCCAGTGATCTTCTGGGAAAAGAATACTATGTGACCGTGGTGGCAGGGCCGTCCACTTCCTCTGAAGAATGGTATTTCTTCAACACGCTGATGGGTCAGAAGAAAATCAAAAACCTGGTGCTGTTGCGCTCCGCGGGCGATTATGAAGGGCTGGTCAAAAGCAGCGATGTTTGCGTTTCCCTGGCGTCATACCATACCTCGGTCATGCTGCTTAAATACAAAAAGAAGTCGGTGCTTGTTCCTTTTGAGGGGTATGGACGGCAGTCGATCCGTGAACAGCCCGCAAGGGCGCTCATGCTTCAAGAGACGATCGGCGCCAGGATTTTATCCATTGATCATTTAACGGCGGACGGGCTGGCTGCGGCGATCCGGGAAACGGCACGCCGGTCTCAAAACAATGTTTCAGTCCCGCAGGAGTGGTTTACAGGCGCTGAGGTTTTGGATCGTACTTTGACAGGGCTCTTCGGGCCGTAGAGGCATCGAAGAGAGGATCCGCGGCCAGGGGTGTGCCGTGGGTGCGCAGGGCCATGGAACGGCTGCCTCCCCGGCAGGTTTCAAGCAGAGGGCAGCGTTGGCAGTCGTCCGGCAGATAGTCGGTGCGGTTGAGGTCGTTTAAAAAAGGATGCTGCCACGCAGCCTGAAGGGTGCGGCCTAAATTGGTCTCTAAAAAGTAGTTTGGCTTGAAATACCCTTTGGCGCTGCGCACGATGCGTAAATGGCCCTCGTCTAATTTGGCGCCCAGGAACACCTGTTGACCTATATCCAGGTTCCCCGCGACGCACAGGGGAATCGGATTGGAAATAAAGGCGTTGATCCTTTCTTTGCGGAGTTTCATGATCTCAAGCGCAAGGGCACGGTAATACGGAATGTCCATTTTTTTCAAATCTTCATTGGACTCACTGATGGGGCGCTGCAGGAGCCAGGCGGCGGGGTGGATCTTTTTAATAATGGGAATAAAGGGCTTTAACGGTTTGGCCGGCGTTATGACGGTGGCGATCCACAGGGTCGGCAGATAAGCTTTTAAAAGAAAGATATTCTTGATTTTATCCAGGAAAGGGACCTTGGAACGGGTGTAGGAAGCATTGTTTTTCTCATCGTAGCCTTGTAATGAGACATGCGCAACGTCGACGGTAGCGATGATGGTTTTCATCAGGGCCGCGCTGATATTGTCGGCGGATGTGTTCAGGATGATGTCAAATTTTTTGGCCTTGGTGTACGTCAGGATTTGGCGGATATCAGGATGCAGGGTAGGTTCCCCGCCGGTAATGCGGATGGCCCTGACGCCAAGCCCCGCGGCCTCATCAAGGGCGGCTTTGATATCTTTGAAAGGCACATCCGGTATCCGCGGGCCGGTGCAGTAAGGGCAGACCTGCCGGCACCGGCCGGTGATCTCGACGATGATCTCCAACGGCACCGAAGGCCGCTGCAGGGGAAGGGATGAAAATCGGTCCATATTTTAATAATAACACGGTTTGCCGTTTTTGCTAACTTTCTTCAGCGGTAGAAAAAGATGTTCCACCGGACCAACAGGCGCGTCAGATATGTCAAAAAAGGCGTATAACTCAGCAGGCATCCCAGAAATAGCAACGGCGCAAACGGCACCCGGTCACGGTATTCTTTGACATGCTCCAGGACGGTGTGGATGCAGACAGACACGGTGCAGGAAAATACGATCATAAGACCATAGCGTAAAAGGGAGGGCCCATCAAGGGAATCCGGCGCCAGCCAAAGGCGGCTGAGAAACCCGACCAAAAATACGATCAACAGCTCAAGATAAAATCTTTTTCTGTGCGCCGCCACTTCATCTTTCTTGATTTCCCTGGTGGAATAGCCCCAATTGAAGAAGCAATAAAGGATAAACAGAATGACCACGGGGTTCGTAAGCCGGGCCAGGTAATAGATGGGAAACAGCGCCCAGGAATAGAAAATCAAGGTCCCCATGGCCGACCCGAGGCCGCGCCTTTTGGCCGGGGAAAAGGCCTGGGTTGCAATTGTCCCGCGATTTATGATAATATTTTTAATAAGAAGAGGTATGAGCAGGATGGTGCCTGCAATGAAGGAACAGGCGAACAGATCCGTCACTTGCGGAAAGATGATCAGTTTGAATTCCGGCGGCGGCATCAGAAACGCATAGAGCGCAAAGAGTTTGGCGTCGCCGCCTTTCCAAAGTGAAGAGCGGTGCAGGAGAAACCCGACGCCAAAAGCAACCGCGCCGTCGACAAGATGAAAAAGCACGTGTTCCTGGCCTTTGAGAGCTGTGTAGGCCACGGCCAGCAGGCCCATGAGGGCGCCAAGGCCCAAGTGGAGATTATATATTTTTTTGTTCTTAAGATCGGTAAACGTGGTTAATACACCGACACACAGGATGATCACCCCCAAAGCGGTCATGGCCATTAGTCTAATTTAAAAGGGCATATTTGTGAATAAGGTTCTTTCAAAAGTGCGGCTGCCGGCAGTCCGTGGGAAATGGCGGGTTTTTCTTGATATCTCCGTCAAGGCCCAATAAAATACAAGGAACTCAACGCCATTCATAAGCGTATCTCGGGGTGATCCATTTTTTGCCGGCCCGTGCTGAGATCTTTGGTCGTCGATGTTCCGGGCAGCTTCAGGCCTTAAACCGTCCACAGTTACAGGAGGCAAATGTATGGTGACATGCGATTATCTGATCATAGGCGCCGGGTTTGCCGGGATCGGCTTGAAATACAAGCTGCTGGGCAAGACCATCCTCATCGACAAAAAACCTTTCCAATACAAAATAGGGGAATCGCATGTTCCTACTCTCATCAATGAAGACCCCGGCTTGATCAGCCTGATCCCTAAAATCGTGAAGATGAAAAGCTTCACCAGAAAGCTGGGGACGATTTTCTGTGATTCCTACCATGGCCGGTATGCGAGCCATTTTCCTACGGCATTGGGCAGGTCGTTTGCCTTTCATTGTGAGCGCCGGGAAATTGAAGAACTGCTTGCCAAGGAACTCTCCGTCGATATCCGCCAGGAAACCATTCTTGATATTGATTTGGCAAAGAACACCGTTAAGACGGACCACAACACATACCGGTTTACAAAATATATTTTGGACTGTTCCGGTCCGGCCATGGTCCTCGCCAATAAGCTCAACCTGGTGACGCCTGTCGACCAGTTTGCAGGCATGAAGGCGCAATGGAGTTATTGGGCCATAGACAGTTTAAACCGGGAGGCTGACTCTTGGGCCAATTGGACGGTGATCAATAAGATCGCCGCGGACAGTTGGATATGGCAAATCCCTATTTACCGCAGTTCAATTTTAAGCATGGGTCTTCTGCATCGGGGCGAACCTCTGTCCGAGAAAGAGCTTTTTGAATACACCGGAAAGCATGCTGCCGCCTGTTGGCGGCTGACGTCCATTGCCCGAAACCCCGGCAGGGCCATTGCGCCTTATATGAAAGAGGTCCATTGCCGCCCTAATTATTCCAGGCGCAGCCGGCAATGCACTGGTGCCAATTGGATCCTCATTGGAGACGCCTGTTGTTTTGCCGATCCCGTCTATTCGGCCGGTTCAGGGGTGGCCATGCTGGAAGCGCTCACCGTTGCCGATAATCTTAATAAAAACAAAGGTCAATTCGACCACCAATGGTATGACAGAAACTGCAATGCGCTGATCAACACGCTGGTCGAGGGGATAGGCACCTGGTATTCCGGAAGCGTGTTTAATAAAGGTGTCAATGAAAGGATCAACCGGACGATTTTACGGGGCGGGTTTTCCAGGCATTTCAAGCCTTCCCCCATCACGGAAAGGGCCAAGCATCTTCAACAGGAAAGCGAGGATACTTTTTTGCCCCGCGGCATAAGCGCCGCCGACCGTCTCAAGAAGGCCAACAAAATTTATTATGTGAGCAAAGGTTCCTTAGGGCGCTTGGTCCGCATCGCCGACGCCAAGGTGCGGCAGGTCTTTGAACAACATGTTGTGGACAAAAAGCTTTCTTTTTCAGATTTATACCGCTTGGCCGAGCTGAAATTAAGAACCAACAAGGACAGGGCCTATTTCTGGAAAATCGTACGGTTCATCGAATTGAAGGGACAGGTGCCTTCCGGAGAAGACCGCCTGTATTATTTTCATCCGGACCAATGCGTCTGCGTTGCCGGGGAACTTAAATTAGGCTCCAGCCGCAAGGGCCTTACGCTTACGGTCAAGGACCCGCTGTCGATCCGCTTCTTTGAACAATTGAGCGGAAAAATTTTATCCGGCCAGGAACTCACGAGGCTTGCCCAAAGGACTTCCGGCCTCTCCACGCAGGCCAAACGCAACATTGTCGTGTTTTTAAAAATGTTTCAGAATACAGATGTTTTCGGACAATATTTTTGCCTGAAGAAAAAATGAGGGAGGGTTTCCCGGGGATCTTTTTTTGAAGGAGGGGCCGTCTTTGATGATGAAAAGGAACGCTGTGATCAAGCCTCAGGGGATCAACAGCACGTTAAAGCGTTACGGGGGTTTTGTCCGGTATTTCGATTCTACCGAACCTCTCCCCAGGCTTGCGGCGCTGATCACCGCCGCCGGAGATTGCCCGAACATTTTGGCCTGCTGCGGCGGCGGCGATCAGGCATTGACGATGCTCGGCGCCGGGTGCAGGAAAGGGACTTTGTGGGCGGTGGATCTTAATTGTGCCCAACTTTTTGTGCTCGCTGCCAAGGCCTTTTTTATAAAACAAAACAATATGATGCCTTCTTTTGAGCAATTGCACCGGGCGCATCACGGTCAAATCACAGCGATCAAAAGGAATTTCCGGCACTTGCAGCAGATGTATTTGTACAATAAGGCCACAGGGGAAAGGATCCTTCCCCCCGCCGGACTGGCTGAAAAGTATTCGTTCATTACTGCGGGTGAAATGGTTCTAAACCCGGAATCCGGACCGTTTTGGAAAAAAGACCCGTCGTTTGTAGCCAGAGTGCGCGCGCGGCTTGGATCTTTGAGGTTTGCTCAAATGGACATATTTGACAGCCCGGATTATTTTAGAAAAAGATCATTGGATGTGATTTATTTGTCGGATATTTTTTGGCAGGAACCTCTGGAGTACTATCGGGCAAAGCTGGCAGGAATGGCGGGTCTGTTACGTCCGGGGGGGCGGATCATCGGTTATCTTGACCCGGGGAATGATTTTATGGGCGGCGGGGTTTCTCCCGGCCGCGTGCTTGCTCAGCAGGCGCGCCCGTTGGGTTTAAAAGTTGATTTAGGAGAGTCTGACAGCGGTTACCTTGTACTTGAAAAAACCAGGAGGGCGCGATGAAGAAAGGCCGTTCGCTTGCGATCCTTCAGATCATTCCCAAACATCATGAACTCTTGCCGGTTGGGCTGATGAAGGCCCTGAGCCTCCTTGATGCATTGGGCCACCCTTACGGATTTTATGATATCGAACGTTCCCCGGACCCTGATTTTCGTTCATCGTTGATGCATGTGCTGTCCGGCATCAAGGAAGACACCGTCCTTGTTTCCATGGCTTGCCATAATAATTATCCCAAGATCGAGTCCCTCATCTTTCTCTACCTTTATCTGCCTTTGTTAAAGGATAAAAAGATCATTATTTGTTCTCCTTATTTTTCTTTGTATGAAACCTCGTTGATCCAAAGGGACAACATTGTTTTCAGCCCGTTGAATATCGACGAATATATTCTCCGGCATATCGGGAATCCCCGGCTGACCGAGGACGCTTTCTTTGAAGGTCTTGGGGCGTCGCTCAAGCGATACGGGTACGAGCATTACCGTTTTTGGGAATACCTGACCTTCGGCTGCTGGGCCAACTGTTCTTTTTGTTACAACCGCCTGCCTTTTGAAGGTTCCCCGGCGATAACCAGACATTCACCGGACAGGGTCCTGCGGTGGATGCGTTTTGCCGAAAAGAGCGGAAAAACTTATTTTGAATTCTGCGAACCCAATTTTATTTCGGACAGGCCCTTTACCGAAGATTTCCTGGCGCGGCTGCAACGGGAAAACCCCGGCGTGACCTGGCGCTGCAAGACCAGGTTGGACGATATCGACCCCGATATTTATGGCCGGATGACCGCGGCAGGATGCCGGACGATTTTCTTCGGCGTGGAGCATGTGGATTTGTCCCTGTTAAGGCGGATCCGCAAGGGGGAAAACTCCCCCAAAAGACTGGCGGAATTCCTGAAGTACCGCCGGAAAGAAACGGAAATCCATCTTTCTTTTATGATGGGGATACGGGGGGAAACCCCTTCGGCCCTGCGCCGTAACCTCGAAGTGGTGCTTCGGGTGGGGGCCATAGAGGGTGTTGAACCGAATATCGGCTGGCAGATACTGTTCAACAGGCGCCATAGATCCCCTGCGGCAGCTAATTATATTGTCCCCTTTATGTTCATTATGAATTTCCTTCCCTCCCAGATGGAGATAAGCCCGGCGTTGATGCGCGATATCCTGCAGGTGTGTTTGCGCGAACCTTTCTTTGATTTTTGGTACATGACGGAAGCGGAGGACAGCCTTGCCCTGATGCAGCAGTTGGTGACTTTTCTCAAATCCAGGCCGCAGCAGAAAGTCATCAGAGATTATGACCGGCTGCTGCGCTATCAGGGAGGGGATTTGACCAAATTGATATTGAAAAGCCGGACATTGGAACAATTGAACAGCAGTGTCCTGTCCATGGCAGGAGTTTGAAGGAGTCTGCTTTTGCAATCGTTTAGACGCACAGGGCAAAGACGGCAGTTGTTGATCGTCGGATGCGGGGCATTGGGAGGGGCCCTTGCCCTTCGCCTCGGGCCTTGCGCGTCGGTGACGGTCCTCGACCCTTGTCCCCGGGCCAGGGTCAAGGTGCCGGTTTTTCATGACCCTGCCGGCCTCAGGGGAAGATCGTTCGACGGGGTTATCGTGGCAACGAAATGCTATGACGCCGCGCGGGCGCTGGCCGGGTTGAAAATCATAGGGGCTGCCCGGCGGGTGCTCTTCTTGCAAAATGGGCTTCTGGACCTTCCCCGGATCGCCCATGGACTGCCCGAAGCGGCTTTGGTGCGGGGAGTGACCACTTCCGCCGTCGGTAATGTGAAAGGCAAGCCGGTTTTTCATTATCAGGGAAGGTTCTTTTTGGCATGCGACCGGCACAAACAAGCGGCCGGCTGGTTTTGCCGCCTCTTGTCCGATGCCGGTTTAAAGGCTTCTTTGGTGTCCCGATCTTCAAGGATCACCTGGGCCAAGTTGATCTTCAGCGCGGTGATGAACCCGTTGCCTGTGATCGAAGGCAGGGGATATGATGTTTTAAGGACAGATGCTTGCGTCTGGAAATCGGTGCGTCAGGCTGTCGAAGAAGGCAAGGCCGTAGCCCGTGCTTTAAGGGTCCGCCTGGCTTTTGATCCTTTGAAAATAATAAAGAGGGTGCGCCAGGGTGATTTGAAGGGGATCGCTCACCGCGGGACCTTGTTCGAGGATAGGCGGGCAGGCCGGCCGACGGAACTTGATTACATAACAGGGGCGCTTGTGCGCCAGGCCAGGCGTCAGGGCCTTAAAACTCCGGCATTGGATCTGATCTTGCGCAAGGCCAGGAAGGCAGGGGCGTGACGTTTGCGGCGAGACAAAGTACGGCAAAGGAACGCAGCTTATAGTATGCTTTATTAGGGCGGCAATAGGCCTAGATGCGCCGGCCTTGGATTTGCCCCAAAAGGTGCTAAAGAAGAAAAGGAGATCCTTTGATCGAAGTCATCTTCGCGGATTATGCGCGGCCGGCCTGCGGTTGCCCCCCTTTAGACCGGTATAGCTTTGGAGGCGTATTCCTGGCGCTTCTCCAAAAGGGATGGGATGCCCGATGCGTGAACTTGGCGGCAAAGAATGGGAAAGATTCTCCCCGCCGGGAGGGCCCAGCCGAGGTCTGCTGCTACGCGATATTCTTTGGGAATAAGGCGAACGCTTTTCTCCATATGGAAAATGCCCGCCGATTGCCGAAACCTCCCCGTCTTATCATTGCTTTCGGCCCCTTTGCTTCCGTGTTCTCCGACGAGATCCTTTTAAGCGGGCTGGCGGACATCGTGGTCAAGGATGATCCGGAATTCGTAATTCCCGCCGTATTAGAAGGGCGTTCACCGTTAAAAACGGTCCCCAACATATCTTATAGGCACGAGGGAACGATCATCCATACCGTAAAACATTCTTTCCCTAATTTGGATGAGATCCCTTTTATCGGCCCTTATTTTTATAACCAGGGGCATCCCCGTGCATTTCTCATGACCGCCCGCGGGTGCCAGCATCATTGCGTATTTTGCGACCGTAACGTCCATTGGGGAGGGGGATTGCGGTATCGCAGCGTGGCCAATGTGTTGGATGAGGTCAGGGATCTCGTGGAGAATAATCAGGCCGGGGAGATCGAATTGTTGGATGAAGATTTTGCGGCGGATCAGAAACGTCTTACGGCCATATGCGCGGGGATGCGCCGGATCAAAGGACAGTTTTTCTGGGCCTGTTCGGCTTGTGTGAGCTCAGTGAACAAGAAAATGCTTTTCTTAATGGGACGTTCCGCTTGCCGGGAGATTTACTTTGGAGTAGAATCTGCTTCTCCCGCGGTCTTGCATCGCCTCGGGAAAAGGTACAGCCGGCAGGACATATTGAATGCCGTGCGTTGGTCCCAAGAAGCCGGCCTGAAGGTGGAGGTCATGATTACGGTCGATAACCCCGGAGAAACTGAGCAGGACCGGAATTTAACATTGTCGGCGCTTAAGGAATTGGGCCCGGACGTCAAAGTATCCACCAACCGGCTTGTGATATTGCCCGGTACGGCGCTTTATCGCGAAGGATTGCGCAAGGGATGGTTCACCCGGCAATCTTTCTTTGAGGACGAGGGGCTTGTTTTTTACGGTGACAAAAGGCAGGAGGCGGCGTATGGAAGATAAAAGATTGCTCGTCTCGCTTTACGATGGCTGCCAATATCACTGCACATTTTGCATGTATGGCTATGTCAAAGAAGAGCATCCCTTAAGCGATAAAGATTCCATGAGCTTGCAGCGCTGGAACGATGTCCTCTTGTCGGCTTACGCGCATGGATTCCGGGTGCTGGAAATAGGCGGCAGGGGTGAACCGACTTTGAACCCGGCATTCACCAAGGTGGTGGCCATGGCCCATGAGCTTGGTTATAAGATCGAGCTGTTGTCCAATGCCCTTAATGACAAGGCCATTCTCGAGGTCCTGCCCTTTATACGGACGTTGACAATCAATTTGAACGCCGTGGACCAGGAGGGCCTGGCCAGGATCCACCAACCCTCGCCGGGATTTTCTTTTGACCGCTGCATCGGATCGGTCAAAAACGTCCTTCGCGGCATTCTGGAAAACGGCCTGGGCATAACCCTGCGGACCAATTATGTCGTTACGGCACAATCATTGAAAGACGCATTTACATTCCCCCAGGAGGTCAATCGTTTGCTCGCTGCCGAATTAGGGGGCAGGAAATTATATGTTTCTTATCAGCATGTGCACAATTATATCAAGACCCCCAAGCACCTTGGATTCGATTATGAAGGGCTGCACAAGGTCTTACTGCTGGCAAAACTCAACAGCCGCCGTAAAGACTTATGGGATTGTACGAACCTGCAGGATTTTATAAAGAAGACCGAGAAGCTTCTGGAGAGGTTGAGGCCTTTTTCAGAGGGCCGCGGCACAGATGCCGGTTGTTGTTACACCTGCGGGGTGCATAAATACGTGTTGTTTATCGACGGCAACGGGGATTGTTACGGCTGTTATAATCCCTTCCGCGCCGTCAACGGCCTGCCCATTGATCAGGACCCGTTTTTTTTCGGTAATTTATTATCACAAAGCTTTGATGAGATCATTTCCGGGAAAGAAGATTTCAGCCCTGTCATGGATATTTCCAAGAACTATTGGCGCCCTTGTTTATTGTGCAAAGCCACGGAGGCTCCGCTGACGGCGCATGGCAAGGACAGGAATTCTCAAGGCTTGTCATGATCATATGAAAACCGGTTGCGCCGGGCCGGGAGGGCAGGGGCTTGATGATGTTTAATGCGCAGGCGTTAAAACAAGTTTCGCAGTTGCTCAAAAGTTTTCCCTCCCCGGGACGCCGCCGTGTTTTGCGTTCGTGGCGGGATTTTCAACAGCTTCCCGTCACAAGCAGGGAAGATATCAAGGCGTACGCCTCCGGGGGTTTGCGGCATGCCTTTAATATCACGGCCACCTCAGGGTCCACTTCCTCGAGGATGATCATAGCCCATTCCCGGCAGGCGTATGAGGCCCATTTGGGCCGTTTGGTCATGATGTACCGCCATGCCGGCATCAAGCCGGGGGTGCTGTGCCTGAATTTATGTTCTTATGAACTAAACAGCGGCGGGCGCATGATGGAGACGGCTTTTAAGGCGGCTGGCGCGGGCGTCATTCCGCTTGGCCCTATCAGCAGCCCGGAGAAAGTTCACGAAGCGGCCCGTCTCGTCAGGCTTTTGAAACCCGCGGTTGTCAACGCGTATACCAACCAGTTGTTTGACCTGTTTTCGGTATTGGGCCGCCGGCATTCTATCCGGCGCTGCCTGGTCAACGGCGAGCCTTTATGGCCGGACTACCGGCGGCGGATGGAAAAGATGGGGGGAGTAAGCATCCACGACCACTACGGGGCCATGGAAATTTCAGGGTTGGCCCTCGCCCTCAAGGCCGGCGATGACTCTATGAGGGTCTTTGCCCAAGGGCTTTTGCTGGAGGTACTGGCGCAGCCCGGTGAGGCGTCACCAACGGGAACCGGCGATTTGTTGGTGACGGACCTCAACAACACCAGCATGCCCTTTGTCCGCTACCGTTTGGGCGACCGTGTCGAGCTTTTGGACCGGCGCGGCGCGTTGGCGATCAAGGTGTTGGGAAGGACGCAGGAGAGCTTGCTTGTCAACGGTGTGGTGGTGGACAAAGAAGCCCTCATCCGTACCGTCAACAATTGTTTGGGAACCCCGTGTTTCTTCTTTCTCATTGATAAGCACCGGCTTCAATATTATGATAAACTTATTATTAACGTGGCGGCCGACCGCATCAAGCCGTCCGTGTGCCAGGTTGTCGTCAAAGCGCTGGGATTGGACAATTGCGTTGAACTCAGAAAACATGAAGGGACCCTCCCGAGGACCTTGAATGGAAAAATCAGGTACTTTATCGACGCCAGAACAAAAGCACAGTAAATTCAAGGTCCATTACACCTGGATCTATGTGACCGAACGCTGCAACCTGCATTGCGATTATTGCTTCTTTCGGCACATGCACGGCCGGGAAATATCATTGGACGCCGTGGAAAAACTTTTTCTGTTGTTCGAAAAGGAAACAGGCGCCCCGTCCACATTGATTTTTTCCGGCGGGGAGGCGTTTTTGGCCAAGGAGAACCTTTTTAGGATCTTGAATGAGGCCCACGGGCGCTTCAAGGACACCTCCCTGCATATCCAGACCAACGGACTGTTGATAGACCGCGATTCGATCATTGAACTGCGCCGGCTGGGCGTCACCCTGGAGTTCGGCATCGACGGGGCTTCCGAGGCCACCCTGCGCCACCGCTGCGGCTTAAAACCGGCGTCCTTCAAGAAATTGACGGAAACCATCCGTGCCTGTGTTCAGGCCGGCATCGGCTGCGGTTCGACGATGACGGTGCACCCTCAAGAAGTCGATCACATGGAACAGGGCCTGGATTTTCTCAGGGAAATGGGCATCCCCCATGTGGATGTCACTCCGGCGGCGTTCATGCCCTGGACGCCGGAAACCGTGGCGCTTTTTAAAACAAATTATCTGAAATTGGCGCGCAGGCCCGAACTGCGCAGGACCATGTATGCCAATGAGGACAATGAATGGATCGCTCCCGGGTACATGGACTTAAGCCTGCATCCGCCGGGATATCTTTTGGGGGGAGACCCTTTTCTTTGCCTTCCGGAAAACAAACGGATGGAATTCAATATCTGGGATGACGTCGGCCGTTTCAGGCCTGAGGTGCTGGCCTTTTACCGGACGGCACACGAGAAAGTGCACCGGGAGCACGCCAAACTGCCTTACCGCGAATTTGTCTGCCATAATTTTGAACTGATGAACTCCATGATGGGCACTCAATATATGAACACATGGGCCATCAACGATATCCTGCGGTTCTTGACAAGGACCCACCTGACCCTGGGGGTCAAAAAATACGGAACATGATCAAAAAGATCAACCATGTTTGGCTCTTCTTCACCGACCGCTGCAATCTGGGGTGCGGGTATTGCTTCTATAAATACCGGACCCAAAGCCAGGTCATCGCTTTAAAAACATTCGAGAATATCCTTAAGTTCGTCCGTCCGATGGCCCCGATGGAATTTGTTTTCTCCGGGGGAGAGCCTTTGATGGATGCCGCACGGCTTAAAGAAATGATTGCGGAGATCTCCGGCCAGGGCCTGAACCGGTATATGTCCGTCCAGACCAATGCCACCCTGCTCAATGAGGAGCTGATGGAATTTTTCCTGACCCACGGGGTCAATCTGGAGGTCGGTATCGACGGAGATGAAACCACCACCCAGCGCAACCGGCCGGGGATAGGCCCTTATTATTACGCGGACATCGTGCGGGGCGTCAATCTGGTCCTGCGTTCCCAGGGGCCGTATACCACCACCATGGTGGTGCACCCTTCAGGCGCGGCCAAATTGTTTGATAACTTAAAATATTTGGCGGCCATGGGCCTGAAATCCATTGAAGTGCACCCGGCTTTTCTGGAAGTCTGGGACAAAGCAGCGGCCGGCGTTTTTTTAGACCAATACCGCCGGGCCTGCGCCTGGGAGTTGAAAGAGGGCAGGCATGGTTTGATCGGCCGCGGATACAGCGAGCCTTCCCGCGGGGCCTGGGACCTGCTGTCCGTGCCCAGCGGCAAGGTGCTGGCCAATTGGCTGCTTTTGTCCTTTCCCGAGGAGGTGCGCGAGTGCCTTTATCTGATGGATTTCAGCCAAGGGCCGTCGGGAGAGCCCCTGGCGCAGGCCGGGCCTTATTTTAAGGCGCTGCAAGAGCATCTGGCCGGCCATCCCAACTGCAGTTACCGCAGCATCAGCAATTTCAATGCCCTGCAGGCGGTCAAGACCCCGCCGGGCCGCCGCTATGAAGAGAGGGTGCGGGCTTATATCGATCTGTGCGAACAAATCGAGGCCATTGATCATAAGATCATGGGGGCAACTGCATGGCAGCCGTAAGATATGAAAGTCTTTTGGTGGAGCAGGCCTTGAGCCGCGAGTATGCGGCTGAAATGGACCGTGCCCTTAAAGCCATGAGCGGGCTGAATGATATCAAGCCCATGGTGCAAGATTTTGAAAATGAATTTGCGCGGTATATCGGGGTCAAGCATGCGCTGGCCGTCAACTCCGGGAGCGATGCCTTGAAAATGGCCCTGCTGGCCTGCGGGGTGGGGCCCGGCGACGAGGTGATTGTCCCTGATTTGACCTACCAGGCCGTGGCGCTGGCCGTTTGTTATTGCGGGGCCACACCGGTGGCCGTGGATGCGCGCGCCGAAGACCTTCAGTTGGACCCGGGTCTCGTGGAAGCGGCCGTGACCAAGAAGACCAGGGCGGTCATTGCCGCCCATATGTTCGGCCGGCCGTGCGACGTAGAGCGGATCGGAAAATTTTGCCGGGAGAAGAACATCGTTTTTATCGAAGACGTGTGCCAGGCGGAAAGCTCCAGGTACAAAGGCCGCATGCTGGGTTCCTTCGGTGATATGGCCGTATTCTCCTTTTCTTACTACAAACCCCTCTCGTCCTGCGGCGGCGGAGGGGGCATGATCACGGCTGACGCCTCCAAACTCAACCGCATCCGGCGCTGGATGGAAGACTGGCGTGACACCGGTGAGCTTGTCAAGCTGGGGCAGCGGTTTGCGCCTATGTCCCTGATGGACCTGGTGGCCCTGAGGGTCAAATTTTCCCGCCTGAAAGAGATCATTGCCTCCCGCCATAAGATCAAGGCCTTATATGAGCGGCAGATCGGCACAATCGAGGGACTGACGATCTTCAAAGACGCCCCGCAAACCCAAAGCGTGGCGCAGAATTTCGTGGTGTGCTGCGATTGCAGGGACGAGTTTTTTAATTTCCTGGAAAGCCGGGGCATCATGGCCCAGCGGGCGTACATACCGCTGCATCGCATGGCGGTATTTAAGGGAAATCAGCAGGAGGGCTTTCCGGTCAGCGCGTGGTATGCGGCCTCGGCCCTGCATCTTCCTTTGTATTCATTCATGAGCGAGGACAAGGCCCGGCAGGTCATTGAAACCAGCAGGTCTTTTGTAGAACATGAAAAAACCTCTGCTTAACGATATAACCATCGAAATCACCAATCACTGCCAGCTCCATTGCCAGCACTGCGGGATATGGGCGGAAAAAGACCGCCATGAGATGTCCTCGTCATTGGTCGTGCGCATGATGCGCCAATTGCTTGCGCGTTATGAGGTTTATTTTGTGTCCATCACCGGAGGAGAACCCTTTCTCAACAGGAATTGCGGGCGCGTATTGAAAGCGATGTCGTTCTTCCGCCAACGCGGCCAGATTTCGGGCTTCGGCGTTTACAGCAACGCGGCGTATTTCGAAGGCGTACGCCGCGTGATGACCGCCTACGGCAAGGATTTGAGCGGGATGCACATGGGGATCAGCATCGACGGAAGACAAGAGGTGCATGACCGCCTGCGGGGGCCGGGGGCTTTTGGGAAATCCTTAAAAACCATCGAGTGGCTGGCCGCCCATTTCGGCAAGGACATCATCCTGGAATTTAAATTCACCATCAACCGCCTGAATTACGCCGAGTTAGGCGATGTTTACCGTATGGCGCGGCGCTTTAAAGCGCGGTTTTCACCCAAGATCATGGAATCCGGCGTCGATGATTACTATCACCGCCACGAGATGCCGCAGGCAGGCCAACTGGCCTCCCTGACGCCTGCCATGGTTGAAGATGTCCGCGGACAGGTGGAGGCCATGTTAAAGGACAATTACGCGGGGGTTGACAACCGCCTGGTCAAGGCCATGATGGTGCTTTTGGCCGGCGGCCGCAAATGCATCCGCGCCTGCGAAACCCCGGCCAAATCCCTTTTCATTAATTCGCGCCGGAATGTTTTTCCTTGCCTCTACATGGAGCCTGCCGGGAAACTGGGAGATCAGGGACAATTGCCGCAGGAACTGGATCTGGTCCGTCAACGGCATGCGGAAGATGCGGCCCAGGGCCATTGCCCCGGGTGCTTTGCCTATCATGGGTTTTTGAAGAAATTTAATTTGCCCTACCTTCAAGCACAAGACGCGCTGCCGTTTCAGCCCCGTTGAACCAGTCCCGGGGGGCGGGCGCAGGGCGGGGTTTGGACATTTGTTCTTTGATAGCGTCGGACAAACTTTGCGGCGTCATCGTATCGTAATCAAGGATGATACCAGAGAAGCGTTCGGCAAGCAACCGGGAGCGGGCCATCTGGTCATTGGTCGGGTTGGAGGCAAGTGTGTTGTGATAGGGGACGATCACCGAGGGCGTCCCGTAACGCATCAATTGGACGCAGGTATTGTAGCCGCACAGGCTCACCGAAACCCTTGCCGTGCGCAGATGGTCGTCAAGGTCCGCCAGAAGGTCCGAAAGGACCACCCGGCCGTTGTCCTGGGGATCGAGGCAGGAGGTGAACAAGGCTTTTTCCGCCGCGGTCGTGGCCGGACCGCAGGCGATCACCGTATGGACGCCCCCGAGGAGACGCTGGGCTTCGATGGCGGTGGTCATGAGTTTCGGATACACGGCGCCGCCCCCGCGGCTGACGACGATGGAAGGGGCGGTGGAATTCGGCCGCAAGGAATCGCCGGTGATGATTTTTTCCGGGAAGATATAGCCGGTATAGTCGATCCGGGCCTTCAGGTCCTTCATCAGTGCGGCATAGGAACGGGCCAGGGGCTCGGAGGGGATGGTTTTTTGGATATACGGGGTTTCAAGCTCTTGCGGCGTATGGATGAGAAAGTTGTCGTAGAAAGCAAATACGGCTTTTTGCAGGGCGGCGAATTTCGGGTCGCTGAAACGATCCAGGTCGATGATCAAAGGATATCCGATGCTGGCCATGATACGGGTACCTTTTTTACGCAGGTAGCGCAACAGAGGCAGCAGTTCCGGCAAATAGGACGATCTGCCGAAAGGGAAAAATTCGGTGATGAAAACATCAGGGCAGAATTCAGCGGCCGCTTTGAGGATAAATTGAGCGCGTCGGCTTGCGGATACAGGGACAGCGTGGGCCTGAAAACTGGTGCGTGCGTCAAAAGGAAAAGGGATATCCATGACCCGGCAGCCGGAGGGGAAACGGACAAAAGGCTGCACAAGGCCCCCTTGCAATACGAGGACATCGGCTTTAAGGCGGCAAAGCGCTGTTACAAAAGAGATGCTGCGGGTGGTGTGCCCGAGGGTTTGCTTGTGGGTGTAGTGGAATAAGACGCGCATTGTTTGGTAGAAAATAGTATACTTGATTATATAATGAGTGCACGGCTTTTTATTCGTAATGATGATGTGTGGAGGCTGGATGACGAATTCCGTTACTTTTTTGATTCAGCCATGGATAGGGGCATTCCGGTCGTGCATGCGGTCATCCCGGGCAGGATGGACCGGGGGCTGGTGGGATTTTTGCGCCGCGCCAAGGAGAAAACACCCTTCATGCTGGACATTGTCCAGCACGGATGGGCGCATGACAATCACAGCGTCGATGCCGGCACGAAATTTGAATTCGGGCCCGGGCGTTCTTTAAAAAATCAGCGGGAAGACATCAGGCGGGGCCTGGAAAGCATGCGGCGGGCCTTCGGCGATCTTTTTACGCCGGCTTTCGTGCCGCCGTATCACGGGTATGATGAACGTACGTTGCAAGCGCTTTCCGGGGAGGGCTTCAAGATCTTTTCGGCCGGGAGCAGGCGGCCGGGGAGGAGAAGGGCATGGATCGAAATACCGGCCTTGATTTCCTTCACCCGCTACGATCAGGGCCGCAAGAGCATTTGCCGGGCCGCGCAGGTGTTGGCCGGCCTGACCAGGCAGGTCGACCGCCAGGCATTGTCCGGCGTATTGACGCACCATGAGGACTTCAGGGGAGCGCTGCGGCGCAGGGAATTGATACGTTTTTTGGATTATGTCGCGGCATTAAAAGCAAAGAAAGGCTGGAGGGTCATGTTGTTTTCTGAAATTTTATCAGGATCCAAAAAGAGGCAGGGGCATGGCTGAGAGCCGCATGTCAAGCATCACAGATACCGGGGTCAGGGACGCCTTGCGCATCAGGAGTTCCATCCTCGGCAAGCCGTTGATCGGCCCCAAGTCCGTCAACATCCACATCATCAATTCCTGCAACTACAAATGCGAGTTCTGCTGGTATTTTTCTCCTCTGGTCAAAGACCAGCCGCAAAGGAAATTGCTGGATTATGAGGTGCTCGAAGGGGTGCTGGAAGACTGCCGGGAGATCGGCGTCGACGAGATCAATTTTGAGGGCGGAGAAGTCACGCTTTATCCGTATTGGGAGAGGGCTTTCTGCAAGGTCAAAGAGCTGGGCATGCGGCTTATCGCCTACAGCCATCTGGGCTTTGCGGCGGACCATCTGCCGGGCCTGTGTTTTGCCGACCAGCTGACCGTGAATTTTTCCGCCATGACCGAAGAATCGTTCAAACGCGTCCATGGCAAGCACACCTCCATGGAACGCGTGCTGCATAACCTGGACTTGCTTTTGGCCATGCGCTCCAAACGCGGCAAACCCCAGATCGTGCTGTCATTCGTCGTCTATGACCACAATTATCAGGAATTGGGCGCCTTTTTGAACATGGCCCATCAGCGCCGGATAGACAAGGTCGTCGTCCGTTTTTTTAAGGCGACCCAGGAGATGAAGGACCTGGTTTTTTCCCAGGAGGGACTGGCGTCTTTATTCCATACCGTCGACGAAGCTCTGCGGACCCCGTACGGCTTCAGGCACGACCTTAAACACCTGCACCACATTCTTCAAAGCGGGCAGGTATTGAGAAACGTCGATTCCCTGTCGCGTTCGCCGATGCACAATGACCGCCTGTTGTTTTATGATACGACCGGCGGCAGCATCCATTGCCATGTGGGATGGTTCTATGCCAATATCGACGAGAAAGGGCGGGTGGTGGCGCCCTGTGACAACGTCGGGGTCTGTGTGGCGGGCAATGTCAACGAACGGCGGTTCAAAGACATCTGGTTCGATAATGATTTTCTGCACGATACGCTTAAGGAAGCGGCCCGGGGCATACATACCTGCTCATCCAAATGGAAGGAATGCAGGTACTGCAGTTATGTGCCGATCAATAAAATGCTGGATGAGAAAGTCCGCCGTGCGGCGGCCGGGGGCGTATGATCCTGGACCTGCGTGAGCGACAGAGAAGATTGTTCCTGCGCCTTAAAAGCATTGAATCCGGCTGCGCCCTGATCGGCCCCGCCACCGTCCAGTTACAGTTGACGGACCTGTGCAATCTCGAATGCCAGTATTGCTGGTATTACGGCCCGGGCAGCGCCATCCGCCCTTCGGGCAAGAACCATCTCCCGTATGATTTGATCGAGAGATTGGTGCAGGACTGCGCCGATCTCCAGGTTGACAAGATCCACCTTTCCGGCGTGGGGGACCCGATATTCCATCCCCGCTTTTATGACCTTTTATGCCATCTTGAACGGTCCTTTTCGGTCACTGTGTATTCGAACGCAACGTTCCCCATCGAACGCTGCCGCGATATTTTGCGGGCAGACCGCATTGTGATCAATCTGGGGGAAGCGGACCGGGAAAGTTACCGCGCCTTGGTGGGCAAAGACCTTTTTATGAAGGTCATAAGAAATATAAGGGAACTGGCCAGGCTCAGGCCGCAATTCAACCCGAATTTTTGCATTGAAGTGGTTTTCGTTTTAAACCGTTTAAATGAAGCCAGTTTGCCAAGGACGCAGGCCCTGGTCCGCAAGCTCGGAGCGGACAAGGTCCAGATCAAAGGATTTCAGCCCAGCGACCATAACCGTCATATGATATTGCCCGACCAGGTGGAGAAAACCGAGTTGGAAGGAGAATGGCCTGCGTGTTATACCGGATGGTTTTTCAGCGCGATACGCCTTAATGGCGATGTGAATATTTGTATTTTTACGCACCGCTCATCGATGGGCAATGTGTTTAAGTCATCATTCAAAGACATCTGGCAATCGGAACTGTATACGCGTACGCGTAATTCGGCCCTAAAGGGGGAAGCCCCCTTTAGAAACTATCATGAGTGCATTAATTGCCGCTGGACGGCCCGCAATAAGATGGTCGGCGAGAAAATGGAAATATACAACAGGGCCGTGAAGGCATGAGGGATCTTCCTTTTTTGGTGGAGCGGACACTGGAGTCGGCCATGGGAAAGATGGCCGGCACCCGCCGGGCGATCATGTTCAGCGGCGGGTTCGATTCCATGCTGATGGCGTTGATGGCCCGGCGCTGCGGCGCCCAAGTGACGGCGGTGACGGTGCAATTTGACGATTTTAACCCTCTCACCGTTGCCGGGGCCGCTGAGTCCGCCCGGCAGGCAGGGATCAAACATTGCATCCTTCATGTGAAACCTGCGGAATTCTTGTCCGCTTTTGGGGGGCTTGCCGCTTTGACGGAGCAGCCTATGGCGGACCTGGACCTGGGGGTCGTGTATGCGGCCCTCAAGAAATACGATCCCAAGACTGCGGGGAACGTGTTGATTTCAGGCATGGGTTCTGATCAGTGGTTTGGTAATGAGGCTTTGCAAGTAAGGCCGCAAAGGCTTAAGGAGCGCCTACAGGACGCCAGGCGGCAAAAGGCCCTTCATTTGCGCGTGGCCGAGGTTCACGGGTGCAAATTTATTTTCCCGTTCTTATCAGAAGCCATGCTGGCATTGGCGCAGGAGGTGCCCGCGGCCTTGAAGAAAGACAAGAAACTTTTGCGTGCATTGGCCATTGCACGGGGCATCCCGCACCGGACCTTCAAAAGCGAGATCCAGGTCCCTGCCGTCATGCGGCGTATGTTGATAACAACCTATGGCCGCCGAAAAGTAAAAAGCCGTTTATGAAGAAGCTCATTATCAATGCCGACGATTTCGGCCTCAGCCGCGGCATTAATAAGGGAATAATAGAGTTGTTTAACAGCGGCGTATTGACCAGCGCGTCATTGATGGTGAATATGCCCGGTTTTGAGGACGCCGTCAGATCAATCAGGGACAATCCGGGTTTGGGGGTCGGTCTTCACATCAATGTGCTGCGGGGCAGGCCTGTTTCTCCCGTCGAAGGCGTCGGCAGCCTTTGCGAGGGGGGATTTTTCCACGGGAATGTCAACCGTCTGGCCGCGCTGTGTTATACGGGCAAAAGGTGTTTGGAGGAATTTGCCGTTGAATGCAGGGCCCAAATTGAAAAGGCCCTCTCCCGGGGGGTCCGGATCACGCATTTAGACAGTGAAAAGCATGTCCACATCCTCAGTCCTTTGTTTAAAGTCCTCTTGACAATCGCCGGGGAATACGGCATTTTAAAAATACGCAGCATCAATGAAATTCCTTATCTGGGGCAAAGAGCCGGCCTGGGGAGGGTATTTAAAAAGCAATCCTACACGGCGCTGTTGTTGTCCTGTTGCTCCATGATCAACCGGCGGATGCTGGAGACCTATCATGTCAAGTCCCCGGACTATTTTTACGGGGCGTCCGTCACAGGACGTATGACGCTGGAAGGCTGCATAAGGGTATTGTCCGGTTTAAAAAAGGGGACCACGGAATTGATGTGCCATCCCGGCTATATCGATGAGGAATGGCAAGACCCTGTGCTTAACCGGCAGAAATATTATATTAATGCCGCGAGACAACGGGAGATGGAGGTATTGCGCTGTTTGGGGGCCCGGGGAGTGTTCAAGCAATACGGCATCTCGCTGTCGAGCTACGGGCAGTTGTGACGCAAAAAGCCATGGATTTGTCCATCGTCATTCCTGTCAACAACGAAGAGCAGAACATAGGCATCCTTTATGAGCGCCTGAAAGACAGCCTGAAATCGCTGCGGGGGGGATATGAAATCATCTTCGTGGAAGACGGCAGCAAAGACAACTCTTATGGGGAGTTATGCGCCATCCACCAGCGGGACAAGTCCGTCAATGTGGTCAAACTTAAAAAGAATTTCGGCCAGACCATGGGGCTTTTGGTCGGGATGAATTTTGTCCGTTCGGAGGTGATCATCACCATGGACGGCGATCTCCAACATGACCCGCAGGACATTTTGAAACTGGTGGAAAAAATCAACATGGGTTACGACGTGGTGAATGGCAAGAAAGAAAGGCGCAAGATCACCAAGAGGCTGATCTGCCTGTTGTTCGGGTTGGGGTATTATGATATCAATTCCTCCTTCAGGGCCTACCGGTCCAAGATCGTCAATGATATCAAAGACAGGGGCGAGGCGTTCCGGTTTTTGCCTTTGCTGGCCAGGGAAAAAAAGATCAATCTTTGCGAGGTCGACATCGCCTGCCGGAAAA
Organism: Candidatus Omnitrophota bacterium; assembly: GCA_028865345.1. Taxonomy (GTDB): domain Bacteria; phylum Omnitrophota; class Gorgyraeia; order Zapsychrales; family Fredricksoniimonadaceae; genus JABDGZ01. The sequence goes on along the minus strand of JAGWKL010000001.1, from coordinate 103,856 downwards.
GAAAATTCGGGAAAACGCACTACCATTTTATGGGAAGGCTCAACCGGCTGGCCAGGGATGTCTTTCTTCTGTTGTCCATGAGACAGGAGAAGGGGCTTATGAAGAAGATCGATCCGGGCCGTTTTGTATCGGAGTTGAGGTTTCATTAGAAAGGCGACATGCTGCAACGGCGGTTTTTGAAGATGCCGGGGGATTTTTGGGTCATGGCGGCCCTGCTGACCGCGGGGCTTGCGCTCCGGTTTTATCATCTGGGGGCGCCCAGCCTGGGCGATGATGAGCTGACCACCGCGGTGAGGATCAATCATTCTTTTTGGGAGACCGTAGTCCTGCTGAAAGCTTCCTCGTTTCCGCCGCTTTATTATGCGTTTCTCCATTTATGGACGCGCCTTTTCGGCACGAGCGAATGGGCGCTGAGGTTTCCTTCGGCGCTTTTTTCCGGCCTGACCATCATTGTCATTTATAAACTGGGCAAGGAACTTTTTAATAAAAATGCCGGGCTTATCGCCGCGGCGCTGCTGGCTTTCTCGCCGTTTGCCGTCCATTATGCCCAGTACGCCAAGATGTACGCGTCCTTCTGGCTGCTGGAGGCGTTATCGTTTTTGTTCTTTTTCCGTTTCCTCAGGAATCAGGGGAAGGCCCCGCATCGATGGTATATCGCAACATCCATATTATGCTGCTATACGATGTATTCGGGGTTTTTGTTTCTGGCGGCGCAAAACATCATTTTTATATTGACCGGGGCCAGGCGCAGGCCATGGTTCACCGGGCAGCTCATCATACTTGGTTTTTGTATTCCGTGGGTGGTCCTTTTTTTGTGTTCCCCCAAAGAAACCTGGGGGCTGATCCGCCCCACGGCCGCCTTTGATTACCTGCATTTTGCTTTAAGCTCTTTTTTCTTCATCATAGGCAGCGGCCTGGAAATTTGGACGCATGAAAATTGGGCCCAATATTCTTTCCACCTGGGGCTCTGGGAGATCAATTGTTTTTTATATGTCTTTTTGCTGGTGTTTTTCCTGGTTGATAGTCCCCGGAGAGCCGATGACCGGGCCGTCTTTTTATGGGCTGCCGTGGCGCTTCTGGCCTATTTTCTGTTCGATTATACCTGTGTCCACGTTTATCTTGAGGCGCGGTATGTCGGATTTTTGCAGGTGCCGCTTATCCTGATGATCAGCAGCCGGTTGGGCGCCGTCTCCGGCCCCTTGCGCAGCGTGATGCTGGCGGCGATGCTTATGATCGCCATTTTTAATATTTATTTGTATTTCACCGGAATCGCCCGCTTTCCCCAGCAGGACTGGCGCTCGACCGCAAAAGAATTAATGCGGGCGGCAGGTCCCAACGATCTCATTGTGTCCTATGCCGATCCTCAGGATTTCAGCTACTATTATAGGGGGGATACGCGCAGGGTCATTAATATACGGGAGGGGACAAACCCGGCGGAGTTCCTGGCCCAAAACGGTCTCCTTAAACCGCGGGTGCACGCGGTATTTTTGGTCTACAAAAACCAAATGCCTGACGGAATTCAACCGCCTTCCGGGATCCAGCTGCCTCCCAGAATTCAACTCAAAGGGTTCTTTCAGGATTATAAAGTTTCAAACGGGGGAAATGGTTTTTACCATTTCAAGCGTCTTTAGCAAAGCCGCTTTACAGGGGCGCCGTTATGGTTTACACTTTAATCAGATGATCACGAAAGCCGACCTGTTAAGCTATGTTCCGCCTACCTTTGTCCGATTGAGCGCCTGCAGCGCCTGCCAATTGGCCTGTCCTGTGTGCGACCCCCACACCCGTCCGGAAAAAAGGAACGGGGTGCTGGGATGGGGATATTTGCGCGCCAAGGACTTTGCGGCTTTCATCCGCGCCAACCCGTCGGTCAAAACCATAGAATTGTCCCATTCAGGCGAGATATTCCTTAACCCGGAGCTGGGGGCCATCATCAAGGACGCCTGCGAGCAAGGGGTCACCCTGACCGCCCGTTCGGGCGTGAATTTCAACAGGGTAAGCCCTGCGATGTGCGAAGACCTGGTCAAATACCGTTTCCGTTACCTCAACGTCGCCATCGACGGAGGGGATGAAGAGAGCTATGCGAAATACCGGGTGGGGGGGAGTTTCACGCAGGTCATCAACAACATCAAAACCCTTAACTTTTATAAAGAAAAATATGACAGCGCCCTGCCTGAACTGGAGTGGCAATTCATCCCGTTTGCGCATAATGAACATGTGGTGCTGAAGGCCATGACCTTGGCGCGGGAACTGAAGATGGTCTTCAAGATCAAGCTCAATTCAAGGACGGAGTATGCGCCGGTCAAAAACAAGGCATTGATCCGTTACCTGAGCGGGTCCAACAGCGCCACAAGGCAGGAATACAGCGATCAATACGGCCTGTCGCTGTATTTGTCCTGCTATCAGTTGTGGACCGCCCCGCAAATCAACTGGGACGGGAAAATGACCGGATGCTGCGCCAATTATTTCGGGGATACGGGCAATGTGTTCCAGGACGGGCTTGAAGCGGTCATGAAAAGCAAGCGATACCTGGACATGAAAATGACTGTGCTGGGATTGATCAAGCCCGGCAGCGATGTTCCCTGCAGCCGGTGCCCCAGCTATTTATCGGAAGTCCCCATGACAACCATGATCCGCTCGACACTCAAATCAGCGCTGTTTCCCGTCCCCGGCGCCCCGTCCCTTTCAGAAGCCCTTTCTTTAAAACAGTCCTGATGGATTTCTTGCGTTCGGCGAGCAGAGACCTGTAGGCTTCCAGAAGTCCGGGCGGATACAGGGAAGATCCAAGTGATTTTTCCCGTTGGATGTTTTTCAGATATTCTTTGATAAGCCCGGTCTGGACAAGTACGGCAAGGGCCGCGCTGCTGTCCTGTGTCATTTGATGTTGGGCAAAATAGTCTTCAATGATGGCCCGGATTGTTTGGGGCGGCGTGTCAAAGAAAACGCAGGAAATGACCATGCCGGCCAGATCGCTTATGGCGTAATCTTCCCGCACGTGGCCCAGGTCAAGGGTGTAAACGGTTTTTCTGTCGACGAGAAAGTTGGTCAAACCCGCGTTGTTATGGAGCCTCCGGCGGACAAACAGCCCTTCATGCCGCTGATAGGCGCGGCAGGCCGCCAGGAGGCAGGCCTCGATCGTTTCTTGTTGGTCATAAGGCCGCAGGTCGCGGGAAAGGCGCAGGAGGTCATGGGTCTGTGCGCCGAAGGTTTTCTGTTTTTGCACCGGAAGGGACTCTCCGGCGGCGGATAAAATACGCTTCAGCAACAACATCGAGGCATTGATGGCGCGGATGGTCTTTTTTTGCCCGATCTTTTGCCATGCCGGCGCTGCGTCGATATAAGAATAACAGGCTGCCAGACGGCCGCAGCCGCAAACCCAGGCACGGCCGTCTTTTCCCGCGTGCATTAAAGGTGTGGCAAAACGATGCCCGGTCAGGAGGCGGTTGAGGGCATATTCAACGCTGATGCCCCGGGCCGCCTGCGGCGGGTAGAATTTCAGCGCGTAGCCCCCCTGGTTTGTGCGGACAAAGGCGAAAAAATTGGAATGGGAAACCACGATGTTTTTTTCTTTTTCGAAGTGCCTGAGTTTTCCCAAACCAAAGAAGCGGCAGATGCGTTCGATGTCCAGGGGGGATGGATCAAACTTCCTTTGGTCTAATGAAAGATCGTCAACGCCGGCGACAAGGGGGTGTTTCATGGGCTCCATCACGATCCGAAATTAACAGAGATGCTGCATGTCTGGGAAGGCAGGCCCGGGTCTCCGCATCCGCCGTCGGTGGGGGATAACGCAGGGCTCTTGTAGGTATTGGTCGCCGTAGACCCGACCGGCAGGGCATAGACGGAAGAGAGCTTGGTGGTTGGGTCAAGGCAGACTGAAAAACTTTCGTTGTTAGTGATCTGATGGCTGCCGGATGCCCAACATGAGCATCCGCCATTGGCACAGGTGGGGTTGCTTGTATTATTGGTGCTGTACTGGCATGAAGGGTCATAACCATCAGGACCGCAACAGGAGGCCGCTACGTTGAATTCCATGGAGCAGGAAGCTTCCGTCGGATTGGTCGGATTCGCCGGGGTGACGGAATAGGGCGCATTACAATACAATTCGCAATTTCCAGAGCCTGAACAAGCCGAAGAATTGTTGCCCACATAGTAGTTCGGCGTGTCTTGAAGCAGGCCGCTGGTGGCGCCCGGGCAATAGGTGGTAGAATTCGAAAAGAGAATAAATCCCGTGCATGTGGGGTTCGGGCAGGAATTGTCCGGGACACAGACCTGGCTGGTATTGGAACCACAGGCATAGCCGTAGGTTTGCTGGCCGTAATAGCAGGGACTGCCGGATCCAAGCCCCTGGTAACATGTGCCTGAAAGCCCTGTCGGGCATGGCATCGGGGTCCCTATATATCCTTTGGTCGCAGGAACGAAAGGAAGAGGATGGTTGCCGCAGCCCTGGGGTGCAGGCGTATTACAGCAGCTGGGGTCAAGTTCGCAGGTGCTGTTTCCCTGCGCGCCGTTGCATCCCTGGGGATTGCAGTTCCAGGTTATTATTTTCTCATTGGCGGCGCATTGCGAGCCGGGCGTGCTGCTTCCGCAGGTCCCCACGGTCTGCGAGCACGAGCAGTTCAATGAAATATTAGGCACATCGGCGATCGGGGCCTGGTTGATGATCTCTTCGGCGGAATCCCGGACGCCCTCGTCCCACATTTTGAAATGGGCGTTGACCGAACGCAGCACATAGGTGCCCATAAATGCAATCGCTAAAATCACCAGGATTGCAATCAAGATATACTCGATGATGGATTGGCCGTTTTTACGCATGGATTTTATCTGTATACAAAGTATAACTGAAGATGGCCGGGCGCGCAAGCCGCTTCACGGGGACTTTACAACGGATTTTAAACCGGTTTCAAGGCAAAAAAATTTGAATAATGCTATTTTCATTTTTGGAATCTGTTAAAATATTTACATGGATTTTAAGAAGTTATTTGAGCAGTATCTTTTGTTCGTCAATCGTTTGATCCCCCAACCTCCAGCTGTTGCAGTCATCGGCATTGATATCGGCGCCTCCGCCGTCAAAGCGGTGGAATTGGGCCCGGCGGCCGGCGGGGGGAGTGAAATACGCCATTGGGCCGTCGAGACTCTGGAGGCCCAGGGGGCGCCGGCAGCCTTAAAAAAGGCCGTCGAACGCCTGCATTGGAGCAACCAGCTTCTGGTCTCGTCGGTATCCGGCAAAGGGACCCTGATGCGCTTTATCGACCTTCCCCGCATGTCCCTGGAAGACTTGAGAAAATCTTATGTCTATGAATTGGACAAATATTTCCCTTTTGACCCTAAAAGCATTTACACGGATTGCACCATTCTCGACCCTGAAGGCAATGACAAAAAAATGCCGGTTCTGCTCTCCGCGGTCAAGAAAGAGATGGTGGACGAACGGTTGAGATTGTTTAAAGAAGCGGGCCTGGAATTAAACCGCGTGACGCTTAATCCCATTGCGGCCGCCAACGCGTTCGGCCGCCTGGGGCCGGCGTCAACGCCGTCGGGCGGCGCCCGGGCCCTGCTGGACATGGGCGCGTCGGCCGCCAGCCTCATGATCTTTAAGGACGGAACGCTGCGTTTTACGAGAGACGTTTTCATCGGCAGCAGCCAGTTGACCCAAAAGATCGCCAATGCCCTGGGCCTGGATGCCGCAGCGGCAGAGGCGCTCAAGCGCCGGCCGGAGGATAAATTGGCCCAGATCATGGACGCCTGCGAGGTGCCGATCAGTAATTTGATCAGCGAAATACGCCTGTCCCTCGATTATTTTACGACCGAGAAACACGCCCGCGTCAATGAGCTTTTCCTGGCCGGGGGCGGGTCTGCGCTGGGCGGCATTGAAGGCGTGTTTGAAAAAGGCCTGGGGCTGCCGGTGAAGATCTGGGACCCGTTGGGCGGCCTGCCTTCAGGGGCGGCCCTGGAGGGCGACATCCGGGCCCATGCCGCACAGTTTGGAGTGGCCGTGGGATTGGGGCTTTCAAATGATTGACATTAATCTGATTCCGGAAGGGGCAAGAAAAAGCGGCAAGGCGGCGGACGCCTGGGCGGTCAACATCCCCAGGGATGTGCTTTTGGGCGTCGGCGGCGGGGTGGTTGTCCTTTTGCTTGGGGTTCACCTTCTTTTGGGGGCGGTCTGGCTGGCGGGGATGGGGCGGCTGTCTTTTTATGATGCACAGTGGCGCAGGATTGCGCTTCAGAAAACCGCCGTGGACGCCGTTCACAAGGAGACCGCGGATCTGAAAAAGAAGATCAGCGCAATTTCCGGCGTGACGGTCGATAGATCGCTGCTTTGGGCGCCTAAATTCAATGCCGTCAGCGACGCGCTGCCCCGGGGGCTGTGGATCAGGAAAATGACGCTGGACAAAGCGGGCTTGACCATTGAGGGCAGCGTCGTTTCCAAAACCCGCAATGAGATCAATACCGTCAGCCTGTTCGTGTCCTCCCTGAAAAAGGACAAAAATTTTATGAAGGGGTTTTCTTCCCTTGAGAATGATACCATCCAGGGAAGCCGGGATAATTCCGTCGAGGTTACGAATTTTTCCATCGTTGCAAATCTGGAAGATGGGCATGAACAACATAAAAAACGTTAAAGGCCTCATTGAGTCTTTCAATAAGCAAAGCGAGCAGACCCGTTACGGGGCGCTGATCGTCGCGGTCATCCTGATCGTTTTGTTGGATGCGGTCTTTGTGGCCATGCCCCAGCTTGGCGCCATAGGCAATACGAACAGCCAGATCAAGGACACTTCCGAAAATATCCGGCAGGTTTTGAGCGATTATGCTCGGATCGGCCTGCTTAAAAAGGACCTCGCCGCCACCCGGGGCCGGTTTACGGCCCTCAGCGACAAGGTGCGCACGACCATGGACGTTTCCGCCATTTTGGGGACCATTTCCAATGTGGCCAACGAATACGGGGTGGCCATCGACCAGCTGGACCCTGAATGGGACGGCAAGAAAGCTCTGGCAAAAGCCGCCGGCGCCCAGTATTATACCTTGCCTGTCCTGGTCAAGGCCCGTTGCGGGTACCATAACTTCGGGCGTTTCCTGAGCAGGCTGGAAAATGACAACCTCTTTTTTATCATCAAGGATTTCATTATTCAAAATGAAGGCAGCGACCCCCGTGTCCATGAGTTTTCCCTGACCATTGACCTGATTCTGGCGGACAGGGCGGTGTCCCAAAAGCTATGAGACTATTGATCCTGGCGTTCCTATTTTTATCAGCGAATTCAGTATATGCCCAACAGAATTTCGTGTATGATGATCACGGTAAGCGGGATCCTTTTGTACCTTTAGTGTCTTCGGCCGGCATGGTGGTCACCTACGATGAAGATTTATCGGTGAATGACCTGGTCCTGGAAGGGATCGTGACGGACGCCTCCGGGAACAATATGGCCATCGTCAACGGCAGGGTCGTCAGGATCGGCGATCAGCTTGGGCCCTATACGGTCATGGCCATCAGTTTTGACCAGGTGGAGTTTTCAAAGGGACCTCGGAGATTTGTTTTGAAAATTAAAAACGGAGGAACGTGATGTTCAAGGCCATTTTTATCCTGACCCTGTTGATGACGGCCGTAACCTGGGGCCAAAAGATTTGGGCCGACGGGCCCGCGGCCGCCGCTGTTGCCGCCGTGCATGGGACAGCCCAGGCCGATCTTTCGCCCGAGGGGGGGCTGGTCAGCCTGGATTTCCAGGACGCGGATATCAGGAACGTATTGAAGGTGCTGGCCTTTAAAAGCGGGGTGAACATCGTGGCCGCCCCGGATGTGACCGGGGTCGTCAACATCGAACTCAAGGACGTGCCGTGGGAAAGGGCGCTGAATGTGATCCTTTCCACCTACGGGTACGGTTTTGACCGCAAGGGCAACATCATCACCGTGATGAGCATTGATAATCTGAAGAAATACCGCGAGAATGCCGCCGTTCTGCAGGCCCAGGAGCCGTTGGTGTCCAGGACCTATACGCTCAACTATGCCAAAGCCGAGGACGTGCTTAAGATCATCGATAAACTGGTCAGCAGGAGGGGATTCATCAATTACGACACGCGGACCAATTCCATCATCGTGCGCGACCTGGAAAGTAATTTGGAGCTCATCGGGGGCGTCATCAAATCCATTGACACGGTAACCCCGGAGGTGTCGATCGAAACCAAGATCGTTGAAACCGACCTGAGCGATAACGAGAACCTGGGGATCGACTGGACCAACGGCTTTACGAGCACCATTTCAGGCGGGTCCGTGCCGACGTATTTTCCTTTTTCGAACAAACCATGGAAAGGTTTTGTCCCTTCGAGCGGCTCCGGTAATGCGCTGTTCCCTGCCACCAGCACTTCGTTGGCCACGACGCCGACGGCAGGTTCCTTTACGTACGGCACCATCAATGCCAGCCAGCTTCAGGCGACCCTGCAATATTTGAGCACCCGTACCACGACCAAAATCCTTTCCAACCCGCGTATCGTGACGCTGGACAACCAAAAGGCCAAGATCAACATCGGCCTGGAATATCCGGTACCGAACTATTCTTTTAATTCGAGTACGGGGCAGGAACAAGTAACAGGTTTTACCCCATTACCTATTGGTGTTAATTTTGAGGTGACACCGCATGTGAACAACGCAGGATTTATTACATTGGATTTGCATCCGCAGATCTCGACGCTTCAGCAAACGATTACCGTTCAGAACAATCCATTCCCTGAGACGAGCAATCAAGAGGTCGAGACCAATGTGATGATCAAGGACGGCCAAACTTTAGTCATCGGGGGCATGATTACAGACCAGTTGGTGACTACCACCAACAAGATCCCCTTATTGGGGGACATCCCCTTGCTGGGGTGGTTATTTAAGAACACCAACCCGGTGAAGACCAGGAAAGAAGTGATCATTTTCCTGACGCCGCACATCATCACGCCAGGCAAGAGTTCTTCTGCAGCCAGTGCAACTCCATAGCCCCTCAATGTGGGGGCGGGTTCCCCGAGTCCGGGGAGTAGGCCCATCCTGTGTTTATAAACAACGTTTTTAACACATTACAGGAGGAGAGGAACTGTGTCTAAAGAGATTTTGATCCAAGTCGCCCAGGGCGAGAGGCGCGTGGCTGTCTTGGGCGACGGCAAGCTGGATGATTTTTATATCGAGCTTGACCGCCACCAATCCATGCTCGGCAACATTTACAAGGGCAGGGTGGAGTCCATCCTGCCGTCGATCAACGGCGCTTTCGTCAACATCGGCCAGGAGAAAAACGGCTTTTTGTATTTGACCGACGCCGACAATCCGTTTTTGCAGGACATCGAGAAAATCGAGCACGAGCCGACCACGCCCCAAAAGATCCTCAACATGATCTTTCCAAAACCCGCGGCCTCATCCGAGGTCCCGCCTGAGGCGGGGCAACCCCCGGCCCGCCAGCAGAAGGGCAACGGCGGCGGCCGGCATGCCCAGAAGGAAAAGAATGAACTGCCCTTAAAGAAGGACCAGGAGGTCTTAGTCCAGGTGGTCAAGGACCCCTTCGGCACCAAGGGAGCAAGGCTCACCACGCATATCAGCCTGGCCGGACGTTTCGTGGTGTACATGCCGGTGGACAAGCACAGCGGCATTTCCAAAAAGATCGACAAGCCCGAGGAGCGAAGCCGCCTGCGGGACATACTCAAGTCGTTTAATTTTGTCAGGACCGGCGGTTTCATCATCCGTACCGCTTCCATGGAACAGGGCGAAAAAGAAATTTTGCGCGATTCCAGGTTCCTGGTCAATAAATGGCAGGAGATCCGCGAGCTGTCCAAACGCAAAGAGCCGCCGGCCCTTATTTACGAGGAGGGGTCCCTCATCTGGAGGGTGATCCGCGACCTTTTGAAGGACGACGTCGAGCATGTGACGATCGATTCCAGGGAAGAGTTCGGCAAAATGCGCAAGTTCGCGCAGAATTTGATCGGGCCGGAGGTCCTGGAGAAAATCAAATACCACCCGGGGCCGCAGGGCCTCTTCGATGCCAAGAACGTGACCCGCGAGCTGGACAAGATCTACGAGGCCAAGGTGTATTTGAAGTCCGGGGCGTATGTGGTCATTGAACCCACCGAGGGGGTGACGGTCGTGGACGTCAACAGCGGCCGTTTCAAGGGCAGGGGAACGCCGGAGGACGCGGCCTTCGCGGTCAATATGGAGGCGGCGCCCGAGATCGCCCGGCAGCTGCGTTTAAGGGACTTGGGCGGCATCATTGTCATCGACTTTATCGACATGAACCGCGAAGACCACAAGCGCAAGGTCCTCAACGCCCTGCGGGATGGTTTGACCAAGGACCATGCCAAGACCGAGGTCAACCGTATTTCCCAATTAGGCCTGGTGGAAATGACCCGGGCGCGTACGGGCAAGACCATCGAGTCTTTGGAGTTTCACAGCTGCCCGTATTGCGAAGGACGGGGGAAGGTTAAGATCAATTAAGCGGTAAAGCGGCAGAGCGGTACATAGAAACATTTTGACTAAACAGTTATTCCTTGTATAATACCGACTTCCTGAAAACGTTAGAAGGGGGTTTTTATGTTTGCAGTAGTCCAAGTGGGCAACAGTCAGTTTAAAGTCAGCGAAGGCGATTGTATCCAGGCCAACCGCCTGGATTTTGAAAAGGGCCAGAGCATCGTTCTGGACAAGGTCCTGCTTTATTCCGACGGGAAGGACGTTAAGTTAGGCCGGCCGTATTTGAAGGACGTCCAGGTGCAGGCCGAGATCGTCGGCCAGACACGCGCGCCTAAAGTGGTTGCCTTTAAGTACCGCAAGCGCAAGGATTCCGCGCGCACCCATGGCCATCGCCAGGATTTGACGACCGTTAAAATTGCGAAAATTAGTGTTTAATTATTTGATTGGGAGAAAAAGGGGACACTTAAAAAAGTGTCCCCTTTTTGTTATTTATGGCATTTGTTGATCAGGCGCGCATCCAGGTGCAGGCCGGCAACGGCGGCAAAGGCTGCGAAAGCCACTATCAGGACAAGTACACGCGGTATCCCATCCCCGACGGCGGCGACGGCGGCCGCGGCGGCAACGTGGTCTTTGTGGCGGACCGCAACCTGCAGACCCTTTTGGATTACCGCTTCAGGCAGCATTATGTGGCCCGCAGCGGCGGCCATGCCAGCAGCAACAACAAGACCGGCAAAAGGGGCGAGGACTGCATTTTGCGTGTGCCCGTGGGCACGATCCTTTGGGACTACGATACGGAGTTGTTGATCCGCGATTTAAAGGTGGACGGGGACAACGTGATCGTAGCCAAGGGCGGGGAAGGCGGACGGGGCAACAACCATAACCGCACCGTGGTGCCTCCTGTGGCCGGTGAAGTGCGCACCATACGCCTGGAACTGAAGATCATCGCGGATGTGGGGCTGGTGGGATTTCCCAACGTCGGCAAATCGACGCTGATCTGCGCGGTGTCCAAGGTCAAGTCCAAGATCGCGAACTATCCGTTCACCACCAAGGCGCCGGTGCTTGGCATCGTCAAAGACGAGGATGACCCGTCCAAAAATTTCGTGATGGCGGATTTGCCGGGCCTCATCGAGGGTGCGCATGAAGGCAAAGGCCTGGGGCACCAATTCCTCAAGCATGCCGAGCGCACCAAGATCCTGGTGCATGTGATCGACATGTCCGGCGCCGAAGGCCGCGACCCCGTCGACGATTATTATAAGATCTGCGAAGAGCTGGATTTGTACAGCGAAGATCTTTTGCAGAAGCACAGGGTGCTGGTGGCCAACAAGATGGATTTGCCGGAATCCAAGAAAAATTTGACGCGGTTTAAACGCAAGGTCACCCGCGATATCATCCCCATTTCCGCACTGGAAAAAGAAGGCCTTCAGGAGCTTTTGGCCGTGATCCGGCTGTTGTTATAAGTCGGACCAAGCCCCGCCAAATAAAATCAAGCAAAATAATACGGGTTATTGTATAATTAACACTTATTTATCATGGGAGAAATCTTATGAACGAATCCATGGCCACAACGGCGTTTACGTTAGACGGGTACAGAACGGTCAGAAGTTTAGGGGTGGTGCGGGGGATACTGGTGCGTTCGCGTTCCATTTTCGGCACTTTCGGGGCGAGTTTACAGTCCATCCTGGGCGGAAATATTACCCTGTTGTCTGATCTGTGCGAAAAGACCAGGAAGGAAGCCTATGACATGATGCTCCAGCATGCGGCATCTCTCGGGGCCAATGCGGTCATCGGCGTGCATTATGAATCAACCGAATTGATGGAAGGCGTCACCGAAGTCTTGTGCTACGGCACGGCGGTTGTGGTTGAGGTCAATAGATAGCTGCTCTGGGGAACTATTTAACATAGGAGAGATTATGTGTCCGATCACACATGAAAGCAATTTGGGTTTATTGATTGCCGTTATTGCCAGCTTCGTTTTTGGGGCGATTTGGTACGGACCGCTGTTCGGCCGGACGTGGGCGGCCTTAAACGGCATGAAGGTCCCTGAAGACTGCTGCAAGGGCAAGAAACCGCCTGCCAAATCCTTGCTGCTCACGTTTGTGGGAACATGCCTGACTGTCTTTGCCCTGGCGTATATCATGGGCGTGTATAAACCGGTATGCATTTTCGGGCCTGCGTTGATCGTCTGGGCGGGTTTTGTGGTGCCCTTATTGCTCAGCAGCATTGCCTGGGAATCAAAACCCTGGAAGCTCTTTGCCATTAATGCGGTGTTTTATTTGTTGAATTTTTATCTTATTACGGTGATTTTGACGTACGTGCGTTAAGGGGGCTTCATGAAAAGCATGAATGCGTATTTGATCTTTGAAGGCAATTGCCGCCAAGCCATGGAGTTTTACAAGCAAAGTTTCGGAGGCGAATTTTCCATGATGAGCTATGCCCAGGCTCCCGGCTGTGGCAATATGGACTCAAAGTACAAGGATTGGGTAATCCACGCGCGCATCACGCACAAGAATTTTGTACTGATGGCCTCGGACACGCGGCCCGGCATGCCCGTGACCCGCGGCAACGGGTTTCATATTAGCGTTGATTGCGAAAACCTGGAGGAGATAGAGAGGCTTTATAAGGCATTAAGCGACAAGGGCGAGATTTTCATGCCGCTCGGCGAAACCTTCTTTGCGCAGCGTTTCGCCATGCTGACAGATCAATTCGGGACGAAGTGGATGTTGAATTTGGAGAAGAAGTAGCCGTAAACATATAAATTTGTTCTTTGAGCGATGCTGTTGATTTTAGCTGCCATGAGGCGGGTGGCGAGGGATTGATGTTGCCGAGCGGACGGCAAGCGCTCAAGTCATCTATTATAGGGAAACCAGCTTACTGGCCGCTGATAGGGTTGCCATTCGCTAAGAGGAGTACGGCAACAGCAAGCCCGAGACAGGACCCGCCAGCGAGGTTGAAAAAATGACTTTTAAAGGCGAAGCCAAGGGAACTGGATTCCCGCTTTCGCGGGAATGACATAAGTTGAAGCGGGAATGACATTGAGAAGGGGATATGACACGCACATTTCAGAGACCTATTAAAAGGGTGGTGGTGAAGCTGGGATCGAGCCAGATTGCCGACGGCAATATGAGGCCGAAGACCAGGGACCTTCTGTCTTTGGCCCTGCAAATCGGCGACTTGCGCAGCAAGGGGATAGAAGTGGTCCTGGTCTCCTCGGGCGCCATTGCGCTTGGCATGGGCGAGCTTGGCGAATCCAAGCGCTCCACGGATCTGGCCCAATTGCAGGCCCGCGCTGCCATCGGCCAGGCCGCGCTCATGCGCCTCTACAGCGATTTGTTGGACAAGGTGGGGCTTAAATGCGCCCAAGTGCTCCTGACTTGGGATGACTTCGATGACCACAGCCGCTTTTTAAACGCGCGCCATACGCTGGAGGCCATTTTGAAACAAGGCGTGGTGCCCATTATTAATGAGAATGACACCACCTCTACGGAAGAAATCAAATTCGGCGATAACGACAAGCTTTCGGCCCTGGTGGCCAGCTTCCTGCACGCGGACCTGCTGGTCATTCTCTCGGATGTGGAAGGCGTGTACGACGGCAATAAAAAGGTCTACCAAGAGATCAAGGAGATCACGGCTGAAATCGATGAGGTGGCCGGCGGCACCAAGAACGCGCACATGGCCCGCGGCGGCATGAAGGCCAAAATCGAGGCGGTCAAGATCGCCACCCAGGCGCGCATTCCCTGCATTATCACCGCCGGGAATATCAAGGACGTGCTTGTGGAATTGGTGGCCGGCAAAAAGATCGGCACCTATTTTATTGAAAAGAACGCGCAAATCTTAGACGGGGATTCGGAACATGAATTTATCCGCAAACATTTTGGGAATAGCAAAAAAAGCTAAAAAGGCCTCTTATCAGATGGCGCTGGTGGGCGCCAAGGACAAAAACCAGGCACTGTTGAATATGGCCGATGCTCTGCAAGCCCGGCAGGCGTATTTGATGAAGGAAAACGCCAGGGATTTGGCCGCGGCATCCAAAGCCGGTTACTCCAAGGCGCTGGTCGACCGCCTGACGCTTAATCCCAACCGCATCGCGGCCATGGCTGAGGGTTTGCGCGAAACCGCCAAACTTAAAGATCCTGTCGGCGAATTGCTTGAAACCATCAAGCGGCCCAACGGCCTGGTGATCAAAAAGGTCCGCGTGCCTTTGGGCGTTGTGGGTATCATTTATGAGTCCCGGCCTAACGTCACGGCGGACTGCGCCGCGCTGTGCCTGAAATCCGGGAACGCTGCCATCCTCAAAGGCGGTAAGGAAGCCATTTTTTCCAACATGGCCATCTTTAAGGTCCTTCAAAGCGTTCTCAAGAAGACCAGGATCCCTTTGGATGCCTTACAGTTGATCGAGTCCACGGACCGCTTTGCGGTGCACGAGCTTTTGAAACTCGACGAGTATTTGGACGTGATCGTGCCGCGCGGCGGGGAAGAGCTGATCCGTTTTGTGGCGGACAATTCCAACATCCCCGTTATTAAGCACTTTAAGGGCGTCTGCCATGTCTATGTCAGCAGCAAGGCGGACTTGAAAATGGCGCATACGATCACCATGAACGCCAAGACCCAAAAGCCCGGCGTGTGCAATGCCATGGAAACCCTGCTGGTGGACCGCGCTGTGGCCCGCCGGTTTTTGCCGGAGATCGTCAGAGATTTGCAGGGCGCCGGCTGTGAGATCAGGGGGGATGCGGCCGTGCGCGCCATTGTTAAGGGCCATGTGAAAAATGCAACAAAAGAAGACTGGCGCACGGAATATCTTGACCTGATCCTCTCCGTACGGGTCGTTAAAAATTGTGATGAGGCCATCGAGCACATCAACACCTATGGGTCCGGCCATTCGGACACCATTGTGACCAAGGACAAGAAGGAAGCGCAGAAATTCTTGAATGAAGTCGATTCCGCCTGTGTTTATGCCAATGCCTCCACCCGTTTTACCGACGGGTTTGAGTTTGGTTTCGGGGCGGAGGTGGGCATCAGCACGGACAAGCTGCACGTGCGCGGGCCCATGGCCCTGGAAGGCCTGACCAGTTATAAATACGAAATTTACGGAAACGGGCAGATTCGTACATGAAGCGTGTCGGTGTTTTAGGCGGCAGTTTTGATCCCATCCACTTCGGCCATTTATTGATGGCCCAAAGCGCTGTCGAGGCCTTGAAACTCGACGCTGTTTTCTTTGTGCCCGCGTTTTGCTCGCCGTTCAAGGCGCATCATCCCCTGCCCGATGCCTCCAGGCGTCTGGTCATGGTCAAGGAGGCCATCAAAGGCAACAAGGCGTTTAAGTTGTACGACGGGGAACTGCGGCGGGGGAAGATATCCTACACCATCGACACCCTAAAGGAATTAAAAGCCCTATATCCCCGGTCCCAATTTTATTTATTGATGGGCGCGGACAATTTAAGGACCTTTCACCGTTGGAAGGACCCGGAAGGCATTTTGAAACTGGCAAAGCTTGTGATCCTCAACCGTCCGGGCTTTGACAAGGAATACCCCAAGCGATGGCCGTACCGCAAGATCAATATGCCCGCGGTCGACATTTCTTCCAGCGATTTGCGTCAACGGCTCAAAACCAAACGGTCCCTTTGGTATTTGACGCCCAAGGCAGTCATCCGTTATATTAAACGTTATCGTTTATACGATCAAAGACAGGAGAGGACCGCATGAGCGACATCAAAACACAGATCAAATTCGGCACCGACGGCTGGCGTGCCGTGATTTCAGATACCTTTACTTTTGAAAATGTCCGCATCGTGGCCCAGGCCGCGGCGGATTGGGTCAATAAAAACAATTCCCAGTTTGCGATGAAAAGCGCCTCGGTGGGTTACGACAACCGTTTTTTGTCCGCGGAATACGCGCAAGCCGTGGCAGAGGTTTTCGCGGCCAACGGCATCAAGACCTGGCTCTCCGACACCTCCCTGCCCACGCCGGCGCTGAGTTTCGGGGTGGTGGGCTTTAAGAACGTTTGCGGCATCATGATCACGGCCTCGCACAACCCGGCCAAATTCAACGGCATCAAGATCAAGACCTCCCAAGGCGGCGCTGCTTCCAAGGACATTACCAATGCCATCGAGGGATATTTGGGCCAGACGCCGTTCAAGCGTTTGGGCTTAAGCGAAGCCGTTGATCAGGGATTGATCGTGGTGCATGATTTTAAAGCGGCATATGTCAAATTTTTGCGCGGGTATATCAATCTCAGGAAAATGAAGACCGCAAAATACAAGGTCTTAAGCGATATCATGCACGGCAGCGGCCGGGACCTGATGCGCCGGATTTTAAAGGGAACGGACATTAAGCTCACTCTTATGCGCGAGGACGTCAACCCCTCTTTTGACGGCAGCAAGCCGGAGCCCATTCCTGAATGCCTGCAGGTGATGATGGGACGCATGAAAAACGAGAAATTTGATTTCGGCCACGTGCTGGACGGGGACGCCGACCGCATTGCCGCCGTAATGCCCGGCGGTGAATTTGTGTCACCCCAGAAAATTTTGGGGCTTTTGATCCTGCATTTGGTGCGCAACCGCCATGTGCAAGGCGGTATCGTCAAGACCTTGTGCGGCACCACCATGCTTGATCACATTGCCCAAAAATTGGGCCGCAAGCTTTATGAGACGCCGGTGGGCTTTAAGTATATTTCGGATTTGATGGTCTCTGAAAAAATCGTGGCCGGCGGGGAAGAGGCCGGCGGCATGGGACTTCCCGGTTATATACCGGAACGCGACGGCACCTTGT
The DNA here is from genome assembly GCA_028865345.1 of Candidatus Omnitrophota bacterium. Lineage (GTDB taxonomy): Bacteria > Omnitrophota > Gorgyraeia > Zapsychrales > Fredricksoniimonadaceae > JABDGZ01. The sequence continues at coordinate 86,677 of JAGWKL010000001.1, read as the reverse complement.
CGGGCCTGCTGCTTTTGGAGATGATGGTTTACAACAAGAAGAATTTTAAACAGCTGGTTGATGACATGGAAAAAGAATTCGGCCGGTATTATTACACGCGGCTGGATTATGCCATGGATGCCAAAAAGGTTGATTTGAATAAACTGAAAACGATTTCTTCGGTTTTAGGCAAGAAGGTCGTTGAGGTCAAGGACTTCGACGGGGTCAAGCTCATCTGTGAGAACGAGGACTGGCTGATGTTCCGCCCCTCCGGCACTGAGCCGCTGGTGCGCATTTATGCGGAGGCCAAGAGTCTCAAGAGGTCCAAGGACATCCTGGAATTCGGCCGGCAACAGGTAGACCCCAAGTCATTTTTATGATCTACTACATCGTTTACTTCCTAACCAAGGTCGTCAGCTGGTTTTATTTTCCATTTACCGCCTTTCAAACGCAAAAAATCCCGCGCCAGGGCGCCTTTATCCTGGCCAGTAATCACATCAGCAACCTGGACCCTGTGCTTTTGGGGATATCTTCGGTCCGGCGCCTGAATTTTATGGCCAAGATAGAATTGTTCAAAGGCGTGTTGGGATTTATCCTCACGCGGTTGGGGTCCTTTCCGGTCAAAAGGGGGGAAGCGGATTTCGGTGCCATGAGGGAAGCGCTCAAGCGCCTGAAAATGGGGCGCGTGATACTGATCTTTGTGGAAGGCACTCGGCGCATCGGCAACGCTCCATCCAAAGCCCAAGCAGGCGTTGGATTTTTAGCCATGAAATCCGGGGTGCCTATCGTGCCTGTTTACGTCAAGGGCACGGACAAGGTCATGGCGCCGGGCACCAAATCCCTCAAACGCGGCCGCGTCTTCGCGATCTTCGGCGAACCGTTTTACGTCAAAGATGCCCCCTCTTACGAAGAGGCCTCCCAGCGCATCCTGGATAAAATTTACGCCTTAGCGTAAAGATTTCAGTTGACATTTAGGCCCTTTTTGGCATAATGACCAAACTTTGCGGCGCAGTTCATCGCAAAGAATTCCTATGAAGAAAGAAGGATTCAAGTCAATGAGTTCAGAAAAATCAGTAATGGAAGAGTTGTACGCCAGCACCTTGAAGGATATTAAGGAAGGCGAAGTTTCAAAAGGGGTCATCGCCGCGATCACTCCCAAGGAGGTCATCGTGGACATCGGGTTTAAATCCGAAGGCTTTGTCCCTATCGAGGAGTTCCGTGACCCGTCCCAGTTGGCCGTGGGCCAGCAGCTCGAGGTCCTGATCGAGAACATCGAGGACGACAACGGCCGGTTGATCCTGTCCTTTGCCAAGGCCGAGCGGCTCAAAGGATGGCAGAAGATTTCCGATGATATCAACGAAGGCGACGTCCTGGAAGGCCGTGTGGTGCGCGCGGTCAAAGGCGGCTACATCGTCGATGTTTTCGGCATCGAGGCGTTTTTGCCGATGTCTCTCTCCGCGTTCAAGGGGCTCTCCAACCATGACATCACGACACATACGTACAAGTTTGTCGTGGCCAAAATGAACAAGCAGCGCCGTAACCTCATCCTTTCGCGCCGGGAAATGGTGCAGAAGGAAAGGGAAGAGGTGCGCGAGAAGCTTTGGGCCGAACTTAAAAAAGGCCAGAAGCGCCGCGGCACGGTCAAAGGCATTACGGATTTCGGCGCTTTTATCGATTTGGGCGGGGTGGACGGCCTGCTGCATATCACCGATATGAGCTGGAGCCGCATCAACCATCCTTCCGAAATTGTTTCCGTCGGACAGAAGGTCGAGGTGCTGGTCCTGGATTTTGACAAGGACAACTCCAAGGTCTCTTTGGGCCTCAAGCAGATCACTTCCAACCCCTGGGATGAATCCGCGGCCAAATTCCCGCCGGGGACCCGCATCAAGGGCAAGATCGTCAATATCATGCCTTACGGTGTTTTTGTAGAGATCGACAAGGGCATCGAAGGGCTTCTGCATTCTTCCGAGATCACCTGGCAGAAAAAAATGGTCAATCCCCAGGAGATGTTTAAATTGGGGGACATCATCGAAGTTGCGGTCATTCATGTGGACAAGGATGCCAAGCGCATTTCCCTGAGCATGAAGCAATTGGAAGAAAATCCGTGGAATTCCGCTGCGGCTAAGTTTAAGGCGGGTTCTCCGGCCAAGGGCGTCATCCGCGGGTTTACCGATTATGGCGCTTTTGTGGAACTGGAGAACGGACTGGAAGGCATGATCCACGTTTCCGACATGTCGTGGACCAGAAAGATCAATCATCCCCAGGAAGTGGTGCAAAAGGGAGAGGGGCTTGAGGTCATGGTTCTGGGCGTCGATGCCGAAGCCCGGAAGATCACCCTGGGTTTAAAGCAGATGCAGCCCAATCCGTGGAGCACCATCGCCGAGAAATTCCCGGTCGGTTCCGTCGTCGATGCGTCAGTCATCATGAATTCCAATTTCGGCGTTTTCGTGAAATTGGCGGATGATATCGAGGCCCTGGTCTATTCCTCGGAAATTGACAAAAACCAGGCCAATGCTTTGAAGCCGGGAGACAAGCTCCAGGTCAAGATCATCAAAGTTGATGTCGAAGGCATGAAGATCGGCGTCAGCGCGAGATTATAAAAATAGTGACAGGCACGATTTTCTTTAAAAGAAAGTCGTGCCTGTTGCTTTTTTCCTTACTTCCTTAATATGACACAACAGGAAGCCCTCAAGAGACTCAGCCGCGGTGCCACAGAGATCATCGGAGACCTTGAGTCCAAGCTTAAAGAAGGCAGGCCTCTGGTCATCAAGGCCGGTTTTGACCCTACAGCTCCGGACATCCATTTAGGCCATACTGTTTTATTGCGTAAACTTAAACAATTCCAGGACCTGGGACATCAGGTCTTTTTTCTTATTGGGGATTTTACCGCGCAAGTGGGTGATCCTACGGGGCGCAATGAGTTGCGCAAGAAGATGTCCATGGCGGAGATCGAAAAGAATGCCGTCACCTACAAAGCCCAGGTTTTTAAGATCCTCGATCCCCAAAAAACCAAGGTTGTTTTTAACAGTCATTGGCTGAATAAATTAACGCCTCAAGATTTGATGGAATTGTCCGCCCATCTGACCGTAGCGCAGATGCTGGCCCGGGCGGATTTCAAAAAACGTTTTGAGTCCGGCAAAGAGATCAGCCTGCTGGAATTCATTTATCCGCTTCTTCAGGGTTACGATTCCGTGTTTCTCAAAGCCGACGTGGAGTTGGGCGGCACTGACCAGAAATTCAATCTACTCATGGGACGCCAGCTGCAGGAAGCCCATGGACAGAAACCGCAGGTGGTGCTGATGACGCCTTTGCTGGAAGGCACCGACGGGGTCAATAAAATGAGTAAGTCCCTGGGTAATTACATCGGCATCAATGAGGCGCCCAATGACATTTTCGGTAAGGTGATGTCGATCAGCGATGAGCTCATGTTGCGTTATTATGAAATCCTGACCGAGGCGGACCTGGACGAAGTCAAGAAAATGCACCCCATGGAAGCCAAAAAGCAGTTGGCTCAAATAATTGTTGATACGTTTTATTCTTCAAATCAAGATGTCACTGTGATTCCCCGAGTCCTTAATCTTAGAGCCTCCACGTCTTCTCCCAGTGCAGGAACTCAGGCAAGGGAACATTTTGAGAAACAATTCAGCCAGCACCAGGTGCCAGCCGATATCCCAGAGTATAAAATTTCTTCAGGTGACAAAATTATTGATATTTTGGCAGTTACGAAAATAGTGGCCACCAAGAACGAGGCCAGAAGGCTTATCAAGGAAGGCGCTGTTACGCATGAAGGCGGGGCGGTCAGCGACGAAAACTGGGCGCCCGCGGCCGGGGTATTGAAGATCGGCAAGCGGCGCTTCTTAAGGCTCCTGTAAACCAAAAAATATTCTTGACAATATAATATCTGCCGGATATACTCGTGGTTCATTATTTCGCCCATTTAGGATGGGTGAACTGCTGCGGGGCGGCAAAGTCTCATGCCCTTGTAGCTCAGTTGGTAGAGCACGTCCTTGGTAAGGACGAGGCCAGCGGTTCAATCCCGCTCGAGGGCTTCTTTAAAAATAATTCTCTTCTGTGACTCCGGCGGGACAGTGCCTAAGCCGACGGGGGAGCGCAAGGATAAAATAAATATGCGCGAGACAATTCATTTTCAATGCACCGAGTGCAATCGCATCAATTACAACAGCACCAAGGATAAAAAACAAAATCCGGAACGCCTGGAGTTTAAGAAATTTTGTGCTTTTTGTCGCAAATACACGCCGCACAAAGAGACGAAAAAATAAACAACAGCAATAGCACGGCCTTAAGCCGCGGGCTCAGATGCCGAAGCAATAGGGAATATTAGGCCTGTAGCTCCAATTGGTAGAGCGACGGTCTCCAAAACCGTGCGTTGCAGGTTCGACTCCTGCCAGGCCTGTTTTAATAATTGCGGAGTAAGGATCTTGGTCCAAAGCATTCAAAAGTTTTTCAGTGAAGTTATGGCGGAGATGAAAAAAGTTTCCTGGTGTACCCGCCGGGAACTTGTGGATTCGACCCTGATCGTAATTTTTAGTTCATTTTTATTGGGGCTGTTGATAGCGGTTGCAGACGTCATTTTTTCCAGAGGCGTTACACTCATAATTAAATAACTATGAAATGGTATGTAGTTCACACGCAGACAGGGGCCGAAGAGCGCGCAAGAGCGGGGCTCGAAAGCCGTATTGCCACGACGGAATTGAAGAAATATATTGAGGAAGTCGTTGTTCCCACGGAACAGGTTTCCGAGGTGCGCGGCGGCAAAAAGAGGATTACCAGCCGCAAGTTTTTTCCGGGCTATCTGCTCGTTAAGATGGAGATGACCAAGGAAAGCTGGTATTTGGTCAAGACAACGCCCGGGATCACAGGCTTCATCGGCCCCGGCCGCCAGCCGCAGCCGTTGACCGAGACCGAGGTGGACAACATCCTTAAGAGGACGCAGGAAACCGAGTCCAAGCCTTCGCCCAAGGTCGTTTTTGAGGTGGGTGAGGCCATTCGTATTTCGCAGGGGCCTTTCGCGAATTTTAACGGTTCGGTCATGGAAGTTTATCCGGATCGCGGCAAATTAAAGGTCAGTGTCTCTATTTTCGGTCGTTCGACACTCGTGGAGCTCGAATATTGGCAGGTTGAAAAAATATAGGAGGATGGCGCCCGACTGCCCTCACCGGCAGCTTTCGTAAACCGCTATCAGAGAGTTGTTATGGCTAAAGAGGCTGTTGCACAGATCAGATTGTACGTTCCCGCGGGCCAAGCGAACCCGGCCCCGCCGGTCGGTCCTGCATTGGGCCAGCATGGCGTCAACATCATGATGTTTTGCAAGTCCTTTAATGACAAGACCAAGGGCAAGGATCCGCTGCCTTTGCCGGTCGTCATCACGGTTTACAAGGACAAATCGTTCGATTTCGTCATCAAAACGCCCCCGACGTCGGCGTTGATCAAAAAGAGCGCCAAACTGGCCAAGGCTTCAGGCACGGCGGGCAAGGAAGTGATAGGATCCTTGACGCTCAAGCAGGTCGAGGAGATCGCCAAAATGAAAATGGATGATTTAAATACCATTGACATGTCCGAGGCCATCGCCACGGTCAAGGGTACGGCCCGTTCCATGGGCATTGAGGTCAAAGGATAATCATATGTCCCGTTTAAGTAAAAGAATGAAGGAAGCCCAAAAAGCCATTGGCACGATTGAAAAGCCCCTGACTTTGCAGGAGGCGATCAACCGCCTGAGCAAGGCCCCCAAGGTCAAATTTGATGAGACCGTCGAACTGCATTTTAACTTAAATTTGGATTTGAAAGCCTCGGACCAGGGCGTGCGCGGCACCGTCGTGCTTCCCCATGGCATCGGCAAAAAAGTACGCGTGGCCGCCTTCTGCAAAGGCGAGGCCGCCTCCAAGGCCCAGGCAGCGGGCGCAGATTTTGTGGGTGACAATGACCTTATTGAGAAAGTCAACGGTGGTTTTATGGATTTTGATGTTGTGGTGGCAACCCCTGACATGATGCGTGACTTAAGTAAATTAGGCAAGCTCTTGGGGCCGCGCGGGCTTATGCCGACGCCCAAAGCCGGGACCGTGACCGCGGATGTGGAGCGCGCCATCAAGGAAGTCAAGGCCGGCCGCGTCGAATTCAAGTCCGACAAGCAGGGGGGCATCCATTTAGGGATCGGCAAGAGGTCCTTTGATGAAAACAAGCTGGTGGAAAACGCCCAGCAGGTCATTGAAGCGGTCAACCATGCCAAACCCGCGGCGGTCAAAGGCAATTTGATCAAGAGTCTGGCCCTGGCAACGTCCATGGGACCGGGAGTGAAGGTGGCGATATGATGAAAGTCGGGACGCTTTTCCGTCAAAAAATGGCCGCTTCCGTCAAGGAAGGCGTGGCGCAGAGGTCCAGCACCTTTGTGGTTTCTTACCGCGGCGTTTCTTCCGCCAAAATGAATGTTTTGCGCAAGGACCTGAAGCGCAAGAAAGCTGAAGTTCTGGTTTCCAAATCGTCGGTGGCGCGCATTGCCCTGAAGGAAGCCAAATGCGAAGACCTGGCCAACCGCGTTGAAGGCCAGATGGCCCTGATCTTAAGCGATGCGGATGCCTGTGAAGTTTCCAAGGTCCTTGTCAAGTTCGCCAAGGACTGTGAAGGGTTTGTGGTCCGCGGCGGAATGCTCGACGGAGCCGTATTGACGGAAGACCAGATCAAAACACTTTCCGATCTGCCGCCCCGTGAGGTGCTGCTGGCCACATTGTTAGGCCTTATGGCGGCGCCCGTGAGCCGTTTTGCCGGTGCGTTGAACGGCAAGACCCGTGATTTGATGTCCATTTTAAAACAGAAAAGTTAAAAAGGGAGGAAGTTCGATGTCCGAAACAGCCGTTAAAGAATTGGCCCCCAAACTTGAGGGGATCTACAAGGAAGTCACCAGCTTGACTGTCCTGGAATTGGCCGAACTGGTCAAAGCCATGGAAAGCCGTCTCGGTATTTCCGCCGCGGCCCCTGTGGCCGTTGCCGCCGCTGGTGGTGGTGCCGCAGCTGCCGCTCCCGCCGAGGAGAAAACGTCCTTTGACGTCATTTTAAAGGAAGTTGATCCTGCCAAGAAGATCGGCGTTATCAAGGAAGTGCGCGCGGTGACCAACTTAGGGTTGGCTGAAGCCAAGACCTTGGTCGAGTCAGCTCCCAAAACCATCAAGGAAGCTGTTCCCAAAGCCGAAGCTGAAGATCTCAAGAAAAAGATCGAAGCTGCGGGCGGTAAAGTTGAACTCAAGTAAGACGGCTCAACAGCCCCAAGTTTCAAGACAAGGCAATCCTTCTTAGAGAGGGACTGCCTCGTCTTGCTCTTATTTTCAAGCCAAAAGGACCTTATGGAAAAGCTAAAAATCAAGGATTTTAGTAAATTCCAGGACAATTTCGAACTGCCCAAGCTGCTTGACATCCAAACCCTCTCCTATGAAGAATTCCTGCAGCGGCACATGCTGATGGACAAGCGCAAGGACCAGGGTCTGGAAGAGGTTTTCCGCGAGGTGTTTCCCCTGGAAAGCTATGATGCGCAGATCCGCCTGGAGTACATCGGTTATAATATTGGCAAGGAAAAATATTCCCGCTACGAGTGCCAGCGCCGGGGCATGACCTATGCCGCTCCCTTAAAAGTCAAATTACGGCTGATCACCCCTGTTGATATTAAAGAGCAGGAAGTTTATTTCGGCGATTTCCCGCTCATGACCGATACCGGCACCTTCATCATCAACGGCGATGAGCGTGTGGTGGTTTCCCAGATCCAGCGTCCGCCGGGCGTCTCATTCGAAGAAGAGACCCATCCGACGGGAAAAAGCATTTATTACGGCCGCGTGATCCCTTCCCGCGGCGCATGGTTTGAGATCAAGTACGACTTAAACGACGTGCTGATCGCCTACGTGGACCGCCGCCGCAATTTCCCGGCCAGCCAGATTTTGCGTATCATGGGCCTTTCGTCGTCGGAAGACATGCAGAAAATGCTGGGCGATGTGTTTGACAAGTTGAAAAACACCCTCGAGAAGGACCACACGACAAACAAGGAAGAGGCCCTGCTGGATTTCTACAGAAAAATGCGTCCGACCGAGCCTGCGACCGTGGAAGTGGCGGAAACCCTGTTCTTCCGGCTGTTTTTTGACCCCAAACGCTACGATCTTTCCAAGGTCGGCCGGCACATCGTCAACCGCAAGCTTGCCACCAATGTGTCCATGGACAACCGTGTGCTGGACATCGAGACCGTCGTGTCGGTGATCAAATATCTGGTCGCCCTGCGTGAAGGCACCGGCGAATGCGACGATATCGACCATTTGGGCAACCGCCGCATCAAGTCCGTCGGTGAATTGGTCCAGAACCAGGTGCGCATCGGGCTCGCCCGCCTGGAGCGTTCCATCAAGGAGCGTTTGGTGGTCATGAGCTCTTTTGAGAACCTGACCGTGCATCATTTGATCAACTCGCGTTTGTTCTCCAACCAGATCCAGGATTTCTTTGCCCGCAGCCAGCTGTCGCAATTCATGGACCAGGTCAACCCTTTGTCCGAAATGACCCACAAGCGCCGCATGTCGGCCCTGGGTCCCGGCGGTTTGAGCCGCGAGCGCGCCGGTTTCGAAGTGCGCGACGTGCACCCGACCCATTACGGCCGCGTGTGCCCCATTGAAACACCTGAAGGCCCGAACATCGGCCTCATCGCCTCTTTGACGACCTGTGCCCGCGTCAACGAGCTGGGCTTTATCGAAACGCCGTACCGCAAAGTTGTCGACGGCAAAGTTTCCAAGAAATATGAGTTCCTGACCGCGGACGTGGACCAGAACAAATACATCGCCCAGGCCAACTCGCCGGTGGATGAGCATGGCAAATTTACGGAAAGCCTGGTCTCCTGCCGTTACAAAGGGGATTTCCCCAGGGTCAAGCCGGAAAAGGTCGAGTACATGGACGTTTCCCCCAAACAGCTGGTCAGCGTCGCCGCGGCCCTGATCCCGTTTTTGGAGCACGACGACGCCAACCGCGCGCTGATGGGTTCCAACATGCAGCGCCAGTCGGTGCCGCTCATGATCCCGGAAGTGCCCCTGGTGGGAACAGGCATGGAAGAAAAAGTGGCCCGTGACTCCGGGGTTGTGGTCCTCGCCCAGGAAGGCGGCACGGTCAGCAAGGTTGACGGCCGCGAGATCGTCATCGGCAAAACATCCTATCCCTTGAAGAATTTTCAGCGTTCCAATGCCAATACCTGCGTGCACCAGCGGCCGCTGGTCAAGCCGGGCCAGAAGGTGGAGGCCGGCCAGACCATCGCGGACGGCATCGGCACCCAGGAAGGGCGTTTGGCCCTGGGCCGCAACGTACTGGTTGCGTTCATGCCCTGGCGCGGTTATAACTTTGAGGACGCCATTTTGATCAATGAGCGCATTGTGCGCGAAGACGTGTTTACCTCGATCCATATCGAACGTTTTGAATGCGAATGCCGCGAGACACGCCTGGGCAACGAAGAGATCACCCGCGACATCCCCAACGTCGCTGAAGAGTCCCTGAAGGACTTGACCGAGGAGGGCATCGTGCGGGTGGGTGCCGAGGTCAAGGCCACCGACATCCTGGTCGGCAAGGTCACGCCCAAAAGCGAAAAGGAACTTTCTCCCGAGGAGCGCCTGCTGCGCGCCATCTTCGGTGAAAAGGCCGCGGATGTCCGCGACACCTCTTTGACGCTGCCGCCGGGCATCGAAGGCTTTGTGGTCAATGTGGAAGTTTTCCAGCGCAATGAGCGCGGCCGCAAGTCCAAACAGGACAAGGCCAAGGAAACCCAGGCCATCAACAAGATCAAGGAATACTATCTCCAGGAGATTGAGATCATCAACCGGGAAAAGGACGAGAAGCTCGCCAAGTCTTTGGGGATCGACAAGAAGCGCGTCGGCAAACTGACCATGGATGACCTTGAAGAAGGCTCGGAAGCGCGCGAGATCATGGTTTTCTATGCGGACAAGCTGGCCGAATTGAGCGAGGATGAGACCCTGGAAACCGACCGTATCCGGCGGGGCGATGAGCTTCCGGCCGGTGTTTTGAAGCGTGTCGTTGTTTATGTGGCCACCAAACGCAAGCTGCAGGTCGGCGATAAGATGGCGGGCCGCCACGGCAACAAGGGTATAGTCTCCCGTATCGTTCCGGAAGAGGACATGCCCTTTTTGGAAGACGGCCGTTCCGTGGACGTCATCCTCAACCCGCTGGGGGTGCCTTCGCGTATGAACGTGGGCCAGCTTCTGGAAACGCATTTGGGCTGGGCCGCGAAAGTTTTAGGGTTCCATTGCGAGACCCCTGTTTTCAACGGGGCCACCGAGCAGGAGATCCGCGGACTGTTGAAGCAGGCCAACCTTCCCGAGGACGGCAAGGCCGTTGTTTTCGACGGGCATTCAGGCCAGCCTTTTGAGCAAAAGGTCACGGTCGGCTATATTTATATGCTTAAGCTCAACCACCTGGTGGACGAGAAGATCCATGCCCGTTCCATCGGGCCGTATTCCCTGGTCACCCAGCAGCCGCTGGGCGGAAAGGCCCATTTCGGCGGCCAGCGTTTCGGAGAAATGGAAGTCTGGGCCCTGGAAGCTTACGGCGCCGCCTTCACCCTGCAGGAGATGCTCACCGTTAAGTCCGACGACGTGACGGGCAGGAGCCGCATCTATGAGGCGATCGTCAAGGGGGAACAGGCGCTTTCGCCCGGGATCCCGGAATCGTTCAACGTTTTGGTGAAAGAATTGCAGGGGCTTTGCCTGGACATCCGTATGGAAAAAGCGGAAGGCTCAGCGCCGCAAGTCCCGGAAACCCAAGAAGAACCCACGGAGATTAAATGAGCAAAGTCGATATTACGAAACAAGACCGCATCACCATCCGTATCGCTTCTCCAGACGTGATCATGTCCTGGTCCAAGGGGCCGGTCAAAAAGGCGGAGACGCTCAATTACCGCACCCTGAAACCGGAAAAGGACGGGCTCTTCTGCGAGAAGATCTTCGGCCCCATGAGGGACTGGGAATGCAACTGCGGCAAATATAAAGGCATCAAATTCAAGGGCATCACCTGCGACCGTTGCGGCGTTTTGGTCACCCGATCGTCGGTGCGCCGCGAGCGCATGGGCCATATCGACCTCGCCTGCCCGGTGACGCATATCTGGTTTTACAAGGCGGTGCCTTCCCGTTTGGCCGCCATGCTGCAGGTTTCCCTGCGCGATCTGGAAAAATTGATTTACTACGAAGAATACGTGATCATTGATCCCGGCACATCGCCTTTAAAGAGAAAACAGTTCCTTTCCGAGGATGAGTACCAGGAGGCGGTGGTCAAGCACGGCGGCGCTTTTAAAGCCAAGATCGGCGCCGATGCCGTGCGCGAAATGCTCAATGAACTGGACATGGCCGCCTTGTGCAAAAAATTGCGCAAAGACTTAAGCGAAGCCAATCCCAACGGCACCAATTTCAAGAAACTGGCCAAGACCCTGAAGATCGTCGAGGATTTCCGCGCTTCGGGCAACAACCCCGCGTGGATGGTGTTGGACGTGCTGCCGGTCATCCCTCCGGATTTGCGTCCGTTGGTGCCCCTTGAAGGTGGGCGTTTCGCCACGTCTGACCTTAATGATTTGTACCGTCGCGTCATCAACCGCAACAACCGTTTGAAGAAGCTCATTGATCTCAATGCTCCGGAAATCATCATCCGCAACGAAAAGCGCATGTTGCAGGAGGCTGTGGATGCGCTTCTGGACAACGGCCGCCATGGCCGTCCGGTGTTGGGGTCAGGCAACCGTCCTTTGAAGTCTTTGTCCGATATGCTCAAGGGCAAGCAGGGGCGTTTCCGCATGAACCTTTTGGGCAAACGCGTTGATTATTCCGGCCGTTCCGTCATCGTGGTCGGGCCCGAAATGAAATTGCACCAGTGCGGTCTGCCTAAGAAAATGGCGCTGGAATTGTTCGAGCCTTTCATCATCCGCAAATTGCGTGAAAAAGGTTTTGTGCATACCATCAAGGGCGCTAAGAGGATGGTGGAGCGCGCCAAGATCGAGGTCTGGGACATTTTGGATGAAGTCATCCAGGACCATCCGGTGATGCTCAACCGTGCCCCGACGCTGCACCGTTTGTCCATCCAGGCTTTTCAGCCGGTGTTGATCGAAGGCAAGGCCATCAAGCTGCACCCGTTGGTCTGTACCGCCTTTAACGCTGACTTCGACGGCGACCAGATGGCCGTTCACGTGCCGCTGTCGTTGGAGGCCCAGATCGAATGCCGCCTGCAATTGTTGTCCGTGAACAATCTGTTCTCTCCGGCCGACGGCCGCCCCATTGTTTCCCCGACGCAGGACATCGTCCTTGGCCTTTATTACCTGACCAAGGAGCGTCCCGGCACGAGCGGGGAGGGCCATTTGTTCGGTTCCATCGATGAGGTCAAGGTGGCGTATACCGACGGCTATGTGGATCTGCATGCCCGTATCAAATTGCGCCTGACCCAAAACGTCTGGGGCCAGGAAAAGCCTTCCATGGTCATCCAGCCGCAGGAAAAGGAAAAGGGCGCGAAAAAAGAAGCGCCGGCGCCGGCCGCCGTTTCCAGGATCATCGAAACCACCGTCGGGCGCGTGTTTTTCAATGAAGTGCTGCCTGAAGATTACGGGTTCGTCAACGACCTGCTGGACAAGAAGCGTATCGGCTCCGTCATTGCGGATTGTTATAAACGGTTCGGCCATCACCGCACCGTCAAATTACTCGACGATGTGAAGACCTTGGGGTTCATGAGGGCCACCGAAGCCGGCATTTCCATCGCCATGTCGGATTTGACGATCCCGGAGGACAAGCCCAAGATCATCACCAGCGCCAAAAGCGAAGTGGCCAAGGTCGACGACCAATACCGCAAGGGGATCATCACCGGCCGCGAACGGTACAACAAGGTCATCGATATCTGGACCCACACGACGGAAACCCTTTCCGATTTGGTGTTCAAGAAAATGGACCAGTTTAATCCCGTTTATATCATGGCCGATTCCGGGGCGCGCGGTTCCAAGCTGCAGATCCGCCAGCTTTCCGGGATGCGGGGCTTGATGGCCAAGCCCTCGGGTGAGATCATCGAAAGCCCCATCACGGCCTCTTTCCGCGAAGGACTGACGGTGTTGGAATATTTCATCTCCACCCACGGCGCGCGCAAGGGGTTGGCCGATACCGCGCTTAAGACCGCGGACGCCGGGTATTTGACCCGCCGTCTCGTGGACGTGGCCCAGGAAATGGTCGTCAATTTGGTGGATTGCGGCACGGTCAACGGCATTACGGTCGCCGCCATCACCGAAGGTGATGAGCTGGTGGTCTCCCTGAAGGAGCGCATCGTGGGCCGGGTGGCGCTGGACAATATTTTGGACGTGGTCACCGACCAGCAGGTGGTTTCCGCCGGCGAAGAGATCACGGAAGAAAAAGCGGATTTGATCGAGCAGCTGGGCATTGAAAAGGTGCGTATCCGCTCGGTGCTGACCTGCGAGGCGGGCGTCGGCGTTTGCGTCAAATGTTACGGCCGCAACCTGGGCACCCACCGTATCGTGGAAATCGGGGAGGCGGTCGGGACCATCGCCGCGCAAAGCATCGGCGAGCCCGGCACCCAGCTGACCATGAGGACCTTCCACATCGGCGGTACGGCCTCACGTACCATCGAACAGTCCTTTATCAAGGTCAAGCAGGACGGCGTGCTTAAATATCATACGTTGCGCGTGGTCGCCCGCGGCAAGGAATTCATTGTCCTCAACCGTAACGGCAGTATCAGCATCAACAACGAATACGGCCGCGAATTCGAGCGTCATTTGCTGCCGCAGGGCACGGCCCTGTCTTTTGCCGACGGAGCGGCGGTGACCAAGGGGACGGTCGTGGCCACCTGGGACCCGTACACCATTCCCATCATCACCGAGGCCCACGGCAAGGTTTCATTTGAAGATTTGATCGAAGGCACCACCTACCAGCGCGAGGAAAATCCCGTGACCGGGGTCGTCGAGCGCGTGGTTGTCGAGCATAAGCAGGAATACCACCCGCAGATCATCATCACCGACGCCAAGGGCGAGATCGCGGGGATCTATTCGATCCCCACGGGCGCGCACATCCTCGTCAATGACAAGGACAATATCGCGGCCGGCGAGCTCATCGCCAAGATCCCGCGCGGGGCATCCAAGACCCGCGACATCACCGGCGGTCTGCCGCGCGTGGCCGAGCTTTTTGAGGCCCGCCGTCCCAAGGACCCGGCGGTGATCGCCGAGATCGACGGGACGTGTGAATTCGGCGAAGATAAAAAAGGCCTGCGCACCATCATCGTCAGAAGCGCCACCGGCATCGTCAAGGAATACACGATACCCCACGGCAAGCACCCCAACGTGTACAAGGGGGACCACGTGTTCGCCGGCCAGCAGCTGACCGACGGGCCGGTCGTTCCCCAGGACATTTTGCGCGTCTGCGGGGACAAGGCCCTGCAGGAATATTTATTAAACGAGGTCCAGGAAGTCTACCGTCTGCAGGGTGTGCGCATCAACGACAAGCACATCGAGATCATCATCGCCCAGATGCTCAAAAAAGTGCGCATCGATGATGCGGGCGACACCGATTTTCTAGTCGGTGATCAGGTCGACCGTTTGTCCTTCAAGCGGGCCAATGAGGCGGTCATGAAGAAGAAGGGCAAGCCCGCTCAGGCGACCCCGTTGCTCTTGGGCATCACCAAGGTGTCTTTGACGACGGAAAGTTTCATTTCCGCCGCGAGCTTCCAGGAAACAACAAGGGTCTTGACAGAGGCCGCCGCATCTGGTAAAGTTGACCTTTTGCGCGGGTTAAAAGAGAACGTCATTGTCGGGCATTTGATCCCGGCAGGGACGGGGATGAAGGAATATAACGAAGTGGAGATGGAGAAACATGCCGACGATATCGCAGTTGATCAGGCACCGCAGGCTGCTTAAGACCAAACGCAGCAAGTCTCCGGCGCTGACATCGTGCCCGCAGCGCCGCGGGGTGTGCCTGCAGGTCAAGACCATGACGCCCAAGAAGCCTAACTCGGCGCTGCGTAAGATTGCGCGCGTGCGCCTTTCGAACAAGGTCGAAGTCACCTCGTACATACCGGGTGAAGGGCACAATTTACAGGAACACTCGATCGTCCTGGTGCGGGGCGGGCGCGTCAAGGACCTGCCGGGCGTGCGTTATCACATCGTGCGTGGCACGCTTGACACATCGGGAGTGGCTGATCGTAAAAAATCCCGTTCCAAATACGGGGCCAAAAGAGCTAAAGGTAAATAGAATCCATGAGAAGACGTAGAGCGGAAAAAAGAACAGTGATGGGCGATCCCAAATACAACAGCGACCTGGTTTCCAGGTTCATTGCCATCCTGATGGTGGACGGCAAAAAGACCATCGCTGAAAATATCGTTTACAACGCCCTGGACATTTTGAAGGAAAAGACCCAGGAAGAAAGCCCTGTCAAGGCCTTGACCAAGGCCGTGGACAATGTGCGCCCTCGCCTGGAGGTCAAAAGCCGCCGTGTCGGGGGGGCCACCTATCAAGTCCCGACGGATGTCGTACCCGCGCGCGGCGTGTCTCTGGCCATGCGCTGGATCCGCGATTATGCCCGCAACAAAAAAGGCAAACCTATGGACATCAAATTAGCGGAAGAACTGGTCGCCGCATACAAGTCCGAAGGCCCCGCCATCAAGAAACGCGATGAAACCCACAAAATGGCCGAAGCCAACCGTGCTTTCAGCCACCTGAGATGGTAACAAAATCCTATGGCCTCCGCTAATACAGTCCCTTTAAATATGTTTCGCAATATCGGTATCATCGCCCACATCGACGCGGGAAAAACCACGACGACCGAGCGTATTTTGTACTATACCGGCACCATTCATAAAATGGGCGATATCGATGACGGCAACACCACCATGGACTGGATGCCCCAGGAGCAGGAGCGCGGGATCACCATCACGGCGGCCGCCACCACCTGTTTTTGGAGGGACCACCGCGTCAATATCATCGACACGCCCGGCCACGTGGACTTTACCATCGAGGTCGAGCGTTCGCTGAAAGTTTTGGACGGCGCCGTTATCGTGCTGTGCGCCTGTTCAGGCGTCCAGCCGCAGACCGAGACCGTATACCGCCAGGCGGACAAATACCATGTCCCGCGCATCGCGTTTATCAATAAGATAGACCGCCTGGGCGCCAATTTTGACCGCGTCATCGGCGAGATGCATGACCGTTTCGGCGCCAATGCGGCCGCCGTCGTGTTCAACGACGGGGCCGAGGATAATTTTAAAGGCCTGGTTGACATCGTTAACGAGCAGTATATCCAATATAAGGACATAGACGGTATGGAATTTGACCGCCTGCCCGTCCCCGAAGAATTCAAGGAACGTTTAGGCGCATATCGCCATACCCTGATCGAACGCCTGGCTGAAGTCGACGATGAAATGATGGAACTTTTTATCGAAGGCAAGATGCCCACCAAAGAACAGCTGATGAAGGCCATCCGCCGCACCGTCATCGCCTGTAAATTCATACCCGTTTTGACGGGCACCTCCAAGAAAAACAGGGGGGTGCAGATGCTCTTGGATGCCGTTATCGATTTCCTGCCTTCGCCTTTGGACATTCCCCCCATGAAGGGCTACAATCCTGATAATAAGGAAGAACGCATTGATTTAAAAGCCGATCCCGCCGCCGCTCCTGTAGGGCTGGTGTTCAAGATCGCTTCCGATCCCTATGTCGGCAAAATTTTCTTCACCCGTGTTTATTCCGGCCGTTTCCTTCCGGGGCAGAATTATTTGAATTCTTCCAACGGCAAAAATGAAAAGATCTCCAAGATGGTGATCATGCACTCCAACAAGCAGGAGATCATCTCTTCGGCTTCCGCCGGCGAGATCGTTGCATTTGTCGGCCTGAAAGAAAGCAAGTCGGGCGATACGCTTTGTTTGGAAGACAAGCCCGTGGTGCTGGAAGGCCTAAAGCCGCCGGAAGCCGTGGTTTCCCTGGCCATTGAGCCCAAAACCAAGGCCGACCAGGACAAGATGGGCGTGGTGCTGCGTAAATTTTTGGATGAAGACCCGTCGTTGCGCGTTAAATTTGACCAGGAGACCTCCCAGACCATTATCTCCGGGATGGGCGAGCTGCACCTGGACATCATCGTCGACCGCATGAAGCGCGAGAACAATCTGGAATGCAACGTCGGCCGGCCGGAAGTCGCCTACAAGGAAGCCATCACCAAGAAAGTCACCGGCGTCGTCGGAAAATACATCCAGCAGTCCGGCGGCCGCGGCAAGTACGGGCACGTGGTTATCGACGTCGAGCCCGGTGAGCCCGGCACGGGATTTGTGTTCGTCGATAAGATCAAGGGGGGCGCCATTCCCCGTGAATTCATCAAGCCCTGCAAAGAAGGCATTGAAATGGGCTCGCAAAATGGTATACTTGCGGGATATCCGGTCACGGACTTCGTGGCGACCCTGGTGGATGGATCTTATCATGATGTGGACTCTGATGAAATTTCCTTCCAATTGGCGGCAAAATATGCTATAAAGGATGCCTTCCGTAAGGCGGGTTCCGTGTTTATGGAACCGATCATGAAGTTGGAAGTTGAATGTTCTGATGAGCACTGGGGCAATGTCACCGGTGATCTGATGAAACGTCGTGCTCAGATCAAGGAAACCGGCAACCGCGGGAAACTGAAGACCGCCCTTGTCGATGCGCCCTTGGCTGAAATGTTTGGCTACGCGAATGCGCTGCGGTCCCTCACGCAGGGGCGTGCATCATTCTCTATGGAACCTTCGTTTTATGCGCAGGTTCCCAACAGTATCGCCGAGAAGATCATCGGCGCCCGTCAGGATTTCGTCGCTAAGGTCAGCTGACGAAATACCCTGTACCTTTGAGATAGAGAATAGCGTAATTTTGGATTGAAATTTAATGATGGATCCCTGCGAGGTTAAGGGCGGGGAGAGAAAGCCTTATACTAAAAATTCGATAGGCATTCAAATCAACGGAGGGCAGAGTCATGGCAAAGGAAAAATTCAACCGTAACAAACCGCACTTGAATATCGGGACGATCGGCCACGTCGACCATGGCAAGACAACCTTGTCCGCGGCCATTACCACCGTGTTGAGCAACAAGGGATTGGCCCAGGCCCGCGCCTATGATACCATCGACAACGCGCCGGAAGAAAAAGAGCGCGGTGTCACCATCAACATTTCGCACCTGGAATATGAGACTGAAAAACGCCATTACGCGCACATCGACTGCCCGGGCCACGCGGACTACATCAAGAACATGATCACCGGTGCCGCCCAGATGGACGGCGCCATCCTGGTCGTCTCCGCCACCGACGGCCCGATGCCCCAGACCCGCGAGCACATCCTGCTGGCCCGCCAGGTCAACGTCCCGCGGATCGTTGTTTTCATGAATAAATGCGATCAGGTCCAGGACAAAGAATTGCTGGACCTGGTGGAAATGGAAGTCCGGGACCTTTTGACCAAATATAAATTCGACGGGGACAATACCCCTATTATTAAAGGAAGCGCTCTTGATGCCTTGAATAACCCCAAAGATTTCGAAGGCAAGGCCAAACCGATCTTGGAGTTGATGAAAGCGGTTGATGAGTACATTCCCGCCCCTGTGCGTGAATTGGACAAGCCCTTCTCCATGGCGGTGGAAGACGTTTTCTCCATCTCCGGACGCGGTACCGTCGCCACGGGCCGTATCGAGCGCGGCAGGGTGAAGGTCGGCGAAGAAGTCGAGGTCGTAGGTCTTCGCCCGGCGGTTGCCAAGACGGTTGTCACCGGCGTTGAGATGTTCCGCAAGGAATTGGACGAAGGCCAGGCCGGCGATAACGTAGGCCTGCTGTTGCGCGGCGCCGATAAGGACAACATGGAAAGAGGCATGGTTTTGGCCGTTCCCGGTTCCATCAAGCCGCACACCAAATTCAAGGCCTCGGTTTACATTTTGACCAAGGAAGAAGGCGGACGCCATACCCCGTTTTTTAAGGGTTACCGTCCGCAATTTTATTTCCGGACCACCGACGTGACAGGCACGGCCCAGCTCCCGGCGAATGTGGAGATGTGCATGCCCGGCGACAACGTGGTCCTGGAAGTGGAGCTGATCACACCGGTCGCCATGGAAAAGGAACTGCGCTTCGCCATCCGCGAAGGCGGACGCACCGTCGGTGCCGGCGTCATTTCGGAGATCATTGCTTAATGCAAAAAATACGTATAAAACTTAAAGCGTTCGACCACCGGTTGATCGACCAAAGCACCCAGGAGATCGTGGATACGGCCATCCGTACCGGCGCCCAGATTTTGGGTCCGGTGCCGCTGCCGACCAAGAAGGAACTGTACACGGTCCTGCGTTCACCGGTGATCGATAAAAAATCTCGCGAGCAGTTCCAACTGGCGACCCATAAGCGGCTGATCGACCTGGTCAATCCCACGTCGAAGACCGTGGAGGCCCTGCGCAAATTGAATTTGCCGGCCGGAGTGGACGTCGAGATAAAGCAGTAAGTGATCAAGTGGTAAAGTGGTGGAGTGATAAGAAAATTTATTGCCGCTCGCTCACTTTACAACTGCCACTAATACAATATTGAAATTTAGCTTTGTAGGGAAGGTGGGATATAGATGATTAGAGGAATAATGGGTAAAAAGATAGGCATGACCCAGATTTTCGACAACGAAGGCAATATCACGCCTGTCACCGTCGTCGAAGCGGGCCCTTGCACGGTATTGGGTTTGAAAGACAACCCCAAGAAGGTTGTTTTAGGCTACGAGCCCGTCAAAGAGACCAGGCTGCGAAAACCGGTCTTGGGGTTTTTTAAGAAAATAGGCCAGGGCTCTTTGAGGCACATCAAGGAGTTTGAGTCCGCCGATAATAAGGATTATAAGGTCGGCGAGGTGCTCAAAGCGGACCTGTTCAAGGCCGGCGATTTCGTGGACGTGACCGGGACCTCCATCGGCAAAGGTTTTCAGGGCGGCATGGTCCGGTGGAATTGGAACGGCGGCCCTGCCGCGCATGGTTCCATGCATCATCGCCGGGTGGGTTCCATCGGTTCGAGTTCCGACCCTTCCCGTGTTTATAAGGGGCAGCACATGCCGGGGCACATGGGTATGGAGACCGTGACGGTGCAGTCGCTGCGCGTCATGCGTGTCGATGCCGACAATAATTTGATCCTCGTCAAGGGCGCCGTTCCCGGCCACAAGAACGGAATGGTGCTTATTAATAAATCGAAGAAGAAGGCTTTCCGTTCGCTGGATGAAAAGAAGGAAACGGCCGCGGTGAAACGCAACCCGATGAAACAAAGCAAGGCGGCTGCCGGTGCCAAAGCTTCGGCCAAGAAATAACAGGACTATTTATGCCAGAATTGAATGTGGTTGACACTCAAGGGAAAAAAGCGGCGAAGATCGATCTGCCCGACGGGAAATTCGGTGTGGCCGTCAACGGTGCGGTGATCCACCAGGCCGTGGTCATGTACAACGCCAACCGTCGCGCCGGCACGGCTTCCACCAAGACCCGCAAGGACGTCTCCGGCGGCGGTAAAAAGCCGTGGGCCCAGAAAGGCACCGGCCGTTCCCGTCAGGGGTCCAGCCGTTCCCCGTTATGGAAAAAGGGCGGTATCATTTTCGGACCGCATCCGCGCGATTTCGGTTATACCATTTCCAGGAAGGCCAAGGCGGGCGCTTTGCGCGAAAGCCTGAACGCCAAGTTTGTGGGCAACCATTTATGGTGCATTGACGGTTTGGCGGTCCCTTCAGGCAAAACAAAAGATTTTGCCGCCATCCTGCGGGTGTTGAACCTCGAGGGCCGTACGCTGGCCGTGCTCGATGGTGCCGATGAAAAGACCTTGCGCGCCTCCCGCAACATTCCGCGGCTGACCGTGGTGCGCGCTTTGGACGCGAATGCGTCGGACATCATGAACAATAAGGATGTTCTGCTGACCAAGGAAGCGTTAACAACTTTATTAAAGAGAATCCTATGATTACTTGTTACGACGTCGTCAAAGCGCTGGTACGGACTGAAAAAGGCACCGCTTTAGAGCCCCAAGGCCAGTATCTGTTCCGTGTGGCGACCAACGCCACCAAGATCGACGTCAAGCGCGCCGTCGAAGAAATTTATAAGGTCAAGGTTGATTCGGTGAATACCACCCATGTGCCGGGCAAGCTCAAGCGCGTGCGTTATAAGGCCGGATATACGGCAGGCTGGAAAAAAGCCATCGTCTCTCTGAAAGAGGGACAGAAAATAGAAGGTGTCTAATGGGAATTAAACGTTTCAGACCATATACCAACGGCGTGCGCCATGCGGCCCTGCCGGATTACAGCGAACTGACCAAGGGGAAGCCGGAAAAATCTTTGCTTACGCCTTTGAAGAGTTCCGGCGGGCGTAATTCCTATGGCCGCATCACCTCACGCCACCGCGGGGCAGGGCATAAGCGCATGTACCGTCTCATTGATTTTAAGCGCACCCGTTTTGATGATCCCGCCGAAGTCATCGGCATCGAATATGATCCCAACCGCACCTGCCGCATTGCCCTGATCCAGTACAAAAGCGATAAAAGCAAAGCATATATTTTGGCGCCTGTTGACCTGCGCGTCGGCCATACGGTCGTCAGTACCAATAACAGCGACGTGGACATGATGGCGGGCAACTGCCTGCCGCTGCGCAAGATCCCCTTGGGTACGGGCGTGCATAATATCGAATTAAAGCCGGGCAACGGCGGACAATTGGCGCGTTCCGCAGGGACATCCGCGCAACTCATCGCCAAGGAAGGCAATATCGCTCATCTGCGCCTGCCTTCCAGCGAAGTGCGCAAGGTGTCCATCGATTGCCGGGCCACCATCGGGCAATTGAGCAACGTGGAGAATGAAACAGTGTCGATCGGTAAGGCCGGGCGCAGCCGCTGGCTGGGCCGCCGTCCGCAGTCGCGCGGCGTTGTCATGAACCCTGTCGACCATCCGCACGGCGGCGGCGAAGGCAAAGCGCCGCAGGGCAACCCTCATCCGGTCACCCCGTGGGGCAAACCGACCAAGGGCGCCAAGACCCGGCACCGCCGTAAATATTCCAATCATATGATCGTTAAAAGGAGACAGAAGTAACAATAGGCTTTAGTGGATACTTTCCTGGTCATCGTGCCGTAGCGTCATTGCGGGAAGTGATTGAAGTGAAAGGCAATTTTAAAAAGGACAACATAAGAGGTCAATAGATGTCAAGATCAGTTAAAAAAGGTGCTTACGTCGAAGAATCATTATCGCGCAGGTTTGACAAGGTCGTGGCCTCGGGCCAGCGCCAGCCGATCAAGACCTGGTCGCGCCGTTCCACGATCATTCCCAACTTCGTGGGGTATACATTTGCCGTGCATGACGGCCGCAAACACGTGCCGGTGTTCGTCACCGAGAACATGGTGGGTATGAAATTGGGGGATTTTGTGGCGACCCGTACTTTTAAAGCCCATGGCGGCGTCAAGGCCAAGAAAGCCATGCAGAAGAAGTAACCCATAGGAAAAAATTATGATAGCGATCGCCAGAGGGAAATATTTAAGGGTTTCGTCAATGAAGATGCGACAGGTCTGCGATGCCATCCGCGGCAAGGACGTGCCGACGAGCAAGGCCCTGTTGTCCCAGATCGACAAGGGTGCCGGCGATCTGGTCAAAAAGGTGCTTGATTCCGCGGTGAACAACGCCAAGCAAAAAGGTTTGAGCGAAGAGCAGCTTTTCATCAAGACCATCACCGCCAACCATGGCGGGGCATGGAAACGTTTCCGGGCCGCTTCATTCGGCCGCGCCACCCCGATTTTGCGCCGGACAACACATTTAACCGTTGAATTGGACGTAAAAACCAAATAGGAGAATAAAACTGTGGGTCAAAAAGTTCATCCGTTAGCCTTAAGACTTGGGTACACCAAAAACTGGCGCAGCATCTGGTTTGCCCAGCGCCAGGATTATTCCGGCAATATCAGGCAGGACTTCAGGATCCGCAAATATATCCGTGAAAAATTTGAGCAGGCCGCCGTTTCCATGATCGTGATCGAGCGCCTGGCGGAACAGGTCAGGGTGCGCATCCATACCGCGCGTCCCGGTGTCATCATCGGCCGCCGCGGGGCTGACATCGACCGCCTGCGCGCCGAGCTTAAGGACATCACCAAAAAGGACATGGACAAGATTGTGGTGGATATCCAGGAAATCAAAAATCCGAATCTTGATGCCCAGCTGGTGGCCCAGACCGTGGCTTTCCAACTGGAAAAACGCGTGGCTTTCCGCAGGGCGATGAAGCGTTCCATTGAACAGTCCCGCGCCGCAGGCGCCAAGGGGATCAAGATCCGCTGCGCCGGCCGTTTAGGCGGGGCGGAAATGGCGCGGACCGAGAAATACCATGAAGGCAAGGTCCCTTTACAGACCTTGCGCGCGGATATCGATTATGGTTTCGCGGAAGCCAAGACCACCTATGGGTTGCTGGGGATCAAGGTCTGGATTTACAAGGGCGATGTGATCAAGGACCAGGAAGAAATTGAAGCCAAAGCACAGGCGGCCGTGCAGCCGCTGACGGCTCCGACGGTACCGCCGGCGCCTGAAGGCAGCGCAGCAAGCACGGATGTCCAGATTTAAGGCCGCTTTGCTACTATAAAAATTAAGGAAAGCGGCACTTCGAATCAGTGGAAAAGTTTAGTGGAATTATATGGATGGAGTTTAATTTATGTTATTGATGCCCAAAAGAGTGAAGTACCGAAAAACACAAAAAGGGAAATCGCGGGGGATTGCGTCCGGCGGTTCCCAGCTGCATTTCGGTGAGTACGGCCTGAAGGCCATCGCAAACGGCTTTGTTCCGGCCCGCCAGCTGGAAGCCTCCCGCGTGGTCGTGGCCCGCAAACTGCGCGGCTCCGGTAAATTATGGATCAGCGCCTTCCCGCATAAGTCCATCACCAAAAAGCCCGCGGAGACCCGTATGGGTAAGGGCAAAGGTGACCTGGACCATTGGGTGGCGGTGGTCAAGCGCGGCAAGATCCTCTTTGAGTTGGGCGGCGTTCCCCAGGACTTTGCCAAACAGATATTGCGTCTGGTCGCTTTTAAGCTGTCGGTGAAGACCAGGTTTGTGGTCCGCGGCGCCCAGGGATAATGGAGTTCAAGGCAAGACACGGCAGGAGTCATATATGAAAATAAAGGAATTAAGTAATTTAACCGAGGACGAGCTGATCGCCAAGGAAAAACAGTTGAAAAAAGATTTGTTTGACATGGAATCACACCGCCAGATGGGCCGTGTCGAGAAACCGGCCGGATTTCGTAATATCAGAAGGGACATTGCCCGTATATTAACGGTCTTAAATGAAAGAAAAGCCCATGGAAACAAGAGCTAACCGCCGCAAATTTTTAACCGCCGTGGTTGTCAGTGATAAGATGGACAAGACCCGTGTCGTCCAGGTCAGAAACGTCCAAAAGCACGGCAAGTACCAAAAGCAGGTGCGCAGTTTTATCAGGTACAAGGCGCATGATGAAAAGAACGCCGCCAAAACAGGGGACGTGGTGCGTATCATGGAAACGCGGCCTTTATCCAAAGACAAACGCTGGATCATCAGCGAGATTGTCCCCGAGTCCGGGGACAGGTCGGCCGCTAAGGCATAATACCAGGGGGAAGCGATGATACAATTAAAGACGATCTTGGATGTAGCTGATAATACCGGCGCCCGTAAAGCTTCCCTGATCGGTGTCTTAAAATCCAAGGGCAAGGGCTGGGCCAAGGTCGGGGACATCGTTAAAGTCAACGTCAAGGAAAGCACGCCCGACGCCGTTGTCAAGAAAGGCAGCATGGCCAAGGGCATTATCGTGCGCACCAAGAAATCTGTCCGCCGCCAGGACGGTACCTACGTGCGTTTCGACTCCAATGCGGTGGTGATCATCGATGATGCGGGCAACCCCAAGGGCACCCGTGTCTTCGGGCCCGTGGCGCGCGAGTTGCGCAATATGGAATTCATGAAAATAATCTCTTTAGCTCCAGAGGTGGTCTGATATGCTTCGTATCCGTCGGGATGATACCGTGATGGTGATGGCCGGCAAGGACAAGGGCAAGACCGGCAAGGTCGTGCGGGTTTTTCCCAAAAAGGCAAAAGCCGTTGTCGAGAATGTCAATGTGGTCAAGAAATCCGTCAAGAAAAGCGACACCTATCCGCAGGGCGGGTATGTGGAAGTGGAAAAGCCGTTGGCCATGGCCAATTTGATGCTGGTCGACAAAAAGACGGACAAGCCGACCCGCTTTAAGGTAAAGGTTTTAAAAGACGGCTCCAAAGAGCGCATTGCTCTTTCCAG
This sequence comes from Candidatus Omnitrophota bacterium, assembly GCA_028865345.1. Classification (GTDB taxonomy): domain Bacteria; phylum Omnitrophota; class Gorgyraeia; order Zapsychrales; family Fredricksoniimonadaceae; genus JABDGZ01. The sequence continues at coordinate 61,430 of JAGWKL010000001.1, read as the reverse complement.
CCAGGAATCAATTTAAGAGAGGCTCCAGATGGCTGCACGTTTATTGGAAAAATACCGTAAAGAGGTCATTCCACAGATACAGGAAAAGTTCAAGATCGCCAATCCCATGGCCGTGTCGCATCTCTCCAAGATCGTCGTGAATATGGGGGTGGGGGAAGCGATCGGCGACGCCAAACTGTTGGACCGTGCCGCCGAGCATTTGGCGCTCATCACGGGACAAAAGCCGGTGGTCTGCCGTTCGAAGAAGGCGATCTCCAATTTCAAGCTGCGCGAGGATTTGCCCATCGGCTGCAAGGTGACCTTGCGCCGCACGCGCATGTACGAATTCTTTGACCGTTTGGTGAACGTCTCGATACCCCGTATCCGGGACTTCAACGGAACGTCCCGCAAGGCCTTTGACCGCGACGGCAATTATACGCTGGGCATTGCCGATCAGGGCATTTTCCCGGAGATCGACATCGGCGCCCGCGACCATCGCGTCCAGGGGATGGATATTTCTTTTGTCTTTGAGGGCGGCAATAAGGAACAAAATTTTGAGGTATTGCGTCTTTTAGGCATGCCTTTCACCAAACAATAAGGACACTATGGCAAGAAAATCATTGGTCAACAAAGCTCTGGAAGCCCCTAAATTTTCCGCGCGTCAGCACAACCGCTGCGGGTTGTGCGGCCGTCCGCGCGGGTATATGCGCCGTTTCGGCATATGCCGTATCTGTTTCAGGGAACTCTCCTGGAAGGGTGAAATCCCGGGCGTGAAGAAAGCAAGCTGGTAATATTTTTTTAAGGAGAAATTTAAATGTCTGTTTCAGATCCGATCGCTGATACATTAACCATCATCCGTAACGCCACAAACGCCCGCAAGGAGACCGTCGAATTTCCGGCCTCCAAATTGCTGGAACGCATGATGGGCCTTTTCAAGAACGACGGCTATATCGAAGATTTCCGTTTATTGAAGGACAACAAACAGGGTGTTCTTAAAGTTTATTTGAAATACGAGAACAACAAGCCGTTGATCCTGGGGCTCAAGCGCGTCTCGCGGCCGGGCTTGCGCGTGTACGCGGACAAGACCCGTATTCCCAGAGTCCTCAACGGGCTGGGCACGGCGGTCATTTCCACGTCCAAGGGATTGATTTCCGATCGGGAAGCGCGTAAGTTAAAAATCGGCGGGGAAGTCATTTGCCATATTTGGTAAAAAGGATAGAACATGTCACGCATTGCAAAAACACCGGTGGAATTACCGAAAAACGTAAAAATCTCTTTTGATAAGGCCGCGGTCAACGTGGAAGGCCCCAAGGGCAAATTGGCCCTGAAGCTCCCGGTGGATGTGGCCTTGGAAAACAAAGAGAACAGGATTTTTGTCAACCGCACCAGCGATACCAAACAGGCCAGGTCCGATCACGGCACCACCAAAAGGCTCATTGAAAATATGTGTGTGGGTGTCGCCCAGGGCCATAAAAAGGGCCTGGAGATCCAGGGCGTCGGTTTTCGTGCCGCGGTGCAGGGCAATAAATTGGTTTTGAACGTGGGATTTTCGCATCCGGTGGAATATGAATTCCCCAAAGAGGTCAAGGTGACCTTGCCCAAGCCTACCGAAATTTCCGTCGAGGGCGTTGATAAGGCCCTGGTCGGCCTGGTGGCCGCCAAGATCCGCGGTTTTAAGCCGCCGGAACCGTATAAGGGCAAGGGCATCCGCTATGTAGGAGAGATTGTAAAACGTAAGCAGGGAAAACAAGTAACCAAATAACCAGTAGCTTTCGCCTAGTCGAGGCAATTGGGCCTTTATTAGGGAAAACAGGTAACGAAATAATATGTTAAACATTAAGGAACAAAAAAGGGTCTATCGCCATCAGCGCATCCGCGGGGCTTTAAGCGGCACAACGAACCGTCCGCGGTTATGCCTGCACAGGTCTTTGAACAATTTGCAAGCCCAGATCATCGACGATTCAGCCGGCAAGGTCCTGTTGGGCAAGTCGACGCTGGCCAAGGACGTCAAATCGAAATTCAAGACCGGCGGTAATATCAGCGCGGCCGGTATTTTAGGGGAAGCCGTGGCCTTGGAGGCCATTAAAAAAGGGATCAAGAAAGTCGCTTTTGACCGCGGCGGATATTTATACCATGGCCGTATCAAGGCGTTTGCTGAAGCGGCCCGGAAAGCAGGATTGGAGTTTTAATCAATGAAAGAAATCAAAAAAATCGATGAGAAAGAATTAGCTGTCAAAACCGCGGCCCAGGCCGAGCATATCCTCGAGCAGGAAAAGGAAACGGATGTGCCGCAAGAGTCTCCTGAGCAGGCGGCAGCCCCCGCTGTTCAACCGGGCATTCCCGGCGGCGGACGGCCGGGGCGCAAACCCCGCGGGGAGCGCAGGCCGCCCAAGAAGACGTCATCTTTGACGGACAGCGGCCTCATTGAAAAAGTGGTGTCCATCAACCGCGTATCCAAGACCACCAAGGGCGGCACCCGCCTGGCATTTTCGGCGCTGGTGGTTGTCGGCGACGGCAAAGGCAAGGCCGGTTATGGCCTGGGCAAGGCCGGGGAAGTGGCAGGCGCCATCAAAAAAGCGCTGGCGGCCGCCAAAAAACAAATGATCCTCATCCCTCGCCGCGATTCGACGATCACCCATGAAATCATCGGCCAGTGCGGTTCGGCCATTGTTTTATTAAAGCCGGCTTCCGATGGTACGGGAGTCATCGCTTCGGGGGCCGTACGGGCGGTTTGTGACGGCGCCGGCATTACCAATATTTTGACCAAGTGCCACCGCTCCAATAATCCCATTAATGTGGTGAAGGCCACCTTTGACGGGCTTTCCCGTCTGAAGGCGGTGCGCCGGGCCCTGGCATCCCCTGTGGTCGGCAGTGAAACAGTAGAGGAAAAATCCAATGCAAGTCCATCAATTGAAAAGCCCTGAAGGCTCACGCAGGCATAAAAAGACCGTCGGACGCGGGCGCGGCACCGGCCACGGCAAGCGCTGCGGCCGCGGACAGACCGGCCAGAATTGCCGTTCCGGACGCGGGGTCTTATCGGCCTACGAAGGCGGCCAGATGACGCTGCTGCGCCGTTTGCCCAAGGTGGGGTTTAACAGCAAATGGCCCGTACGCTACCAGCTCGTCAATTGCGAAAGCTTGAACCTGTTTGAAAACGGCGCAACCGTCACCCCTGAACTTCTCAAAAGCCGTCATTTGATCAAATCCTTAAGCGGGCCCGTCAAGATTTTAAGCGCGGGTGATCTCAAACGGAAATTGACGGTGCAAGCACACTCATTTTCCAAAGAGGCCGGTGACAAGATCACCAAGGCCGGCGGCACCTTGACGGTCCTGTCCTAATTTTTTATGATCTCGCAATTCTTAAAAGGATTTTCGAACTGTTTTAAAGTTCCGGAATTACGCAAGAAAATCCTGTTTACCATCGGCATCCTCGCGGTCTATCGCATAGGGTGTTATGTCCCCACCCCAGGCATCAACGGGGCGGCGTTAAACGCGTTCTTTCAGAAAATGAACAGCGCCAACGGCGGCGGCAATGTGTTCGGCATCATGGACATGTTCTCCGGCGGGGCGCTTGGGAAAATGACGGTGCTTTCCCTTGGGGTCATGCCGTACATTTCCGCCTCGATCATCATGCAGTTGTTGACGGCGGTGATCCCGTCCCTGGAAAAGCTTTCCAAGGAGGGCCAGGCCGGGTATAAGGTCATTACCCAGTACACCCGTTACGGCACCGTCGGATTGTCCCTGGTCCAGGCTTTTTTTATCGCTCTTTGGCTTGAAAGTCCGGCGACCTTCGGCGGCATGCAGGTCGTGGACCATCCCGGATGGGGGTTCCGCTTGACGACGGTCGTGACCCTGACCGCCGGTTCTGTTTTCCTGATGTGGTTGGGCGAGCGCATCCAGGAGTCGGGGGTGGGTAACGGCATGTCCCTGGTCATCACGGCGGGTATTTTATCCAGGGCGCCGACGGCGTACCATTATTTGACGCTTTTATTGAACCCCCAAAGCGGGGCGGGCCAGTTGCAGCCCATGGCCATAGTCCTGATGTGTTTCTTTTTGATCGCGGTCATCATTTCCGTCACCCTGATTTCCCAGGGCCAGCGCCGCATTCCGGTGCAGTATGCCAGACGGGGCGGGACCACATCCACGGTGGCGGGGCAGGGGACGTTTATCCCCCTGAAAGTGGATACGGCCGGCATCATCGCCATCATTTTCGCGCAGTCCATCATCCTGTTTCCGGCGACGATTTCTTCCTTTATACCGCATGCCGGACATAATTTCTGGATGGCGCAGATCATCACCTTGATCCAGCGGGGGCATTGGCCTTATTACGTGCTTTATGCGGCCTTGATCATCTTTTTCTGTTATTTTTATACGGCCATCGTTTTTAACCCCATGGACGTGGCGGACAACTTAAAGAAGCACGGAGGGTTCGTGCCCGGCATACGCCCGGGGAAAGAGACCGCGGATTATCTGGATTATGTGTTGACGCGCATCACCGTGGTCGGCTCGTTGTTCATTTGCGTGATCGCCGTCATGCCGGATTGGATCATGGCGTCTTTTAAAGTGCCGTACCTGGTGGCTTCCTTTTTCGGCGGCACCGGCATCCTCATCATCGTCGGCGTCATGCTGGACACCATGAAACAGATCGAGTCGCATTTACAGATGCACCATTACGAGGGCTTTATGAAATACGGGCAATTGAGAGGACGGCGGTCATGAGGGTTGTCTTGTTGGGGCCGCCGGGAGCGGGCAAAGGTTCCCTGGCCGGTCTGTTGAAAGAGAAATACCGGCTGGCGCACATTTCCACGGGCGATATGCTGCGCGAGGAGATCAAGACGGGCAGCAGCCTGGGCGCTGAAATCAAGGCGCTCATCACCAAGGGCGTTCTGGTTTCCGACGAACTGGTGACCAGATTGGTTGAACAGCGGTTTTCGCACGATGCGGATTTGAAGAAAGGGTTTCTGCTGGACGGCTTCCCCCGCACGGTCAAACAAGCCCAAGACTTAGACGGCATACTGGAAAAAGCGCAGATGCCTTTGGATTTTGCCTTGAACATGGAGGCCGACTCCGGTCTTCTTTTAAAACGCCTGACCGGACGGCGGGTGTGCCGCCAATGCGGGGCGCTTTTTCATGTGACCAATAAGCCGCCCTTAAAAGAGGGCATTTGTGATGCCTGCGGCGGACACCTTTATCAGCGCTCCGATGACAACGAAGCCACGATCAAGGAGCGCATGCGGGTTTATGAACAGAGCACCGGGCCGATCATTGATTATTATGCCCAACAGCATAAATTAAGAACGCTGGATGCTAATGTAGACACGCACAAGGTTTGTCAATCATTGGCTGACATGCTTTAAACCAAGCCATGAAGACTGTTCAAGGTATTCTGATCAAGACGGCCAATGAAGTTGACATTTTAAGAAAAGCTGGTAAAATTTTAGGTTCGATTGTCGTCCAGTTGCAAGGCTCTTTAACAAGCGGAATGTCGACGAAGGACATTGACCTTAAGGCACAAGAATTGATCCACCGGCATCATGTGGCCTCTGCCTTTAAGGGGTATCGCGGTTTTCCAGGGTGCACCTGCATTTCCGTCAATGAAGGGGTGGTGCACGGCATCCCGGGCAAGCGGACCATCAAGGACGGCGACATCGTCAGCCTGGATTTGGGTATCATCCATGAGGGGTATTATTCCGATACGGCGGTCACTGTGCCCGTCGGCAATATTGCACCTGCCCTGCAGCGCCTGATAGACGTGACCAAAGGCTCTTTGTCGCGCGGCATCGAGCAGGCGAGGCCCGGCAACAGGCTCTCTGATATTTCCTTTGCGGTGCAAAGTTTTGTGGAGATGCACGGGTTTTCCGTGGTGCGGGATTTTGTCGGCCACGGGATAGGGCATGACCTGCATGAAGAGCCGGAGATCCCCAATTACGGCCGTCCGGGCCAGGGGCCGGTGCTTTGTGAGGGCATGGTGTTTGCCATCGAGCCCATGGTCAACATGGGAACGCACCGTACCAGGATACTCAATGACGGCTGGACCGTGGTGACGGAAGACGGGCAACCTTCGGCCCATTTTGAGCATACCATTGTCATCGGTTCCAACGGACCTGAAATATTGACACAGTAAAATGTATGGCCAAAGAAGATTTAATAGAGGTGGAAGGAACGATCGTCGAGGCATTGCCGAATGCCATGTTTCGCGTGGTATTGGAGAACAACCATAAGGTCTTGGCGCACGTGTCGGGAAAGATCAGGATGAATTTTATCCGTATTTTGCCCGGGGACAAGGTCAAGGTTGAATTGTCGCCTTACGATCTGGGCCGTGGGCGGATCACATTCAGGATGAAATGAGGGGATATGAAGGTCAAATCGTCGGTCAAAAGGATTTGTTCAAGCTGTAAGATCGTCCGCCGTAACAGGGTGGTGAGGGTCATTTGCTCCAACCCGAAACACAAGCAAAGACAAGGATAAAAAGATGCCCAGAATTTTAGGTATAGATTTGCCCAAGGAAAAGCGGATTGAAGCGGCGCTGCCCTACATTTATGGGATCGGCCCTGCGCTCAGCCGTCAGATTTTACAACAGGCGCAGATCAGCTGCGACAAGCGCGCCAAGGATTTAACGGAAGAGGAAATCTCCCGGATCACCGGCCTGGTGCAGAAAAATTACGTCACCGAGGGCGATTTGCGCCGCGAGATCAATGAGAATGTGCGCCGTCATATGGAGATCGGCACCTACCGCGGCCTGCGCCACCGTAAAGGCCTGCCGGTGAGGGGCCAGAGGACCAAGACCAATGCCCGTACCCGCAAAGGCAAAAAGCCCGTCGTGGGGCATATTATCAAGAAAGAAGCAGCCCCTGCTGCCAAAAAAGCATAGCTAGGATAAAAAACCATGGCCGATAAACCACAACAGCAAAAAGCAGCAGACCAGTCGCAAGCCGTCAAAAAGCCAGCCAAAGCCAAAAAGAAGAACCTTAAAGGTGTTACTTCAGGCATTGCCACCATCCAGGCCTCATTCAATAACACCATTGTGACCATTGCCGACAAACAGGGCAACACGATCACCTGGGCGTCGCCGGGCCTGGTGGGTTTTCACGGTTCCAAGAAATCAACCCCCTTTGCCGCCCAGATCGCAGCCACCGACGCAGCCCGTCGGGCAAAGGAACTGGGCGTCATGAGCGTTGATGTGCTGGTCAAAGGCCCGGGCTCCGGCCGCGAGTCCGCGATCCGGGCGCTGGTCGCCGCCGGTTTGCATGTGACTTCGATCAAAGATGTGACGCCCATCCCGCACAACGGGTGCCGTTCACGCAAGAAACGCAGAGTATAAATTATAATGTCCCCGCCTTTGGGGACTGGTCGTCACTTCCCAACGGGAAATCCATGTTGATATGGATACGGCTGACAAGCTCGGTGTGACAAAAATGGGAAAGGATGTAAACAGTATATGGGGCGTGATTTAGGACCGGATTGCCGTCTTTGCCGCCGCGAAGGCGAAAAACTTTTTTTGAAAGGAACCCGCTGCTATACGCATAAGTGTGCGGTAGCCCGCCGTGAGTACGCTCCGGGGCAGCATGGTTTAAAGAAGGGCAAGCTCTCCAACTTCGGTATTCAGATGCGCGAGAAGCAAAAGATCAAGCGCATCTACGGTGTTTTAGAAACGCAGTTCCGCAATTACTTTTTGAAAGCCACCGCCACCAAGGGCGTGACCGGCCATATTTTATTGCAATTCCTGGAACGCCGCCTGGACAGCGTGCTTTTTAACGCCGGATTTGCCAAGTCGCGCACCGACGGCCGCCAGATCGTCAGCCATAATCATGTGTCGGTCAACGGGCGCCGTGTCAATATCGCCTCCTATTTGGTCAAGCCCAATGATACGGTCGAGATCAAGACCGACACCAAAACCACAGCGCAGCTCAAGGCCAACGTCGAAGTCACCAAGGAACGTAAGGTCCCCGCGTGGCTGGAAGCGGACGGCGGTAATTTGAAGATCAAGGTCGTGCGCATGCCGACACGGGAAGACGTGACCTTTACCGTCAACGAACAGCTCGTCGTCGAGTTGTACAGCAGATAAAAATTTTATACAAGGCTTTAGCAACGCTCTTTTGGTTTTCGTAAGCAAGTTTATTAACCTCGTATGACCGCCGGTCTGACCGCCGGACGGGGACATAAAACATCAAGGAGAGTCATCATGGGTGTCAAATGGCGCGATTTTCAAATGCCCAAAAGGCTGGATTGCGAAGAGAGCAGTTATACCAACACGTACGGTAAATTTGTGGCCGAGCCTTTTGAACGCGGCTATGGCGTTACCTTGGGCAATTCCCTGCGCCGTATCTTATTGTCATCCATCGAAGGCTCTGCCGTGACCTCGATCCGTATCGAAGGCGTGTCCCACGAGTTTTCGACCATGCCCGGCATCCTGGAATCCGTGACGGAGATCATCCTGAACATCAAGGCCCTGGTCGTGCGTTCGCATTCCAAGACACCCAAGACCATCTATATCAAGGTCAATAAAAAAGGCGAGGTCAAGGCCCGGGACATCATCTCCGATGAGATCATCGAGATATTGAATCCCGACCACCATTTGCTGACCTTGACCCAGGACATCCCTTTCAACATGGAACTGGAAATTTCCCGCGGCCGCGGTTACGTGCCGGCGGAGCAAAATAAAAAGGAAGGCGCCCCGGTGGGCACCATCGTGGTGGATTCCATTTTCACCCCGATTGTCAAGGTCAATTTTACCGTCGAAAACACCCGCGTCGGCCAGCGCACGGACTATGACCGCCTGCTGGTCGAGATTTTCACCAACGGCGCCATCAATCCCAAGGAAGCGCTGTTATACGGCGCCAATATCCTGCAGCGCCACCTGGATGTGTTCGTGGCCTACGGCCAGTTGCCCGAAGAGGAAGAAGTCCAGGAGGAGGTTTCCGCCGAAGAAGAGGCTTTGTATACCAAGCTGCGGCTGCCGATCTCCGAGCTGGAACTTTCCGTGCGTTCGTCCAACTGCCTCAAGGACGCCAATATCAAGACGATCGGCGATCTGGTCCGCCGCCAGGAAGCGGAGCTGCTGGAGTTCCGTAATTTCGGCAAGAAATCATTGACGGAAATCCAGGACATCCTTAAAGCCATGGGCTTAGGCCTGGGCATGAAGGTTGATACCAAAAAATTAAGGGTCAAATAATATGAGACACGCCAAGGAAGGCAACCGGTTAAGCCGTAATAAGAGTTTAAGAAAAGCGACCTTGCGCGACATGGCCCGTGCCGTGCTCGTGCAGGAACGCATCTGCACCACGCGTGCCAAAGCCAAGGAGGCCAGGAAGCTCATAGAAAAGCTGATCACCCTGGGCAAAAAAGACACCCTGGCGGCGCGCCGCCGGGCCTTTGCCGTTCTTTGCGATCATGCTCTGGTTTCCCGGTTATTCAAAGAGACGGCCCCGCGGTTTATGTCCCGTCAGGGGGGCTATACGCGTATCATCCCGTATATGCAGCGTGGCGGCGACAATGCCGCATTGGCATTCCTGGAACTGACGGAAAAAGCCAAGGAGATCATCACCGGCCTTAAGCGCGTCAAAGCTGTTAAGGAAACAAAGGACGCCGGAGATGCCAAGACGGTGAGCGAAGCTGAGACTAAACCTGCGGCGCCTGCTGCTTCTGCAGCGGCAGGGGGGCATAAAGGGGATGTTAAAGCCACCTCTAAGGCCAAGGCCAAGCCGACCGGTGTCAGAAAGCTCTTCCAGCGCAAGACCGGCGGAGAATAAGCTCTGCAGTCATATAATTAAAAAAGCCCTCTGATTTTAGAGGGCTTTTTTATTTTCATTCGCTTAGCCTTTGGAGACAAATTTTTTCGGCTGCGGGTCGGCTTTTTCCGCCGGCCTTTTCTAATATTTCAGAAACACAACGCCGCCTTCGGCGGCTGTGTTTCTGAATCGGCGACGAAGGCCGGCGGGCCTCCAGCAGCGCTCAAAAATTGTCTCCAAAGGCTAACCAGACAGTCCAAATCCAGTTGTAAAACGCCTTCTTTTTCAATCCACATCCATCCATATTTTGACCAAGCTTTCTCTAGACCAGTATCAGATAGAGAAATGAGTGTTGATTATGTGGCTACACAATATTTAACAGAAATCTTTAAAATGGAGAAATATGAGGGAGTAATTTATAAAAGTTCTTTATCTACAAGTGGGTATAATCTAACTTTATTGGATGACATGCGTTTCTTTCCATCAGTAAAAGTCGAAGAAGTTCACTTGCGCAATGTTGACACCGTTAAATATGGAATTAGGTCGCCATATAAAATAAAGCGTCGTAGAAGTAGCAAAAAAGCGGTAGAAGGGGACAGTCCCTAAAATGGGGACAGTGCCCTGGTTGAATTGACAGCCCATCTCCATCGTGATAAGCTTGATGCCGCGTGTTTCCCCAACACGTTTTAATAAATCCCCCTGAATTTATTTTTAAAACTGTACGGATGATGTCTCTTGACATGGCTATGTCTTGATGATACATTTGTATATACAGGATAGGACAATCTGTGATGAAGGAAATACTTTGGGATCCGTTAAAGAATGAACGGTTAAAAAAGGCCAGGGGAGTTTCGTTTGAGGAGCTGACGGGAGGCAAGCTGATAGATATAAAAGATCATCCCGGAAGAAATAACCAGAAATTGATGTTGATTGATTATAAAGGTTATATTTGGCTTGTGCCTTTTGTAGAAACTGAAAAAGCGCGGTTCTTAAAAACGTTATATCCGAGCCGCAGGTACACGAAATTATATAGGGAGGGGAAAATAATATGAGAACTATTAAATTGACCAGGCAAGAAAAGGCAATTGAAGAAGCCTTGTTAAAAGGAGAATATATCAGTGTGGGTAAGAAAGAATTTAATGATATTGCCCAATCTCTTGCACAACGCAGAAAAGACGCGGTGTTAAATATCAGAGTTAATAAGTATGATCTTGAGACCTTAAAACAGAAAGCCGCTAAATTAGGCGTGGGTTACCAGACCTTTATTTCTGAGATATTACATAAGGTTGCACAGACGGTATAAGAGAAGGGGACAGGTCCCAAAATGCAGGCGGGGCATAAGAAAGGGATGTTATGTATGATATCGTTAAATGGGTTCATGTCTGCTCAGGGATGATTTGGTGTACAGGCCTTTTTTTACAAAGCCTGTTATTGTTGGCCGCTCAACAAAAGGTCCAAACATCGCCGGCGGTTCAAATTTTGCGTTCTTGGGAAAAGTTGTTGTCCCTTCCCGGCATACTGTTGGTATGGGCAACGGGTATATATTTGGCCATGGCAGGCGGCTGGTACCAGACCCACTGGCTCATGGTCAAAGCCGGTCTTGTCGTGCTTCTTTCAGGCCTGCATGGCATTTTTGCGGCTAATATCCGCCGTTATTATGATTTGAATACCGTGCCTGTCCTGGCAATGCCTGTTTTCATCGCGGGGCTTTTCTTATTGACCGCCGGCATTATTTTCATGGTCATCGTCAGGCCTTTTTGATAGTAGAAGGCGACAGTCCTTAAAATGGGGACAGGGCCCTGGTGGAATTGACAGCCCGTCTCCATCGTGATAAGCTTAATCCCATGTGTTCCCCCAACACATTTGAAATAAACTAATCCCCCGTAAGAAAGATCATGCTTTGCCGGTAAGAAAGCCGGTGCCTCAAAGTCGCCGGTTCGCTTCTATTTAATGGCGCATTTTTAATTGGATTAAAATTAATTCTTGGATTTTGTAACACCTAGTGCTACACTTGAATTGTAAAGGCGGAAATGAAATTCTTTAAAAATAAGAAATTTGAAAGGGATTTAAAGAACAATGGTTTAAGCGATGAATATGTAAAGGCAGTGCTGGACGATGTTTTTAAAGACAGGGCCATATCTCTTGGTTTTAAGTTGTACAAAATAAGAGGAGCTAAAGATGGGCAGGGGAAAAGCGGGGGATTTAGAAATATATTTTTCTGGCAGAAAGATGAGCGGATTGTATTTTGTTTGGTATATCCTAAGAATGTGCGGGACAATATAGATGAGGATATTTATAAGAGTTTGAAGATATTGTCTGATACGTACGAAAATTATTCTGAAGATGAAATCAAGAAACAAGTAGGGCTCAGAAATTTTACGGAGATAAAATATGAGAAAAAATAATTTTAAGTCTATGGTCCTTGATATGGTGGAAGAAGAGCTTCATGCGGCCAATGAAATAAAAGATGTCTCTATGAGTATAAGGGAGTTTAACAAAATTAAATATCCTGCGCCCAAACATTATACGGGCAGGGATGTGGTCCGCTTGAGACGAAAACTTCGTGTCAGCCAGGCCGTTTTGGCTCGTTTTTTAAATGCCAGTGAAAGTACGATCCAGAAATGGGAAATAGGCGCCAAAACCCCTGGAGGGGCCAACTGCAGGCTTCTGCAACTTATAGAAAATAAAGGTTTACGGATTTTAATGCTTTAAATGAATAATTTAGTGACACACAACTTAATTCAGGAGCTGTGATGCCCAAAAAATCGCTTAAAAAGCCGCTCAAAAAATGCTGCATGTGTACCAGGAGGCCCGTTTTTTCCATCAAAACGGTATATTGCCGCTTCTGCTCCTATTTCAGCGCCAGGATCTCAAATGAAAGGTTCCCGCCCGGGGTCCGCGAAAAGCTTGTTGACTATGTCCGCCGCTACGACTTTACCTGCGCTTACACCGGAATGCCTCTCGATGTCTTCGATTATAAAAGCCCCAGGTTTCTGGAATTCGATCACGTCACACCCGGCGATCCTTACGACGTCGTCATTACCAGCAGCTGGGTGAACGAAATGAAAGCGGATCAGACTTTTAAAGAATTCCGGCGTTCCATCAGGCGGCTTTACCTTAATTTCATGAAAGGTATTAAAATAAAAAATATCAAATTGGCCCATTGGTTTCGCCTCTGTCCGCCTTTAATTTCTAAAAGGAAATCCCTTCACCTGCCGTAATTTATAATTGGTCCATAAAAATTGGCAAAAGTCCCTTTAATATTCCATACTTCTCTTATATGCCAAAGCATTTAAATTTAAGACTCGGAATGACTTTAGGGCTGGTTTTTGCCTTTTTGGTCAATGGGCTTGGGCCGATCCCCGTGTCCGAAGCCCAGGAATTCGTTTTGCCAAAACCTGGGGCAATGGTCCCTTTAAGCCCGGAGTTTAATCCCCCCATTCTAAAGGGCATCAAAGTCCATTCTGACAATCCTTTTCAATTCGACTTTATCCTTGATAAAGGCGACAGCCGGTTGGGCTCTGCTGGGCTCAGAGAGGAATCTTTGAAGCTGATCAAGTATTTCCTGACCGGCCTGACTGTCCCTGAAAAGGACCTTTGGGTCAATTTAAGCCCCTATGAAAAAAATAGAATCATTCCTCAGAGCTTTGGTTTGACCGAAATGGGCCGCGACTTGCTTGCAGAAGATTACATGCTCAAACAGATCACGGCGTCATTGATTTATCCCGACGGAAAAACAGGCAGGGAGTTTTGGAAACGCGTTTACGAAGAAGCAGCCAGAAAATACGGGACAACAAATGTCCCGGTCAACACCTTCAACAAAGTATGGATAGTGCCCCAAAAGGCCGTAGTTTACGAAAACGTAGAAGCCGGCACGGCGTATGTGGTGCAGGCGCGCTTAAAGGTGATGCTGGAGCAGGATTATTTATCGCTTGAGAAACATCAACGGACAACCGCAGACGGCGTAAATTCCCTGGGTTCACGGATTGTACGGCAAATCGTCATCCCCCAACTCACCAGGGAAGTCAACGAAGACAAGAATTTCGCCCCGCTGAGACAGGTCTACAACAGCCTCATCCTGGCGGCGTGGTACAAGAAGAAGATCAAGGACAGCATCCTGGCGCAAGTTTACGCGGATAAGGATAAAATTGCCGGCGTCGGGTACGGTAAAACCATCGATGTCGCATCCATTTATCATCGTTATCTTCAGGCCTTCAAGAAGGGCGTTTTTAATTTTGTCCAGGAAGACACGGATCCCGTGACAGACCGACAGATGCCCAGGAAATATTTCTCCGGCGGGTTTGATGCGACAGACTTTGCACAAATGGTGTTGAAGACAACTGCAAATATTGATTATGCCCAACTGGCAGAAAGCCCGAGGAGCTTTTTTAAAATAACTGCAGGTTTTAGCATGGCTTTTGGTCAAAAGCACAATACTCCGATGAATATGCAGGAATGGGACAAGGGATGGGATAAAGTGACGTTTGAACAAGTCGACTCGCGGTTTAATCAATGGGTCCAATCCGGACAAATGGATTTACAGGATCTGAGCGTGTTAAAACAAATTCTTTCAGGAAATGAAAAGACCTTGAAAAAATTAATAAGAAATTCGAATGGAAAGGTGGACATTAAAGCCATTGATAAACAGAGCCCCCGGCTCAACGGAAGAACGGTTTATTTAAGGCTGTCCAAGCCATTCTTTACTTCTCATGGAGAAATCACCGTTTTATCGATTAAAGGTGCAAGACCTGTTACGCAGGGTTTGGAAGTGCGGTCTCATTTTGGGGCGGGGTTTGTGGAGGCCCCCTTCGCAGTTGATCATGAGGGGAATCTGCTTGTCAAAGCGAGGCCTTTACTTTCTGAAAATGTCAAACCATGGAGCCTGAAATCTTTTCTTTCTCATCGAACCAACCGACAAATTGATCCGACGTCTTTGACTCCCCAGGGTACGATGTTGCAATCGATGGCAGAGAAGACGTATGATTTAATGGAAACCGGTCAGGAAGGGAAAGGTTTTGAAACCGATTATCCGATAGCTGTCGGACAATGGAAAAATATAAGTCACGCCGGACGGCCTGTGGGATTTGTCATATCCGGTTTACATGGCGAAGATATAAGAATTAATTTGCAAGTACCGGTGGTGAATCCTGACAATTTGGTTTACAACATCATCACAGGCAGGCAGATGGATACCGCGTTTAAGGAATCAGAGAAAATTTATAAAGCCATGGGGCGGTCCATGCGCGCGTATCACGACTCCGGATATTTTCATCAATATCCTCACAATGAAAATTGGGGGGTTGAATTTACTTCCGGTCATGCCATTCAGGTTGTTCTTAGGGATTTGGACACCACAGTAACCAGGCGGGAAATTCGGGGAAAGGATCCGGTTTCCGTAGAATCCGCCTATCGGCTTATGGATATTCAACGTATAATCCACGACATCACTTCCCGCACCGCCAGAGGAATGATTACGCCGTCGGTCAGGAATTCAATAGTTAAGCCTTTAGTGACACAATTTTTAGAGGGGTATTTTTATGATTTGAACTTTAAGGGGGATCGATTTAAGAAGCTGGTATCGGATGTTTTGTCTGAAAAGTTTAGAATGATGCGGGCGGACGCGGCAAAGGACGGTCATTTAGTCCTGAACGGGCAGGAACAAACCTTTGGTCATCTCTGGGGGCTTTTATATAAGTCGTCAGAAATAAGCAGGGCTCACGCGGAGAATCCGGCAAGGCAGAAAGCAAGCCCGGCGATGAGCGCAACCGTCAGGCGGCATGGGAATGTCCTTACGACTTTAAGCGATCAAGATTACCATGAAATAGTCAGGTCCCCGTCCCAATATTACGTCAGAAAGGACAAACAGGGCAAGGCTGAGTTGAGTCCCGTTGAAAAGAAATGGCAGATGGTCAGTTCGTTATTGAATGTCGTCAATTATGAATTGGGAATATTAGGAAAAATTGAAGAAATTCATCAAATAAATGGAATGAAGCCGCTCGTTATATTGGACTGGGGAGGGGGAGACGGGACTGCGGCTGTTGAATTACACCATGAATTGGAAAAGAACGGGATCCCTCACCATATTTATGTGTTATCGCACGATTATTTCCCCGATTGGGAAGTGGCCCCGTCAGGGATCACTTTTATTTTGGACGATGCCGAAAATTTACCGGAATATTCAAGATATTTGGGTAAGGGGTCGGTCGATATTATTTTCAGCCATATCGGGTTGGTCCATTTTTTGGCAAATACAGATTTCCGGGTTCAGGGCCAGGATAAGGCGGGGCATATCAGATATCTGGAATCCCTATTAAAGTCCGGAGGAGTGTTAAGGTTTGATAAATACCCGGTTTCGAACCAGAAACTTTTAGAATTGGGATTCCCTGCCCAAAAGACCCGGGGCCCGGGTTTTGTCGAATTTGAGAAAGGCCAGGCGGCTGGGCTCGAGGCCGGGAATGTCCGGAAATACGGCGGTATTGATTTGACGGCTGGGAGGATGCATTTGCAGACCAAAGCAACAGGCTCCCGCTTTTCCCCAGGGATCAGGTTTCATCTTGATCCTGCCATGCTGGCGCAATTGCAAAACGCTTCCGGGTTTGTGCCGGTCATTATCAACATCCAGCCGGTGACCAGCCTGCGGTTATTTCTGGGTTTGACGGATGCTCAAACCCGCAGTACATCCCCGATTGACACCTCCGTCTAATTTCTATATAATGACCTCTCGCGGCAATTATTATTAGTTTAATATAAATATGGCGGTGATGATGGAAGTTGATGAGAATAAGAGTGTTAGAATAAAAAAGCTCGACGCGCTGAAGGCCAGGGGGGTGGACGCGTATGCCCAGCGGTTCATACGTTCGCATTCCATTGCGGAGATTTTAAAAGATTTTAAAGAAGGCGTTAAGGTGGTCACGGCCGGCCGCATCATGGCCAACCGCGACCAGGGCAAGGTCCATTTTATGGACCTGATGGACCAGACCGGGCGCATGCAGCTTTTTGTGAAAGCGGACAACATCGGCCCTGAGGCCTATGAGATGCTGAAACTCCTGGATTTGGGGGACATCATCGGTGTCGAAGGGGAAACCTTTACAACCAAAACCGGCCAGAACAGCATCCGGGTGGCCAGATATGAGGTGCTTTCCAAGTCGCTTTTGCCCATGCCTGAAAAATGGCACGGCCTTAAGGACGTGGACATCCGTTACCGCCAGCGTTACGTGGATTTGATCGCCAATCCCGATGTGCGCGAAGTTTTCATCAAACGCAGCCGTATTATTTCCTACGTGCGCTCGTTTCTCGATGGGAAAAAGTTTTTGGAAGTGGAAACGCCGATGCTGCAGCCCATGGCGGGGGGGGCGCGCGGCAAGCCGTTTAAGTCGCGCCATAATGCGCTGGACATGGAGGTGTTTCTGCGCATCGCTCCCGAGCTTTATCTCAAGCGCCTGCTGGTCGGGGGACTGGAGAAGGTTTACGAGATCAACCGCAATTTCCGCAATGAGGGGATCTCGACGAGGCATAATCCGGAATTTACGATGCTCGAGGTGTACCAGTCCTACGGTAATTTTGAGGACATGATGCAATTGACCGAGGAGCTCATCAGTTCCCTGGTATTTGAAATGTACGGGACGTATAAAATCAAATACCAGGGGCAGGACATCGACTTTACGGCGCCGTGGGAACGCCGTTCTTTTGCCAAGGTGGTTAAAGAGTATTTCGATATTAATCCCCGGGACACGGCAGAGGCCATGCTGGAGAAGGTGAAAGCCAAACGCACAAGCGGCATCAAGGTTGAGAAACTGACGCGTTCGGGCGTAATGAAGATCGTGGAAGAGGTGCTGGACGAAAAACAAACAGCCAACCCCGTCTTTATGCTCGATTATTTTACGTTTTTATCGCCGCTGGCAAAGGCCCGGCCCGACGATCCGGCCGTTGCCCAGCGTTTCGAATTCTTTATCGCAGGGCTGGAGGTGGGCAACGCCTATTCCGAGCTCAACGACCCCCAGGAGCAATACAAGCGCCTGGTGGCGGACCTGGATGACGACACGGAAACGGGCAACCGCACGATCGATGAGGATTTCGTCAGGGCCCTGGAGTACGGTATGCCGCCGGCCGGGGGGCTTGGCATCGGCATTGACCGCCTGGTCATGCTGTTGACCGATTCTGCGTCGATTAGAGATGTAATTTTGTTTCCCTTGCTTAAGCCGGAACAATAAAATGGTTTCATCGGGTGGCTCGGGATTGATGTTGCAAAGCGCACGGCAAGCGCTCAAGTCATCTTTAAAGGGAACCGCCTTTCTGGCCGCTGATAGGGCTGCCATTCGCTAAGAGAAGCGAAGCGCAGCACGGCAACGGCAAGCCAGAGCCGGGACCCGATGCCTCGGAGCATTATTATGAACTTTGAGTGGTGGTTGACATTAAGATATCTGACGGCAAAGAAAGATAAATTCCTTGCTGTCATTAATTTTGTCGCTATAGCCGGCATTGCCATCGGAGTGATGGCGTTGATCATCGTCATCGGCGTTATGACCGGTTTCGACCACGACCTGCGCGCCAAGATCATCGGCGCCAATGCGCATGTGTTCGTCGAACGCGAGACCGGCATCAAAAATTACGCGCAACTGGACAAGCGCTTGAAAGCCATCCCCGATGTCACGGCCGTTACTCCTTATATCCAGGGCAATGTTTTCCTGGAATCAGGCACCAGGGCCGCGAGCCTCATCCTGCGCGGGGTGGACCCGGCCACCGAGGGCAAGGTGACGCTCATCGACAAGTATTTGGGCGGGAAGGGCAAGGTCGAGGATTTAAAAAATGACGGGATCCTGATCGGTTCCCAGCTTGCTTCCTACTACGGTTATCAGCCGGGTGATACGGTGACGCTCATTTCTCCGGCCTCGGGTATCGCGGGCAGCAACTGGCGGTACAAATTTAAAGTGGCGGGGATATTCACGTCGGGCATGTATGATTACGACATGAACTTGGTCCTGGTGACCTTGAAGGCGGCCCAACAGATGTTTAACATCGGTCCGACGGTCAGCGGCATCGGCCTTAAATTAAAGAACCCGGACATGGCCCCTGCCGTCAAGCAGGAAATTTACGGCCTGATAGGCTACAGTTATCTGGTGCGTACCTGGATGGAAAGCAATGCCAATTTTTTTGCGGCCCTGGCCCTGGAGAAATATGCCATGTTCGTCATCCTGACTTTGATCGTGCTGGTGGCTTCTTTTAACATCATCAGCACCTTGATCGTGACGGTGACAAGCAAGGTCAAGGACATCGGCATCCTGAAATCCATCGGCGCCTCAAAGGCCCGCATCCACCGTATCTTTACCTGGCAGGGACTGGCCGTCGGTGCTTTGGGGACATTTTGGGGTTTTACGCTGGGGTTGGGCATAGTCTTGTTGCTTAAAAAATACCAGTTCATCAAGCTGCCCCAGGACATTTATTACATCGACCATTTGCCGGTCGTAGTGCAGGCTTCGGATGTGGGCCTCATTGTGGGGGCGGCGCTGTTGATCACCTACGCGGCGACCGTGTATCCGGCGATCAAGGCCGCCAATCTTGAGCCTGTGGAAGCGTTGAGATATGAATAATAAATTGATTGAAGCCATTAACATTCACAAAATTTATCCCGGCCCCCTGCATGTGCTCAAGGGGATCGATTTGACGATCGAAGCCGCGGAGGTGGTGGCTGTCGTCGGACCTTCGGGCGCGGGGAAATCCACCTTGCTGCATATTCTGGGCGGCTTGGATGCGCCCGGGCAGGGCCGGGTCATTTTCGGCGGCCAGGACCTCTATGGTTTGAGCGATGCCAGGCGCGCCCAGGCGCGCAACAGCGACATGGGCTTCGTGTTTCAGTCGTACCATTTATTGCCCGAGTTGACCGCTTTGGAGAATGTGATCCTGCCGGCCATGATCGCCAGGGATTCAGGCAAGACAAGCGCCATTGAGTTTGCGGGGTTGAAAATATTGGATCAGTTGGGCATGGAGGCGCGCGCCTCACACCGGCCCAATCAGCTTTCCGGAGGCGAGCAGCAGCGTGTGGCTATCGCCCGCGCGCTGATGAACGGCCCCAAGGTGGTCTTTTGCGATGAGCCCACCGGCAATCTGGACTCGGCCAGCGGCGAGATGGTGATGAATACGCTGCTCGGTTTGAATGAGTCTCACGGGGCGGCGGTGGTCATCGTCACGCATGATGAGAAAATTGCCGGCCGCACCCAGCGTACCATTATGATGAAGGACGGCTTATTGGAAGCTCCCCTGAAAGCGGCCCAGAGGAGAGCACCTAACGAAATCGAAGTGAAAGGGATTTTATGAAGATCTATCTTAACGGGAAATTGGTGGACAAGGCCGACGCCAGGGTGTCGGTGTTCGATCACGGCTTTTTGTACGGCGACGGGGCCTTTGAAGGCATCCGTTCTTATAATGCCCGTGTTTTCCGCCTGAAAGCGCACATCGACCGCCTGTACGAGACCATGCATACGCTGATGATCGACCCTCGCCTGACCAGGAAGCAGATGGCCGACGTGGTTGTCGCCACGCTGCGCGCCAACAAGATCAAGGACGGTTATATCCGCCTCATTGTCAGCCGCGGGGAGGGGGACTTGGGGTTGGACCCGCGCAAATGCCATGGCCGCCCCAACGTGATATGTATTACGGACAAGATCACCTTGTATCCGAAGGAGCTTTACCAGCAGGGCATGTCCATCATTACCGTGCCGACGGCCAAGAACCATCCCAATGCGCTCAACCCGCAGCTTAAAACGCTCAATTATCTCAACAACATCCTGGCCAAGATTGAGGCGTCCCATTGCGGTTACAATGAAGCGATCATGCTGGAAGATAACGGCTATATCGGGGAGTGCACCGGAGACAATGTGTTTATTTATAAGGACGGGGTCCTGGCGACACCGTGCGCGGGGCGCCTTAAAGGCATTACCTGCGACGCCATCCTGGAATTGGCCGTCAAAATGAAGATCAAGGTATTTGAAGGTTACATCACCCGCCATGAGATGTATAATGCGCAGGAGTGTTTTTTGACAGGCACCGCCGCGGAGTTGATCCCCATCGTGAAGGTGGACGGCCGTGCCATCGGTGAAGGTCGGCCGGGACCGGTGACCAGGAAGCTTTTGGACGCGTTCCATCAACTGACCAAGAAGGACGGAGTTAAATACAGTCTATGACCTGTGATATATGCGGTAAAAAAAAGGCGACTGTCCATTTGACGGAGATCGTCGATGACCAGATGTCGGAAATGCACCTGTGCGAGGAGTGCGCCCGTCAAAAGAGCTCGCAGATGGAGCAGCAATTCGGCCTGGCGGACTTATTGGCGGGCCTGACAGACCCCAGCAAGACCACGGTTTCCAAAGAAAGCGAAAAGACCAGCCTGAAATGCTCCAGGTGCGGCCTGCTGTACGAGGATTTCCGCAAGTTCGGGCGGCTGGGCTGCAGCGAATGTTATACGTCTTTCAAGGAACATCTGACCGGGCTTTTGCGCAAGATCCACGGCTCCAATAAATATTTAGGCAAAACGCCCGCCGTGTTGGGGCAGAGCCAGACCCAGGCTGTGTCTGAAAAGACCCTGGCCTTGCTTCCGTCGGACGACCTGCTGGACTTAAAGCAGCAGTTGAAATCGGCCATCGCAGCCGAAGATTTTGAGAAAGCCGCCATTATCAGGGACAAGATCAGGGGCCTTGAACAAAGCGAGAGTTAATATATGCGTATTGAAGAACTGTTAAACCATACCGGAGAATGGCTCCGGGGTACGGGGCCGTCGGCCCATATTGTCATGAGTTCGCGCGTGCGTCTGGCCCGTAATTTGGAAGCCTGGACCTTCCCGGGCCGGTCCGGGAAAAAGGACCTGGAAGCGGTCTTAAAGGCCTTTGGAGAGGCGGTGGGCCGCATCAACGCGTTGAAAGGATCGACGCTGTTTGACATGACCCAGATCGACCAGGTGGACCGCCAGCTGTTGGTGGAAAGGCATTTGATGAGCCATGAGCACGCCTCCAACCCCGAGGGCAAGGGCCTTCTGGTCACCGCCGAAGAGGTGGTCTCCGTCATGGTCAATGAAGAGGACCATCTGCGTATCCAGGTGATGCGCTCGGGCCTGAACTTAAGCGAGGCCTGGGAGATCATCAACGCCATTGACGATGCCTTAAGCCGCGAGCTGACCTTCGCCTTTAATCCGGCCTGCGGATTTTTGACCGCCTGTCCCACCAATACGGGCACGGCCATGCGCGGCAGCGTCATGATGCATTTGCCGGCCCTGGTCATGACCAAGCAGATCAACAAGGTGCTGGCCGCCATTTCCAAATTGAGTTTTGCCAGCCGCGGATTTTACGGCGAGGGGACCCAGGCTTCGGGGAACTTTTATCAGATCTCCAACCAGGTGTCCCTGGGGCACAGCGAACTGGACATCATCCAGAACATCAACGGGTTGATCCGCCAGGTCATTGAACAGGAGGAGCAGGCCCGCCAGGCCCTGCTGCTGCAGAACAAGCCGATGCTGGAGGACAAGGTCTGCCGCTCCTGGGGGCTCCTGAAGAATGCGAGGATCATCTCGAGCCAGGAAGCCATAGAGCTTTTTTCCATGGTGCGCCTGGGACTGGATCTGGGGCTTCTCAAACACGTGGACAATAAGGCGCTCAATGAGTTGTTCATCATGATCCAGCCGGCCCATTTGCAGAAAATCGAAGGTAAAAAATTAAACGCGTTCGAACGCGATACTAAAAGGGCGGCTGTTATCCGCCAGAAGTTGGGAGGAGGTAAAGATGTTTAACCGGTTCACAGAACGAGCCCGCAAAGTCATCGTTTACGCTAAAGAAGAAGCCAAGCGCTTCAATCATGATTACATCGGCACCGAGCATTTGCTGCTGGGCCTGATCCGCGAAGGCGAAGGTGTCGCCGCTGCGGTCCTGCAAAAATTGGGCCTGGACCTTGAAACCATCAGGCTGGAAGTCGAGAAATTGGTGCAGCCCGGGCCTGCCACCCAGGTGGTGGGGGATATCCCCTTTACGCCGCGGTCCAAAAAAGCGCTGGAGCTTTCCGCCGAGGAGGCCCGTGCCCTGGGCCATAATTACATCGGCACCGAGCATTTGCTCCTGGGCCTGGTCAAGGAAGGCGAGGGCATGGCCTACCGTGTGCTTTTGAATCTGGGTCTGGACCTCGGCAAATTGCGCAATGAGGTCATGGAGTTGCTTGGAAGCGGCATTCCCGGTTACGGCCAGCAGCAGGAAGGCGTCAAGACCGGCAAAACGCCGGCCATTGACGCGTACGGCCGCAATTTGAATAAATTGGCCAGGGAAGGCAAGCTCGATCCGGTCATCGGCCGTAAAAATGAGATCGAGCGCGTCATCCAGATCCTTTCCAGGCGCACCAAGAACAATCCCGTGCTTTTGGGCGAGGCGGGCATCGGCAAGACCGCCATCGTCGAGGGCCTGGCCCAGCTGATCGTCCAGGGTGATGTGCCCGAACTGTTGCGCGACAAGACCATTGTGGTGCTGGATCTGGCCATGATGATCGCCGGCACCAAATACCGCGGCCAGTTTGAAGAGCGCATCAAGGCCGTGATGGATGAATTGAAGCGTTCGGGAAAGATCGTGCTTTTCATCGACGAGATCCATACGCTCGTCGGGGCGGGTGCCGCCGAGGGGGCCATTGATGCGGCCAATATCCTAAAGCCGGCCCTGGCCCGCGGCGAGATCCAGTGCATCGGCGCCACCACCATGGATGAATACCGCAAGAACATCGAGAAGGACGCGGCCCTGGAGCGCCGTTTCCAGACGATCATCGTGGAGCCTCCGTCGGTGGAAGAAACCATCCTGATCCTTAAAGGCCTGCGCGATAAATACGAGGCCCATCACCGGGTCAAATATTCCGATGAGGCCCTGGAGGCGTCGGCCCGCCTTTCGGACCGCTACATCTCCAACCGTTTCCTTCCGGACAAGGCCGTGGACATCCTGGACGAGGCCGGCGCCAAGGCCAGATTGCAGGCCATGGTCGTTCCCGATGATATCAAGGAACTCGAGGAAAAGATCGAGCAGTTGAAGAAGGAGAAGGAATCCTACATCAAGATCCAGGATTTTGAACGCGCGGCCAAGATGCGCGACCAGGAACGCGAAGTGCGCGAGCAGCTGGAACGCAAACACGCCGAATGGATGCAGAAACGCGATGATGTGTCGCTGACCATCACGGACGATGATATCGCCCGCGTGGTTTCCCAGTGGACCAAGATCCCCTTGATCCGCCTGGAACAGAAGGAAAGCGAGCGCCTGCTGAAGATGGAGGAGCAGATGAAAAAATCCATCGTCGGCCAGGACGAAGCGGTCTCGGCGATCTCCCGCGCGGTGCGCCGCTCAAGGGCGGGCATCAAGAACCCGCGGCGCCCCATCGGTTCATTTATTTTTCTTGGGCCCACGGGTGTCGGCAAAAGCCTTTTGGCCAGGATCCTGGCGGAGTTCATGTTCGGAGATCAGAACGCGCTCATCCAGATCGACATGTCCGAGTACATGGACAAGTTCAATGTTTCGCGCCTGATCGGAGCACCGCCGGGCTACGTGGGTTACGAGGAAGGCGGTCAATTGACCGAAAAAGTGCGGCGCCGGCCCTATTCCGTCGTGCTTTTGGATGAGATCGAAAAGGCCCATCCGGATGTTTTTAACATCCTGTTGCAGGTCTTTGAGGACGGGCAATTGACCGACAGCCTGGGCCGTCGTGTGGATTTCCGAAACACCGTCATCATCATGACATCCAACGTCGGGGCTGAGATGATCCGTAATGCCGGGTCGCTGGGGTTCGTGGCCCAGGCCGAGGACACATCGTACGGCGCGGTCAAGGACCGCCTGCTCAATGAAGTCAGAAAATCTTTCAAGCCGGAATTCCTGAACCGTATCGACGATATCATTGTGTTCAGGAATTTGACCAGGACGGACTTGACCGCCATCATCAAACTCGAGATCAACGAGGTGGTGGAGCGCCTGAAAGGACGCGGCATCGATATCAGCCTCTCCGCCGAGGCGATGGATTTTCTCATGGAAAAAGGTTATGACCCCATGTACGGGGCCAGGCCTTTAAAAAGGACCATCCAGCGTTACGTGGAAGACATGCTTTCCGAGGAAATCATTTCAGGGCGGTTCAAAGAAGGCAGCAAGGTCACCGTGGTGCGGCAGGCGGACAATCTGGTGCTTGCGTCCACATAAATAAGGCGTTCGTCCTTTGACCATGAATATCGCGGTTTCCACAATCGGAAGCTCTATCACGGAATGGATACGCTATATCGGGCAGTTGTCGCTGCTGTTCGCCCAGACGGTGACCAGCGCCCTGACGCCGCCCTTTAAGGGATACCGCTCTTTGATACAAGCCCAGCGTGTGGGCCCGGGAAGTTTTGCCATTTCCGCCCTGGTGGGTTTTTTTGTGGGGATGATCATCGCCCTGCAGATGGCCTACCAGATGGTGCAGCTTTCCGCCGAGCTCTACATCCCCAACGTGATCGCGGTCGCCCTCACCAGGGAATTGACCCCTGTGCTGACGGCCCTGATCGTGGCCGGCCGCATCGGCGCCGGCATTGCCGCCGAGATCGGGTCCATGGTGGTCACCGAGCAGGTGGATGCCCTGAAAGCTTTTGCCGTCGATCCGGTCAAATATCTGGTCGTGCCGCGTTTTATCGCGCTTATGGTGATGCTGCCGGTGCTGACCATGCTTTCAGATTTGATCGGCATCTGGGGCGGGTATGTGATCTGCGTTTATAAATTGCATATCAGCCACGAGATGTTCTGGAAAATGACCTTTCATGCCCTGACCATGAAGGACATCATTACGGGCCTGACCAAGACGGTCTTTTTCGGCATGATCATCGCCGTCGTCGGGTGCCATCACGGCCTGACCGTCAAAGGCGGGGCGGACGGCGTGGGCAAGGCGACCACGACGGCGGTGGTGCGGTCGTTTATTCTGATCATCATCACGGACTGCCTGATCACGTTCGTGTTCTACTTTTTGCTGAACGTTTGATTATGATCGAGATACGCAACCTTTATAAAGCTTTCGGCAAGCAGATGGTGCTCAATAACCTTAACCTCAACGTGCGGCGGGGCGAGACCAAGGTCGTCATCGGCCGTTCCGGGGTGGGCAAGACCGTGCTGTTGAGGAACATCGTGGGCCTGGTCCGCCCGGACGGCGGTTCGATCAAGATCAACGGCATCGAGGTCACCGATCTTTCCGAAAAAGAGTACGACCGCCTGCGCATGGAGATCGGCATGGTGTTCCAGGGCGGCGCCTTGTTCGATTCCATGAACGTCGCCGACAATGTCGCCTTTGTCCTCAATGAATTCATGAACCTTGACCGCAAGACCGTCGCCGACAAGGTGCGGGATTCGTTGAGCCTGGTGGGATTGAAAGATGTGGAACACCTGATGCCTGCGCAGCTTTCCGGCGGCATGAGAAAACGGGTGAGCCTTGCGCGCGTTTTGTGCATGGAACCCCATATCATCTTGTACGACGAGCCGACCACCGGCGTCGACCCCATCACCGCCGCCGCCATCAACCATTTGATCATCGAACTGCGCAACAAGCTTAAGGTCACCTCCATTGTGGTGACCCATGACATGAACTCCGCCTATATGGTGGCGGATTCCATCGCCATGTTTTATAAGGGGCAGATCATTGCCGACGGGGCCCCGGAGGAGATCAAAAACTCCAAACACCCGGTCATCCGGCAGTTCATCCATGGTGAGGCGCATGGGCCCATCACCGAGGACGAGAGTTTGATTTTTGGCCACGTTAAATGAGGGGGCATTTCCTAAGGAGAACTGATTATGCCGCGAGAAGACCAGGGGCTGGAATTGAAGGTCGGTTCATTCGTGTTGATGGCGATCTTGGCATTGACCTTTTTCATCATTTCCGTCAGCGACCTTTCCATTTTCGAGAAAGGGCACCGTATCCATGTCATTTTCGGTTTTGCCAGCGGCCTGAAAGAGGCGGCGCCCGTGCGCCTGGCAGGCGTGGATGTGGGGCTGGTGAAGAAATTGAAGGTGTTCGTTGATCCCGAGGACAGCGGGAAAACCAAGGTGAGGGTGGACGCCTGGATCAGGGACAATATCGGCATCCCTTCGGATTCCAAAGTCACCATCAACCAGCTGGGGATCTTGGGAGAGAAGTATCTTGAGATCATTCCCGGCACCTCGAAGCATTTGCTCAAAGATAACGGCGTCATCATCGGGCATGATCCCGTAGCGATCGAAAAGCTTACGGAACATTTCAACGCCCTGATAGCCAAACTCGACATCACGGTCGACGGGATCAATAACGGCATCCTCACCGACAAGAACAAAAAGTCCCTGGAAGCGGCCCTGGAAGGTTTCGGAGCGCTGGGCACGGACTTGAAAGAAGGCCGGGGGACCCTGGGCAGGCTATTGACCGATGATTCGATCTATAACAATCTCGACGATATGACGGCGGACTTAAAGAACAATCCGTGGAAATTGCTTTACCGTCCCAGAAGCTAAAACGGACGAAACATCACCGTTTCGACCCGGTGGAAAAGCATAGTGGAATTATGATGAAGACCAAAACGACGTTTGTCTGCCAGTCTTGCGGTTCCCAGGCCCCGCGTTGGGTGGGCAAATGCCCGAATTGTGGCCAGTGGAACTCCTATGTGGAAGAAGCGCTGGCCGAACCGCGCAGCGAAGAAGGCGGCTTGCGCGTGCGGATGGCGGCCCAGGCCGCCGCGGCCCCGGTGCTCTTAAAAGAAGTGGACGTCGCCCGAGAGAAACGTCACCTGACCGCGATCGGCGAGTTCGACCGCGTCATGGGAGGCGGGATTGTGCCGGGATCGGTCACCTTGATCGGCGGGGACCCCGGCATCGGCAAATCCACGATCATCCTGCAAGTCGGCTCTGCGCTGGCCCGGAAAGGGCTGAAAGTTTTGTATGTCAGCGGCGAGGAGTCTGTCAAGCAGGCCAAGATGCGCGCCGACCGCATCATCGCCGGCCCCCAAGCGGACGAAAATTTTTTTATCGTCAATGAGATCGATGTCCAGGCGATCATCGGACACATCCATGAATTGTCGCCCTCCGTCGTGATCATCGATTCCGTCCAGGTCGTGCATCTGGCGGAGATCTCTTCGTCGCCGGGGTCGGTGGCCCAGGTGCGCGAAAGCGCGGCGGTGTTGACCCAGGCGGCCAAACAGCGGGGAGTGGCCCTTTTTCTGATCGGGCACGTCACCAAGGACGGCATGCTGGCAGGCCCGCGGGTGCTGGAGCACATGGTCGACGGGGTGCTCTATTTCGAAGGCGAGAGGTATTCGTCCTACCGCGTGCTTCGGGCCGTCAAAAACCGTTTCGGTTCCACCAATGAGATCGGCGTCTTTGAAATGACGGCCGGGGGCTTAAAGGAAGTGGCGAACCCGTCGGAAATTTTCCTCTGTGAACGGCCGCAGGATTCTTCGGGGTCGGTCGTAGTGCCCATCCTTGAGGGGACAAGGCCTTTTTTGGTGGAGATCCAGGGCTTGGTGGGCCGCAGCGCCTTCGGCATGGTGCGCCAGAAGGCCCAGGGATTCGACGCCAACCGCCTGAGCTTGTTGGCCGCAGTGCTGGAAAAGCGGCTGGGCCTGAACTTGGGCGACAAGGACATTTTTCTGAATGTGGTCGGCGGGGTGAAGGTGGAGGATCCGGCCGCGGATTTGGGGGTCACGCTGAGCATTGCATCCGCCTTGCTGGACAAGGTCGTGGGCCATGACACGGCTGTCCTGGGGGAAGTCGGTCTTTCCGGTGAGGTGCGCAGCGTGTCTCAAATCGCCTCCCGGGTCAATGAAGCGCAGAAGCTCGGGTTTACCCGTTGCCTCGTCCCTAAAAATAACCTGAAGAATAAAGATGATTTTAATCCGTCCAATATCAGGTTGGTGGCGGTCACAACGGTCAGAGAAGCGTTGGACAAGTTATAAAAAGAAGGAGCCCGCATGACGTTATTATTTATCCGTACTTTTTTTATGGTTATCAGCGCCATTGTCGGCTATCAGATCGGCGCCATCAACGAGAATCCCCTGCTGGGGGTCGCTGCCGGTATTTGCGGCGGCGCCCTGCTCATCGTCATCGAATCCAATTTAAAACAGGTGTCGGTGCGCGGCCTTTCCAGCATGGTGTTCGGCCTGCTCTTGGGGATCTTCATGGCGAATTTAGTTTCGGACATCATTTCATTGTTGCCGTTGGGGGAGGTGCTTAAACCCGTCCTGCGGGTCGTCCTGACGCTGGTGTTCTCTTATCTGGGTGCTGTGATGGCGCTTCGCGGCAAGGACGAATTCAACCTCATCATCCCATACGTGCGGTTTAAACGCCAGGATTTGAAGGAAGGGGTCATCATTTTGGACACCAGCGCCATTATCGACGGGCGGGTGGCGGACATTTTCAAGACGGGTTTTTTGGGGGGGCGCCTGGTTGTCCCCCGCTTCGTGCTGCACGAATTGCAGCGCCTGGCGGATTCCGAGGACGATATCAAACGCCAGCGCGGGCGCAGGGGGATGGAGATCCTTAAAAACATGCAAAAAGACGCCGCGGCGGACGTGCGCATCCATGAAGATGATTTTACCGGGCCCGAGTCCGTGGACCTGAAACTGGTCAAACTTTCCAAGCTCATGGATGCCCGCATCTGCACGACAGACTTTAATTTAAGCCGCATCGCCTCCTTTCAGGGGGTGGAAATGCTGAACATCAACGACCTGGTCAATGCGGTCAAACCCCTGGTGTTTACCGGGGAAGAATTGGAGATACGCCTTTTGAAGGAGGGCAAGGAGGCCAACCAGGCCGTCGGCTACCTGGAAGACGGCACCATGGTGGTTGTCAGCGACGGGCGC
Source organism: Candidatus Omnitrophota bacterium (assembly GCA_028865345.1). Lineage (GTDB taxonomy): Bacteria > Omnitrophota > Gorgyraeia > Zapsychrales > Fredricksoniimonadaceae > JABDGZ01. The sequence continues at coordinate 31,889 of JAGWKL010000001.1, read as the reverse complement.
AAGGCCCTGGGGCAAACGGTCAAGGCTTATGTGACCTCGGCCCTTCAAACCCAGGCCGGCCGCATGATCTTTGCCAAAATGGAACGGCAGGGATGAAGACACAGGTCATTGTCGTGGCCGGCGGGGCCGGGAAGCGGTTGAATGCCAAGATCCCCAAAGCCTTGATGCGGCTTTGGTCCAGGCCGCTGGTGGGCTATAGTTTGGAAATTTTCAACGCGCATCCGGACATCGACGGGATCATTTTGGTGGGGGTCAAAAAACACCTGAAAGCTTTTGAGCGGGCAGCGAAAAATTGTACAAAGGTGCATGCCGTGGTGCCCGGGGGGGCCTCGCGTTCGGATTCGGTCAAGTGCGGCTTGAAGGAACTCTCCGGTGATACGGACATCGTCCTGGTGCACGATGCGGCCAGGCCTTTTGTTGATGGGGCCATGATAGACCGCCTTTTGGCGGCGCTTAAGAAAAGTAAAACCGCCATCGTCGGGGTCCCGGTCAAGTTTACCGTAAAGAAAGTCAATCCGCAGACCCTGAATATTCAGGAAACCCCGGCGAGGGATTTGCTATGGGAAGCGCAAACCCCGCAGGGGTTTCATAAGGATGTTTTGCTCAAAGCCCACGCCCGCCGGGGCAAACAGCAAGCTACGGATGATGCGGTTTTAGCCGAGCGCATGGGGCAAAAAGTCAAGATGGTCATGGGGGATTACCGCAATATCAAGGTCACCACCCCTGAAGATCTTGTTTTGGCCCATCAGTTGTTAAGCGGCCGCACAAGGAAGTCATAGGGGATATTTGTTGAGGATATGGATACCAGAGTAGGCATAGGTCATGATGTTCACCGTTTGACGGCAGGCGCCAGGCTGGTGCTCGGCGGGATCGAGGTGCCGCATACCCATGGCCTGGTCAGCCATTCGGACGGGGATGTGGTGTTGCATGCCGTTTGCGATGCGATCCTGGGGGCCGCCGGGATGGGGGATATCGGTGAGCATTTCCCGGATACCGACGCCCGATACAAGGGAATGGCCAGTTCCTTTTTCTTAAAAGAAGTCAATAAAAGAATCCATGAAGCGGGTTGGGCGATCGGCAACGTGGACGTGGTGATCCTGGCCCAGGAGCCCAAATTAAAGGAATTTAAACCCAGGATGAAGGCTCACATTGCCGGACAACTTGACATCGCTGAAACCCGGGTCAATATCAAAGCCGGTACCCATGAGGGCCTGGGGTATATCGGCGCAAAAGAGGGGATTGCGGCCTATGCCGTTGTGCTTTTGAAGGTCGCATAAATGCACATTAAATTTTCCATGGATTTCCATCATTTCATATACGGGGGTGGAGGTATGGCTTTGCTTATCATTGTTGCCGTTTTCCTGCTGATTTATTTCATTTTTGCCGATGAAATACACACGGTCAAGGAGCGCGATCCGGCAGCCACGAGCGTTCTGGAAGTGCTCCTGCTTTATCCCAGCCTGCATGCTTTGGTGTTCCACCGCCTCGCCCATCAATTATGGGTGTGGAAGGTCCCTTTCATACCCCGCTGGCTTTCGCAGCTGGCGCGTTTCCTGACAGGCATCGAGATCCATCCGGGGGCCAGCATCGGCAAAAGGTTCTTTATCGACCACGGGACCGGAGTGGTCATCGGTGAAACTGCTGTTGTCGGGGACAATGTCTTATTGTATCAAGGCGTGACCCTCGGCGGCACAGGCAAGGAAACAGGCAAGCGCCATCCCACCCTGGGCAATAACATTGTGGCGGGTTCAGGCGCCAAGATCCTGGGCAACATCACCATCGGGGACAACTCCTATATCGGCGCCAACGCCGTGGTCATCAGGAATGTGCCTCCCAATTCCACGGTCGTAGGCATTCCGGGCCGGATCACCAAACAGGAGGGCCGTAAGATCGACCTGGAGTTAGACCACATCCACGTCAGCGACCCGATCATGGAACATATGGCCAAATTGCTCGGGCGCATCAAGGCGTTGGAGGAAAAAACAGGTTGCCAGGCGCCTAAAAACGGGAATGACGACCCGGGTATTTGAGCGTTCGCACCAAAGAAACCATGGCAAACAAAGGAACAGGGAATTTTGGATATAAAAATCTTTAACTCTTTAAGCGGCAAAAAAGAGGAATTCATACCGATTCACGGCAATGACGTCAGGATGTACACCTGCGGCGTCACCGTCTATGACCGTTCCCACATCGGGCATGCGCGCAGCCTGTATGTTTTTGACGTGCTCCGCCGTTACCTGAAATTCAGGGGATTCAACGTCATCTTTGTCCGCAATATCACCGATATCGACGATAAGATCATTGACCGCGCCCGCCAAACCAACCGGCCTGCCGCAGACCTCAGCGAGGAACAGATCCGGTTTTATCATGAGGATTTAAAGGCCCTGGGCGTTCTTCCCGGCGATGTGGAGCCCAAGGCGACCGACAATATCCCGGAGATGGTCGCCCATATCCAGGGATTGATCGACAAGGGGTTTGCCTATGCCCTTGCCGGCGGAGACGTGTATTTCGATGTGCGCGCTTTTGAAGGTTACGGCAAGCTCTCCGGGCAAAGCATCGACAAGATGCATGAGGCCGTCCGTATCGAGAAGGATTCCCAAAAGAAAGACCCGCTGGATTTTGCGTTGTGGAAAGCTTCGAAGCCGGGCGAGCCGTCGTGGGACAGCCCCTGGGGCAAGGGGCGCCCGGGCTGGCACATCGAATGTTCCTGCATGAGCATGAAGCACCTCAATACCCGGACCCTGGATATCCACGCCGGGGGCCGGGATTTGATTTTTCCGCACCATGAAAATGAGATCGCACAGTCGGAAAGCTTGACCGGGGTCCCTTTTGCCAAGTACTGGATCCACCACGGCCTTTTGACGGTCAATGGCCAGAAAATGTCAAAGTCGGCGGGCAATTTTATGACCGTCGGGCAGGCGCTGAGCAAATACACCGCGGATGAGATCAAAATGTTTTTCCTGTTTTCGCATTACGCGAGCAATATCGATTTTTCCGAAGAAAAGATCCTTGAGGCGCGCAAGGCGCTGTCTAAATTCGACGTGCTTTTTTGGAGGGCTTCAGGCCTTTTCAAGGTCAAGTCCATTGAACCGGTGCAGGCCGGATTTATCAGCAAATACAAACATGAATTCATCGAGGCCATGGACGACGATTTCAATAGCCCTAAGGCCCTGGCCGCGTTGTTTAATTTGATCAACGATACGAATATTTATATCGATCAAAACAGCGACGATCCGAATTATCTGGGCGTCGTTTACCACGCGGTGGATGTGTTGGAAAGCCTGGCCCGTAATATATTCGGTTTATTTATGCAGGAGAAGGACAGGGAGCTGACGCCTGAGCTCAAGGCCCTGCTTCAGGAGCGCGCCCAGGCGCGGGAGCTCAAAAACTTCAAACGCTCCGATGAACTCCGGGTTCTGTTGAAAGAAAAGGGCGTCACGGTTGAAGACGGCAAAAACGGGCAGACATGGAGATGGGTTTGAACCTAGGGTCGCTAATGGATAAATTTATTCTTTTCGCTCCACGGTCGATTTTTTTAACGCTGCCGGTCCTCGCTCACTCGGTGCCTCGAAAACTCGCTGTGAATTTCTCTGGAAATTCACAGCTCGAACATTCTCGGCATTGCTCGCCCTACGGCTCGCAATTCCCTCGTTCGCTTGGCGTGCGGCAGCTAAAAATCGAAGTGTCGCTCAAAGAACAAATTTATACATTAGCAACGGTGGTTTTAAGAAGGTAGGATTATATGAAAGTGATGAAAGAGAGAGTAAGAATTTTGAAAGGTTTAAGAATTATCTTAAAAGGCATCCGGAAGGACGCTCGAAAGATGATTTGGGTGAATTTGATGAATGGTTAGATAAAGATTTTCGATATCAATTAATGGGAGAATATGAGGCGGCAATCAATAATGAAGGAAGGAAACAAGCTATTTTAGATTATTATAAAGATTTTGATGATAATAGAGGGTCTAGACGGATTTTAATTTTGTTTATTTTAATCGATGTAATTTTTCTGATTCTAATAGGCAATTTACAATTAACCGGTTTATTGGTATACATAGTTTCCATTCTTTCGGTAATTGTTTGTATCTTGCCGCCGGTTGAGAATTTATGCAATAATAGGATTGTTAACGTCAGCAATAGTTCAAAATCTAAGAAAATTTATGAGAAAACTGAAAGAAAGATTAAATCAGAAATTGCAAAAATAAGGTCGAGGGGGTTATAACTATTTTTGGAGCGACGTATAAGGAAATAAAAAAGGCCGCGGTTGAACGCGGCCTGGTAGCTTAAAGGTGTTACTTGCTTTCCCTGACTCGACTTAAGTATATATTTGGCTCATTGATATTGCAAGAAAATTGTATGGGTCTTAAGAAAGTCCCCTGATTCGTTCTTAAGACCTTTAACGCCCCGGGCGGGATTCGAACCCGCATCTTTTCCTGAGTCAGGGGAAAGCTTTATCCAATTTAAGCTACCGGGACGTTAAATTTGATTAATATAATAACATTAATTGATTATTTATCAATATTTATTTACCTATGAACGGCAAGTTTATTACATTCGAAGGCGCGGAGGGGTCCGGCAAAAGCACGCAGGCGGCCTTGGTGCTTGAGTATCTGCAATCAAAAAAGATGCCGGTCGTGCTTTTGCGCGAGCCCGGCGGGGTCAAGATCTCAGAGAGCATCCGCAAGCTTCTGCTCGACGTCAATAATACGGCCATGGGTGATGAATGCGAGACCCTGCTTTATATGGCGGCGCGCTCACAGATGGTCAAGGAAGTTCTGGCCCCCCGGTTAAAGTCCGGAAAAATCATTTTATGCGACCGCTTTCTGGATTCCACCATTGCTTACCAGGGCTACGGCAACGGGATTGACGTCAAGACCATCGAAGAGTTGGGGCTTTTTGCCACCCGCGGGCTGTCCCCGGATTTGACCATCCTGTTCGATATCCAACCCGAAAAAGGTTTGAGCCGCGCCGGGACCAAAAAAGACCGTATTGAAGCGCGCAGCCTCGAGTATCACAGCCGGGTACGCAGCGGATATTTGGATTTGGCCGGAAAATATCCCGGCCGCATCAAGGTCGTCAAGGTGGATGCCGGTAAAGAGGAGATCTTTAAACGGGTCAAATCCCATATCGACGGTTTATTGGGCATATGATCGATGCAGAGCAAATCAATATTGCTGTCCTGCAACGGTTCAACCGGCTGGTCGACAACCATCGTCTGGCGCATGCCTATTTGCTGCTGGGGCCGAAAGGATCAGGAAAAACCCAGACGGCACGGGCGCTGGCCCAATTGGTCAATTGTGAGGGCATTGCGCCAAAACCCTGCGGCCGATGCCCGGCCTGCCGTAAAATCGCCTCAGGCAACCATCCGGACGTCCATATCATAGGAAGCGATGAGGAGGGGAGCATCAAGATCGAGGACATCCGTTTTCTTTTGGGCCGGGCGGCATTGATGGCCTTTGAGGCCAAAACAAAAGTTTTTATCATCCGGCATATCGAGATGATGACCCTGGACGCGGCCAACGCGCTTTTAAAGACCCTGGAAGAACCGGCCCCCAACACCTTGATGGTTTTAACGACCAGCCTGCCTGAGGCCAATCTGGACACCATCAAGTCCCGTTGTCATGTGGTCAAGTTTTTTCCCTCCCCGGTCAACCGCGTGGCGCGGCATTTGATGAATGAAGGCCTTGAGATGCAGGACGCCCGCTTTCTGGCGTTTTACGCGCAAGGGTGTTTAGGAAAGGCCCGCCAACTGATGGACGGGAAGGTCATCCAGGAGCGGCGAAAAATCTTGGATGAAATGCTTTTAAACCGTTATAATGATACCTTTCTCAAGGGGCTCTCAGCCGACCCGCTGCAGACCGCTTTGGCCTTGCAGTTGTTGCTGGGTTTTTTCAGGGACGTTCTTTTATTGAAAAACGGTGTGGCCGAGGCAGAGTTGCTCCATCAGGACCGCCTGAAGGAACTTAAAGTGTTTGCCGCCCGCAGCATCGAAGACATAGGCACAATCATCGGGCACATCGTTTGGGCCAAGAAGCTCGTGGACGAAAATTTAAACGTTAAAATGTCTTTAAGCCTTTTAAGAGAACATCTATGGGACAATTAGTACAAATTAAATTAGGGGAGTGGCGGCCGGTCATTTGGGCCGACAGCAATGGCGTTTTTGTCCGCCGCCATGACATGGTGGTCCTGGAAGTGGAACGGAACATGGAATTCGGCAAGGTCATCTCCGATACGGCCAAGGCCTGCAGCGGCAAAACAGAGGCGGCCGCAGGCAGGTTGGTCCGCCTGGCCAGCGACGGTGATTTGCGCCAGGTGGTCAACAACCAGATGAAGTCCGCCGAGGCTTTGAAGACTTGCGAGATGAAGGTGGCTGAAAGCAAGATAGAAATGCAATTGGTCCAGGCGGAATATACCTTTGATGCCGCCAAGATACTGATCTATTTTACGGCGGAAGGCCGGGTGGATTTCCGCAACCTGGTCAAGGACCTGGCCAAGGCCCTGCGCGTGCGCATCGAGCTCAAGCAGATCGGGGTGCGCGACAAGGCCAAGATCATCGGCGGTTACGGCGTCTGCGGCCGGGAGTTGTGCTGTTCGTCTTACATGAAGGACTTTCACCCTCTTTCCATTAAAATGGCCAAAGACCAGGGACTGCCGCTCAATCCCCAGAAGATTTCCGGCGTCTGCGGCAGGGTCAAATGCTGTATGGCGTATGAATTCCAGGTTTACCGTGAATTTTCCAAGGTCCTGCCCAAGATGGGCGCCAAGGTCACGACTCCCAACGGGGAAAAGGGCAGGATCGTTGCCATGGACATCCTCAAACAGTACGTGACCGTGGATTTGGGGGAAGGCAAGCTCATCAGAGTCAAATATCCCCAGGAACCCGCGTTACAATCCTCATGAGCAAGTTCTTCGTTACTACGCCGATTTACTATGTGAACGATGCCCCGCATATCGGGCACGCGTATACGACGATCCTCGCCGATGTGCTGGGCCGCTATCACCGCGCCGCCGGGGACGAGGTGTTTTTTTTGACCGGCCTGGACGAGCATGGCCAGAAGGTCAAGCAGGCCGCCGAGAAACGAGGGGCTACGCCCCAGGCGCATTGCGATGACCTGGTCCCGCGGTTCCTTAATTTATGGAAGCGGCTTGACATCCGCTATGATGATTTTGTCCGCACCACCCAGGAGCGGCACAAGAAAATTGTCCAGCTGGTTTTGCAGAAGGTCCATGAGAACGGCGACATTTACACGGACGAATACGAGGGCTGGTATTCCGTGGCGGAAGAACGCTTTATTACGGAGGCCGAATACGAATCCGGCCAGTTTCGCGACGTCAAAAAGCTCAAGGAGAAGAATTATTTCTTTAAGATGAGCAAGTACCAGCACAGGCTCATAGAATATATCGAGCAGCACCCGGATTTTATCCGCCCCGAACACCGCAAGAATGAAATGCTGGGTTTCCTGCGCCAGCCGCTGGGGGATCTATGCATTTCCCGCCCCAAGGCGCGCATGGATTGGGGCATTGAGATCCCTTTCGACCGCGATTATGTGACCTATGTCTGGTTCGATGCCCTGGTCAATTATATTTCCATTCCCGGTTATGGCAGCGACGAGGAGAAATTCAAGAAATGGTGGCCGGCCGACGTGCATCTGATCGGCAAGGACATTTTGACCACCCATTCCATTTACTGGACCACCATGCTTTTTTCACTGGGGTTGCCGCTGCCGGGAACCATCTTTGCCCACGGTTGGTGGCTCATTGGCGAAACCAAGATGAGCAAGTCCCTGGGCAATGTGGTCAATCCGCTTGATTTAATCAATACTTACGGGGTGGATGCCGTGCGTTATTACCTGATGCGAGAGATGGTCCTGGGACTGGATGCCAATTTTACGCCGGATTCCTTCATCAAATGCTTTAACAGTGACCTGGCCAATGATTTCGGTAATCTATTGAACCGGGTCAGCGGGCTTATTCAGAAAAATCACGGGGGGAAAATTCCGGAACCTGGCGCAGTGACCGAGCATGAATCATTAATTCAAATGAACGCCAATGTCTTGCCGGGCAGTGTGAAGCTTTTAATCAGTCAGTTTAAAGTACAGGAAGCTTTAATGGAGACCTTGCTTTTTGTGCAGAGTCTCAATAAATATATGGAAATCCAGGCGCCCTGGAAACTGGCCAAAACGGACATGAAAGCCGCCAACCGAGTACTGTATACGGCAGCCGAAGGTTTGCGTATAGCGACGATTATGCTGGCGCCGGTCATGCCGGAAAAGACGGCTGCGGTCTTGTCAATTTTAGGGGCAGAGGATACCAAACCGGTTTGGGGGCAACTGCGGCCCGGCACGCCATTGAAGTCTCATCCGCCGCTGTTTCCGCGTATCGAGGTGGAGAAGGCATAAAAGAATATGTCAGTTGAAACGATCAAATGGGTCAAAGGTGCGGCGCGCATTATTGATCAGACCAAACTTCCGCATAAATTTGAATATATTTATTGCCGCGATGTGAAAACCATGTGGCAGGCGATCAAACGCCTGTCCGTGCGCGGGGCCCCGGCCATCGGCGTGGCCGCGGCTTTCGGTGTCGTCTTGGGGGTGCAGAAATTTAAAGGCCGGGACAAAACCCGATTCCTGAAATTATTCAACGCAACCTGCGAGTTTTTGGGCACGTCCCGTCCGACGGCAGTGGATCTTTTCAACAGGCTCAGCGAGATGCGCGCAGTGGTGGATCTGAATCCCCAAGCCGGTGTGCCCGCGTTAAAGAAAGCCCTGCAGCTGCGGGCCATGTCCATTTTTCAGGCCGACCGCAGGGTCTGCCGGCAAATGGGAGGCCATGGAGTAAAACTTATCAAGAACGGGATGCGCTGCCTGACGATCTGCAATGCCGGCGCCCTGGCCACGGTGGATTACGGCACGGCCCAGGGGGTTTTTTACGCCGCCCGCGCCAAAGGCAAAAAGTTCAGCGTCTACGCCTGCGAAACGCGTCCCTTGTTGCAGGGCGCGCGCCTGACTTGCTGGGAGCTGATGGCCCAAAAGATCGACACCACCTTGATCTGTGATAATATGGCCGCCTCCCTGATGGCTTCCTCCAAGGTGGACATTATTTTTACCGGCGCGGACCGTATTGCGTCCAACGGGGACGCGGCCAATAAGATCGGCACCTACATGCTGGCCGTACTGGCGCGCCATCACGGTATTCCTTTTTACGTTGTGGCTCCGGGCTCGAGTTTCGACTTAAAGATAAAATCCGGCAGGCAGATCCCCATTGAAGAGCGCAAAAGCGATGAGGTGACCTGTTTTGCGGGCGTGTCCACAGCCCCCAGGGGCGTTAAGGTCTATAATCCGGCCTTTGACGTGACTCCGGCGAAATTGATCACAGGCATCGTGACGGAATACGGCATCATCCGTCCGCCGTATGCAAAGAACATCCATGCACGTTTCGCAAATAGGTGAGTTCGGCCTCATCAAGGCGCTTAAAAAGCTTGTACCGGTGTCTCAAGGGGTGATCAAAGGCATCGGCGACGATGCCGCTGTTTTGCCCTACAATAAAAGCGAATATCTGCTTTTGACGACGGACATGCTGGCGGAAGGCGTGCATTTCACCCGCCGCATGCCGCCTGAAGGCATTGGGCACAAGGCCCTGGCCTGTAATATCAGCGATATCGCGGCCATGGGCGGCAGGCCTACCTTTGCCGTGGTGTCCATCGGCGTTCCTGGGAACCTGCCGGTCGATTTTATCAAGGATGTCTATAGGGGTATGGAACGCACAGCCAAAGATTTTGGTGTCAGTATTGTCGGCGGGGACACCATCAAATCCGGCAAGATCGTGGTGAATGTGGCTTTGTTGGGGCGGGTGGAAAAGAAAAATCTTGTCACCCGCGGCGGGGCCAAGCCCGGCGATTGGATTTTTGTGACCGGACCTTTGGGAGGCTCCTTGAAAAGCGGACGGCACCTGAAATTTGTGCCGCGTTTGGGCCCCGCGCGGTTTTTAGTGGAAAGATTCACTCCGCACGCCATGATCGATATTTCCGACGGGCTTGCCGGTGACTTGGGCCACATCCTTGAGGCCAGCCGCGCGGGTGCGCGGCTTGATTATGATTGCATTCCCAGGCATAAAGGAGTAAGCCTGGCCCAGGCGTTAAATGACGGGGAGGATTTCGAGCTCCTATTTACACTTGGGACCAGACAGGCGCAGGCGCTCATGGACTGGCAGGCGCGGCAAAAATCATTTTATTTCTATCCGGTGGGGACAATAACGGCCGATGTCAAAGAAAAACCAGATGCCAGAAGTTTCACTCATTTCTAACAGCGTTGAGGAGACCATGCTTTGTGCCGGGCGTTTTGCCGGGCAACTCAAAGCAGGGGATATCGTATTGTTGAAGGGCGATTTAGGGGCAGGCAAGACCACCTTTGTCAAAGGGCTGGTTGGAGGCTTTAAGTTAAGCTCCAAAAAAGTCAACAGCCCGACCTTTGTCCTGATGAATTGTTATGAAGGGAAATTGCCGATCTATCATTTTGATCTTTACCGTCTGGAAAATCCCAAGGCCCTCGAGACGGTGGATTTTGACGATTATTTCTACGGGGACGGCATTTCTCTTATCGAATGGCCTGAGCGTTTGGGGGAGCACGCGCCCAAGGAATATTATTTAGTGCAGTTTCAACATCTGGGGGAACATCGGCGAAAAATATGTATTTCCTGTCCTTCGAAACATCGACCAAGATCTTCTCGATAGCCTTAAGCCGTGACGCTAAAGTCCTGCGTTACCGCAACATCAAGGCCGCTCTCGTGCTGGAAGACGCCATTTTACCGGCGATGGATAAGCTCCTGGGCAGCGCGGGGATAAAGTTTGACCAAATCGGCGGCTTTGCCATTGCCCTGGGGCCCGGATCTTTCACCAGCCTGCGGGTGGGCCTGGCGACCGTTAAAGCTTTTGCCGCAGCGACGGGAAAACCCGTCGTCGGCATCCCGACCCCGGACATCATCGCCGGGGCCGTGCACGGGATTTCTTGCGATGAGATTTGCGTCATCAACGACGCGCGCCGCAACAAGGTCTATGCCTGCCTTTACGGCGCCGATGGCCGCCGCAAGAGCGATTATGCATTGGCCTCTCTTGAGGATATTTTGGGCAAAGTGCGCGGCACGACACTTTTTACCGGCGATGCGCTTTGCATGTACCGTCAAAATATTGAACAGGCCTACCGACAGCGCGTTCGAGGAAATACTGCGCACAAATGCCTTTTCGCCCAAGAAAAATACTGGTATCCTCAAAGCAAAGTGATGGCAGGGATGGCGTATGAGCGCTTTGCAAGAAAGCAGTATGATCATGCGGCAAGCCTTGTGCCGTTGTACCTGTATGCGCAGGATTGCCAGGTTTCCTTTAAGCGAAATGAAAAGGCGGGTATCCGATGAACGTTAAAATATTAAACTACGAAACGGTCGTCCATCCTCCGACCTGGTGTGAATTGGACCTTGAAGCGCTGACCCACAATTTTGAACAATTGCAGAAGCTTAGCCGTAAAAACATGACCCATGCGCTTGGCATCATGCCTGTCATCAAGGCCGACGCGTACGGCCACGGCATGATGCAGGTTGCCGAGGCGTTGAACGCGTGCGGCTGCCGCTACTGGACGGTCTCCAATGCCGGCGAGGCCTTGAGCCTGCGGGCGATGGGGTTCAAGCAGAAAATACTGTTGATCGAATCCACCCTGACTTGCGAAGCCAAAGACATCGTTGCCTATAATCTCACGCCGACGGTTTGTGACCTGGCAATGGCTTATGCCCTGGACCAGTGTGCTTGCGCGGCAGGCATCAGGCTCGGCGTTCACATCAAAGTAGATACGGGGATGGGCCGCCTGGGGGTCAGCGAAGAACAGGTCATGGATTTTGTCGATGCGCTTTTGTCGGAATGTCCGCACCTGGTCCTCGAGGGGATTTACACCCATTTCCCGCTTGCGGATACCGACCGCGATTTTACTGTGGCCCAGATGCGGCGGTTCCGCGATATCGTCTATGCGCTGGAAAACCGGTCCGTATCTTTTACCTTCGTGCATGCGAGCAACAGCATGGGGTTGGGGGATTATAAGTCGGATCTTTTCAATTTGGCCCGCCCCGGCATCATGCTCTACGGTATTTATCCCCGCGAAGATTTAAAGCAAAAGGTCCAACTAAAGCCGGTGATGTCCGTCAAATCCCGTATCATTTTCGTGCAGCCCATTGCCAAGGGCCGGGGCATCAGTTACGGGCACACCTTTAAGGCCAAGGAGGACATGCTCGTCGCCATCCTGCCTGTCGGTTACAGCAACGGGTATTTGCGCTCATTGTCTAACAAGGCTTTTGTGCTGGTCTGCGGCGTGCGCTGCCCGGTGGTGGGGCGGGTGACCATGGACCAGATCATCGTCGATATTACGCCGGTGACCCTGTCGGGCCGTACCCCTGTCTGCGGCGACGAAGCGGTCCTGCTGGGCGCCCAAAAGGGGGCGTCCATCGATGCCGACGAACTGGCCCAATGGGCGGACACGATCAGCTACGAGATCCTTTGTTCCCTGGGCAACCGCCTGCCGCGTGTCTTCCATCCTCCGCCGGTCTTGCCTTCCCCGGACCCGGGCAGCAATAGTTAGAAATTCCTGAAAATAATAAAGAGAGCGGCAAGAGTAAAGAGGATGGGTGTAATCCACGCGCCTTCCCACGGCAATAAGGCCCCTCCCTTGGCCAGGGCCAGGCCCACCGCATCCGCGACGTAATAAAGGAACCCTATGACCAGGGCGATGGCGATGGAAGTGAAGGTCATGGCCTTGCGCTTGCCGATGGACATGAGCGCGAAAGGCAGTCCGATCAAGACGATGACAAAATTGCGCAAAGGAAAAGTGATCTTCTGATGCATGTCGACCCTCAGGTCATTGAGCGTCTTAACGGCGCCGCTGCCGGAAAAGCGTTTGATATAAGCGTGCAGCTGGCGCAGGTTCATCGACGATAGGTCTATCCGCTGGCTCATGAAGTCCTTGGGTTTCTCGGGGATGTCCATTAATTTTTCCGCGTACATGTGCACCCCTGTGACCGCGTTGGGGATGACGCTGCTGTAGGTCGTGATCTGGCATTTATAAAATTTCCAGGCGATGCCCGTCCATACGCCGTTTTCCGCCACGATTTTCTCAACGGGGTTCTGGTTATGGTCATGACCGATGATGGTGATCCCCTGCAAGGCATGGGTGTTGGGATCGAAGGTGTCGATAAAGAACAGGCGGTTCTTAAGGCCGTAGAAGGTGAGATTGTGGATGAGGGGCAGGCCCTTGCCCCTTTGAGAGGGGCTAAGGTTGATCTGGGTATCGTGGATCTCCTGGTTGATCATCGAGGAGGTGGGCACGAATTTTTCATTCACCAGGAACACGCTCGCTGAAATAAACAGCGCGAAGACCAGCGCCGGGCGGGCGATCTGCCAGAAATTCATCCCCGAGGCGCGGATGGCGATGATCTCATTGTGCGCGTTGAGATTGCTGTAGGTGAAGAGGACCGCGATGAGGCAGGCCATAGTGGACGTCTGGACGATGATCGACGGCAGGAAGGAAAGATAATAGCGCAGGATCACTGTTATACCCACGCTTTTGGCAATAAAATCCTGCAGGTTGCTGAACAGGTCAATGAGGATGAACAAAAAAGCAAATGTAAGAACAGTGCCTATAAAAATGGTGAAGATTGACTTTAGGATGTAACGATCCAGTATCCGCATGGTCTTTAATGCAAGCACAGCTTCCAATTTAAGAAAACAGCCGCCGCAAAGGCGACAATGTCCGGCACCCACATCAAGAAGGCGGGGTTAAAAGTGTCCTGAGTGGCCATACCCTGGCAGGCCAGGGACAAAATGTAATAAGGGGCCGCCAACAGCAGGGCGTATAAGAGATTGGCGGATTTGGCCCGGCGGTTGGTCACGGCCGCAAAAGGGAAACCCAAAAGAATGAACAGCAAAGGCGACAGCGACCATGCCAGCCGGCGTTGGTATTCCGTGATCAACGGCGCCGGGTCAATGGACATTTTGCGCAAGGCCTCGATCTTATGGCGCAATTCTTTCAATGTCAGCTCCTTCGATTTCTTTTGGCCCTGTTTTTTCTTGGAAAGGTCCAGGGTGATAAAGGAGGTCTGGAAATTAAGTTTATAAAAATTATTGGGATTCTGCAGGTCAGGTTCATCGGAGGTGCCGTTGATGAGCTTGAGCATCAACTGGTCCTTTCCCGGCACATGGACGAACTCGCCCTGCTGGGCGATGATGGTTCGGGTTGGTTTGCCGGGCACGGGTTCGTAGATCCTGATCCCGTATAATATATCGCCTTCCATGCGGTATATGAAAACGATGTATTTGTCAAAAGCGTTGATAAAACTTCCTGGTTCCAGCATGGCGGTGGGGTCCTGGCTTCCGGTTTCCTGCAGGATGACCTTTTGGGCCACATACGCGTTGGGAATGACGCGGTCGTTGAGAATATAATCCGCCAGGCACAGGATGATACCCACGACGATCAACGGCACAAGCAGGCGCAGCAGGTGGATGCCGGAGGCACGTATGGCCAGGATCTCATTTTCGGACGACATATGCCCGAAGGCCAGGATCACCGTGATCAGGCACGCGATGGGCAGGGTATAGCCCAAAAGAATGGGGATGTAATAGAGAAAGATATGGCCCATGGCCCCCACGGACACCCCGTTGTTGATGACCTTATTGGCCAGTTGCGGCAAATACCCCAGGAGAAAGACGCTCGTCAATACCGAGATCGACAGCGTAAAAGGCTGGAGGCATTCTTTCAAAATGTAGTTGCGCAGGATACGCATAATTTAAACCGTGATACTGAACGTCAGGGCCCCGACCCTGGCGGCGCCGGCTGTCATTAAAGTTTGGGCCGCGGCGTTAAGAGTGGCCCCTGTGGTATACAGATCGTCAACCAGGACTACGCTTTTGGCCTTTGCGTCCGTCGAATTTTTCATTTTAAAAGCGCCTTCCATGTTTGTCCAGCGTTGTTTTGCGCCTAATTCCGTCTGGCTTCGGGTCATCTTGCGGCGCGTCAACAGGTTTTCGGTGTGGGGGATACCGTAGTGCCGGCTTAGTCCCTTGCTTAGGAGGGCGGATTGGTTGTATCCCCTTTCCCTTAAGCGGGCCGGATGCAGGGGAATGGGGACGATCAGGTCGAATTCGCGCACAGGGATGTGGTGGCGGTCGATAAAATCAATCATCAGGGCCACAAAGGTTTTGCTCAAGGAAGTTTTGGAACTATATTTGAAGGCATGCAACAGCTTTTGGGCCGGTTCGTTGTAGAGGCAGGCCGACCATGCCTGGGTCAATGTGAGGCCCGAGGGCAACGGGCGCAAAGGCCTCGGATTGAATTCCAGGCTTTCCAGGCAGGCGGCGCACAACTGCCGCCGGTGGCGGCTGTTAAGGAACTCGCGGCACAGCAGGCAATTATCAGGGAAGAAAAGTTCAAAAGCCCCCTGTAAAAAGGCCGGAAGCATGGGGTATTTTAACCGACAACTGCCGCTTGACAAAGTCCTTTTTAAGTTGTACTCTTTAAACAGAGTCGGTCAAGGGCAAGGATGTCCTCTTCTTAAAACAATGATGTTTTGGGGGAGGATTTTTTATTTTGGGCGTTGACGTCCTCTTTAATGAGCGATGGTGCTTTTTAAAGGGGATTTTTTATTTTTATCCACATGAGCGGCAAGAGGGCCATGAACGATAACGACTATTTGAGCGATTTCTTTGAATATGCGCCCGTCGGCTTTCATATATTCGGGCCGGACCGCAAATTTATAGCCGTCAACCAGACGGAGTTATCAATGATAGGCTATGGCCGCGAAGAAATTATCGGAAAGAAGACCTGGAGCGACCTGATCGTTCCTGAACAAAAACCTTTCTTTGAGCAGCATTGGGCCGGTTTATTGGAAGAAGGGCGGGCGGTCAATTTTGAATATACCGTGGTACATAAAAGCGGCCGGCATATCGATGTCGTCCTCAATGCCTCCGCGCGCAAGGATGATTCGGGCAGGATCATCAATACCAGGGGCAGCGTCCTGGACATCACCCGGCGCAAGCAGCTTGAAGAGGAGGCCTTGAATGTCAAGAACATCGCCTTAGGGGAAATTTTAGCGAGGTTTGAACTGGAAAAAAAGCAGGTCAAGAAAGACATGATGGCCAATGTGGAAGAATTGGTCCTTCCGCTTTTGACAAAACTCAAACGCAGGGGCACACCCTATGACCGGCAGAATGTCCAATTGTTGGAAGACACTCTCAGGGACATCACATCGCCGTTTGCGGGGGCCATTTCAGACCGGCAATGGAGACTGTCCCCGCGCGAGATCGAGATTTGCAACATGATCAGAAAAGGACTAAGCACCAAAGATATCAGCCATCTATTGAATACTTCCCATCGCACGGTGGAAAATCACCGAAACAGCATCCGTAAAAAATTAAAGATCGCGCGTAAAGGCGTTAATTTGGTGTCTTATTTACAGGATTACCTACCGGCCATGAGTATTGCATGAGTAATTTCAGGACGTTGAATTTTGACGTTAGGATGATATGCTAGACTCGCAAATAAGACATTGATGTCTTAAATTGCCAGGCGGCATTGATGCCCAAGTATCCGTAAAGTTCAAGGAGACTTGGGTTTTATATTTTAGGGCATTGAAGCCCAACTTTTTCCCATTGCATGGGGCGAGGTTGGGCTTTTTTTATTGCCGGGAAAGGGGGCTCATGGATAAGAAGAAGATCGTGGTGATCGGCAATGGCATGGCCGGCGCCCGGGTCGTGGAAGAGATTTTAGGCAGGGCCCCGGATAAATTTGATTTTGTCATGTTCGGGGCCGAACCCTACGGCAACTACAACCGCATCCTCTTAAGCAATGTCCTTAATCAAACCCAAGAGGCCGACGACATTTTTATAAATCCCTTAAGTTGGTACAAGGAAAACGGGATCATCCTGCACGCAGGGATCAAAGCCGTTCAAATCGACACCGGGCGCAAGGTGGTCATCGGACGCGAGCTTCATCCCCAGGCCGCGGCCTATGCCGTCCATGATGACCAGTTCCTGCCGGGAAAGTCCGTGGAAGAGGCCTATGATTATGTGATCATCGCCACGGGTTCCCGTCCCTTTGTCCCGCCGATGGATGGTTTCGGCGGCGAGGGGACTTTTTTATTCCGGACCATTGACGATTGCGGCCGTATTGCCGAATATGCCAAACAATGCAAGAAGGCGGTGGTCATCGGCGGAGGCCTGTTGGGTCTGGAAGCGGCCCGCGGACTTATGACGCATAATTTGGAGGTGACGGTGGTAGAAGCGGCTCCACAGCTTATGCCGGCGCAGCTTGATGCGGAATCCGCTCAAATGTTAAAGCGCACCATGGAAGCTATGGGTTTGACTGTCTTGCTGGACCATAAGACGGCGCAGATCCACAGGGTTGATGGGAGAATGCATTCTTTAATATTCTCTAATGGGGCCACCACCCCTGCTGATTTGTTGGTGGTCAGCGCGGGAATCCGTCCCATTACGGAGGTGGCCTCAAATTCAGGCTTGACGGTCAACAAAGGGATCGTCTGCAATGACCAGATGCGCACCAGCGATCCTTTTATCTACGCGCTTGGCGAATGCGTGGAGCACCGCGGGAAATTGTACGGGCTGGTTGATCCCATTTGGGACCAGGCTCGGGTTTTGGCGGACGTCATCAGCGGGTTTAATCCCCAGGCGGCTTACCAGGGTTCCAAAATAGGGACCAAGTTAAAAGTGATGGGTGTGGAATTGATGTCATTGGGGCAGAAAGAAGCCGCCGGCCCCGGCGATGAAGTGGTCGTGTACCGTGAGCCCAACCGCGGCATTTATAAAAAGATCATCGTCCGTGACAATAAGCTTCATGGCGTCATTTTGTTGGGCGACACCACGGCCGGCGACGTGCTCATGCAGATGTTTCTCAACGAGCAAAATGTCCCTGAAAGCCGTTCTGACCTTCTGTTCGGTGATGTCAAGGGGACAGCGTTCATCCGGGCCGCTGACCTGCCGGACGGCGCCCAAATTTGTAATTGCAACGGTGTCAGCAAAAAGACCATCTGTGAGGCCATCAGCAGCGGGTGCGAAACAGTGGCGTCCATCGGAGCAAGGACCAAGGCAGGCAAAGGCTGCGGTTCCTGCCGCAGCATGATCGCCCAGATCATCGAGGCGAAGCTTGGGGTAGTCTCCTATGACCCCAGCGAACATTATTATGTGCCGGGCATACCTTTGGAAAAATCCCAATTGATCGCCCAGATCAAGGCCCAACATTTAAAATCCGTCAGCGCTGTTTTTCAGGCATTGGCCGCAGGCAAGGAAGACGCGGACAGCAAGGCCGGGTTGGCGTCATTATTGAAAACCATTTGGCCCAAAGATTATGAAGACCAGAGGGACGCCCGTTTTATCAATGACCGCGTGCATGCCAATATTCAAAAAGACGGAACATTTTCCGTGGTGCCGCGGATATACGGCGGGGTGACTTCCGCGGATGAACTGATGCGTATCGCCCAAACAGCGGTGAAATACAAGGCCAAGATGGTCAAAATCACCGGGGGTCAGCGCATCGATCTGCTCGGGATCAAAAAAGAAGACCTGCCTGCTGTCTGGAAAGATTTGGGAATGCCCAGCGGCCATGCGTATACAAAAGCTTTTCGTACCTGTAAAAGCTGCGTCGGCACGGATTTCTGCCGCTTTGGGGTGGGGGATTCCATCGCCCTGGCCCAGAAGATCGAGCGCCGCTTTCAAGGGATAGAATCTCCCCACAAGATGAAGCTGGCCACCGCCGGCTGCCCGCGTAATTGTTCGGAAGCTTACGTCAAAGATCTCGGCGCCGTCGCCATTGAAGGGGGCAGATGGGAAATTTACGTGGGCGGAGCGGCGGGCGGCAGCGTGCGCAAAGGGGACCTTTTATGCACCGTTAATGATCACGACGAGGTGTTGAAATATATGGGACGCTTTATGGAATATTACCGTGAGCACGCCAAATATATGGAACGCACCTATACGTTCGTTGAACGCATAGGGATCGATGTGCTCAAGGGCATTCTGATCGATGATTCTTTGGGCATTGCGCTTAAGTTGGATGAGCGTATTCAAACAGCCGTGGATGCCTATAAGGACCCTTGGAAAGAAGCCGACATCCCCGTTTATCCGGCGCAGTTCGAGGGGCCGAAGCTCATGGATGCCCTCAAAGAAGCGGAAAACAACGGGTAAGGATTAAAAGTTTTATGAAAATCACGCGCGGGTGGCGAGGATTGATGTTCACGAGCGCACGGCAACTGCTCAAGTCATCTGTAAAGGGAAACCGCCTTTCTGCCCGCTGATAGGGTCGCCATTCGCCCAGAGGAGCACGTGAACATCAAGGCGAACCAGGACCCGTCCGGCAGAACCAGATAACGGACAGGGAAAAAGCTATGGAACATATGAGATTTGATTTAGGAAGTACAGAGCAAATTCCACCGGGACAAGGGCGTTGTTTTAAGATCGGCGCCCTTGACGTGGCGGTTTTTCGCGGCCGTGACGGTCGCCTTTTCGCCATCGAAAACCGGTGCCCGCATCGGGGTGGGCCTTTAGCCGAAGGGATCATCGGTGCAACGCAAGTTGTGTGCCCGTTACACGGGCATAAATTTGACCTTACCACAGGTCAGGGCAGCGAGGCCCGCGAATGTGTGAAGACGTTTGAAGTGTCGCAAGAAAACGAAAATATCGTCATTGGGTTGGCACTGACCCTGAAAGACAGGAGAGCGTATGAAAACTGCCAAAGCGGTACGCCTTGATTTATTGGATTTTAAAAGCGTCCAGATGCGCACCTTTCATCTGACCTGGTTCGCGTTTTTCCTCAGCTTCTTTGCGTGGTTCGGCATCGCCCCGTTAATGCCGGTTGTCCGTCATGATTTGGGCTTGACCAAGGAGCAGATCGGCAACTGCATCATTGCGTCCGTTTCCATCACTATTCTGGGACGGTTATTGATGGGATGGTTATGCGACCGTATAGGGGCCCGCCGGACCTATTCGGCCCTTTTAATTCTCGGTTCTTTGCCGGTCATGGCCATAGGTCTCGCGCATGACTATACTTCTTTTCTGTTGTTCCGCTTGGGGATCGGGGTCATAGGCGCATCGTTTGTCATTACCCAATACCATACGTCGGTCATGTTCGCGCCTAACTGTGTCGGCACGGCCAACGCCACATCCGCGGGTTGGGGCAATCTGGGAGGAGGGATAACCCAGATGGTCATGCCTCTGGTTTTGGCCGCTGTTTTAAGCTGCGGTGCCGATGCTGCCCTGGGTTGGCGTTTGAGCATGTTGTTTCCCGGGATAGCCTTGCTGATCACGGGCCTCGCTTATTACCGGTTCACCAAGGATTTTCCGGAGGGCAACATCGATGAGTTGCGCAGACAAGGCCTTGTGCCGCAACGCGCTGAGGCCAAAGGGTCCTTCCGTGCGGCCATAATGGACCCCAGGGTCCTGGCCCTGGCTGTGATGTATGCCGCCAGTTTCGGGACGGAACTGACCATCGATAATGTCGCAGCCCTTTATTATACCGATCAGTTTCATTTGAACCTGGTCCGTGCGGGACTGGTGGCGGGGTTATTTGGATTTATGAATATTTTCGCGCGTTCGTTAGGGGGGATTTGTTCAGATTGGTTTGCGCACCGGGGAGGTTTAAGAAGCAGGGTCAGGTTTTTAGGGATAGTCCTTTTTATGGGAGGCACGGTGATCACGGCCTTCTCACAAATAAAAGTCTTACCCGAAGCGATAGCCGTAATGGTGACTTTTGCCTTATTCATCAAAATGGCCAACGGCGCCAATTATTCCGTCGTCCCTTTTGTCAACAAAAAGGCCTTGGGGGCCGTGGCCGGAATTGTCGGCGCCGGCGGCAATGTGGGCGGAATGTTGTTCGGATTTTTGTTCCGTCAACAGTCCTATGCGTCGGCCTTTTTTTATCTGGGTTGTTTCGTCATGCTGGCGGCCGGTATGAGCCTTTTCATCCGTTTTTCAGCAGAGCACGAACAGGATAGTAAAAAGGCATTTCATGCCGCCCGGGTCCAGAAGCTGCAAACGGCGGCAGTTTAACTCAAAATTAAGCCCAAGGAGAATGTGATGAAATCCAACATACTGAAAATGTTTCGTTTTGTCATAACGGGGATGTTTTTGTCGGGCGCGCTCTTCGGGTCCCAAGCCTGGGCAGGGGATTATTTAAACCAATATCTCCCTGACTATTTAAAAGCAGACGTCGAATTCCGCTACCGCCTGGAATACAGGGACAATATGCTTTTCAATAAAGCGAAAGATGACGCGGGCAGCTATGACCTTTTTCGCACCAGGGTGGGCCTGACCTATAACCCTATCAAAGAAGTCACCCTTTTTGCGCAGGGGCAGGATGCCAGGGTCAGTGGTTTGAGCACACAGGACAAAAGTGAGGTGGCCAAGAGCACGTTAGAGAATTTATGGGACATCCGCCAGCTTTATGGGCGGTATGAACAAGGCCCCATCACCATTCAGGGCGGCCGGCAGGAGTTTGCCTATGGGGCCGAACGCCTGATCGGGGCCTTCAACTGGTCCAACGTGGCGCAAACCTTCGATGGCGGTAAGGTGGGCTTTCATATTCAACCCTTGAATTTACAATTGGACCTCCTCGCCGGGGACAAGACCGGCTACAGGAGCCCCCAATCCGACGAGGCCAATGACCTTTTCGACGCCTCCGCCAAGGACAGGATGTATGCTTATTATGCCACCGCCCATGCCTTCCATGGCACGCTTATTGAAAATTACCTGATCCACCGTGTCACCTGGAAGAATATTTCTTTCGGTCCCAACGGCTCCGGCCGGATCGATGATTATACTTTCGGAGGGCGTCTCAAGAACAAATTGCCGTATCATTTCGACTACGAGATGGAAAGCGCCGGACAATGGGGTGATTTTGACCATAAGAGGGTATGCGCAGCGATGTTTGTGGGAATATTGGGTTATACTTTGGACTTAAAATGGCAGCCGAGGCTGGCCTTTGAGTATGACTACGGCTCAGGCGGAAAGCCCAACGGTAAGACCTTGGGGACCTTTGATAACCTTTATCCCACCAACCATCTGTTTTACGGATATATGGACCTCTTCAGCCTGCAAAACATCAACGATTACCGGTATCAGGTCAGCATCAAACCGGCAAAGAATTTGAAATTGCAGACGGATTTTCATATGGTTTATTTGGATACGACCAAGGACGCCTTGTATTCCGCCGCCCGTACGGTCACGCGCACCACACCCGCGGGACTTTTGGGGGTAAGCAGCCATGTGGGCAATGAGTTGGACCTTACAGGCGATTATAAATTAAATAAATATCTCAGTTTCCAGGCGGGGTATTGTCACCTTTTCCCGGGAGAGTATCTTAAAGACACAGGCCCGCATAACGGGGCTGATTTTGCATTTTTCCAGACAACACTTGCTTTCTAATGGGCCAGGAAGAGATTCTCCTCAATCAAATATTGGAAGAGCAGGCCGACATGACAGGGGTCATGACGGCGGTGGAGGAATTCGCCTTCAAAAAGGACCTGCGCCAACTGCCGCAAGAGGCTTCCCGGTATAAGCAGCTCATCCCCAAGACGGCGCCTGGTCCCGGAGAGCAATATGCTTTTGAAGTCAATCTCGACCAATGCACGGGCTGCAAGGCCTGTGTGACGGCCTGCCATAATGAAAATGGCCTTGATATTGATGAAACCTGGCGTTCGGTGGGCCTGCTTCGCGGCACCACCCCGCAAGGCCCTGCCATTCAGCATGTCACCGGCGCCTGCCATCACTGCCTTGATCCGGCGTGCATGAACGGCTGCCCGGTCAAAGCTTATGAGAAAGATCCGGCGACGGGTGTGGTCAAGCATCTCGATGACCAATGCATCGGCTGCCAGTACTGCATACTTAAATGCCCGTATGATGTCCCTAAATACAGCAAGAAAAAGGGGATCGTTCACAAATGCGACATGTGCATCAGCCGGTTGAAGGCGGGCCAGGCCCCGGCTTGTGTACGCGCCTGCCCCAATGAAGCTATCCGCATTACGTTGGTCGAAACAGCTACCGTCAGAAAGGCCCCTTCGGAATTTGTTAAAATCCCCCAGGCCCCCCATTCTTCCTACACATTGCCGACTACACGTTATGTCACAACTAAAAATCTTGTGCCGGAGATGAGTTCCATCGATGCCGGGGTGTTCCAACCCGAACATTCCCATATGCCTTTAGTGGTGATGCTGGTATTGACCCAATTGTCCGTCGGGACCTTCCTGGCCGGAGGGGTTGTCCATCAGTTTGTGCAGGAGGCCTTGAGTTCCATGCTTTCAGCTGTGTATGCATGGACGGTATTGGGGGTGGGCGCCTTGGCCCTCAATTCCAGTTTGTTTCATCTGGGCAGACCCAAGTATGCTTTCCGGGCCGTTCTTGGCCTCAAGACTTCCTGGTTAAGCCGTGAAATATTGAGCTTTGGGACTTTCGCGTTCTTGGCCTTTATTTTTGCCGTGCAGACAAAATATCCTTTTTTGCCGCCGGCAGAGGGCAATGCCCTTGCGTACATCGTTTCAGCCTGCGGTTTATTCGCGGTCTTTACCTCGGTGATGGTTTATCGCGATACACGACGGGAATTATGGGACACTCCTTTAACAACATTTAAATTCTTTATGACGGCGCTTCTTTTGGGAACGGCAACGGTGATGGCGGTGTCTTTAAGCGCTTGCGCCTGGGAATCGCCTTCCTTGACTTTCATGATACAAAGCGTGGGGGGGCCATTGGCCGCGGCGATGGTCCTGTTAAGCATGGTCAAAATGCTTGTTGAGGCTTCTTTATTTTCCCAATTGCGCCGGCCCGGCATGACATCTCTCAAGAAAAGCGCCGTGTTGATGACGGTACATTTGAAAGTATGGACCATACAACGATTTGTTTATGGGGCCATCGGAGGGATTTTAATGCCGGCCTTGTTTCTCACAGTCAGCGGTCATTTAACCGTGACGGGCATTTTAGTCTGGGTTTGGATGATGTTGGTTGCCCTGACGGCCGCAGAGATGATGGAAAGGTATCTGTTCTTTAGGGCGGTCATTCCCTTGAAGATGCCGCAATAATTTATGCAACAACTTAAAGATTTGATATATCAAAGGACCGGACCTTTGAGCGACGAGCTTGAGTTGAAGCCCTCTGCGCTGGGGATGTTGCCGCAGCGTCTTATGCCGGAGAGGCTCGTACGTGTGGTGTGCGGTTTTTGTTCGACGGGCTGCAGTCTGGATGTGCACCTCAAGAACGGTAAGGCGGTTAATTTAACGCCCACACACGGCTATCCCGTCAATTCAGGAGAAGCCTGCCCTAAAGGATGGGAGGCCCTGACGCCTCTTTGGGCGAATGACCGCGCTACGACGCCATATCTGCGCAAGGGTCATGGGAGGCTGGAGGCGGTCAAATGGGACACTGCTTTAAGGACCTTTGTCAGCCGTTTTAAAGATATTCAGGGCCGTTGGGGCCGTGACAGCATTGCCTTTTTGAGCACAGGGCAGATACCCGTCGAAGAGATGGCTTATTTGGGCGCCCTGGCCAAATTCGGCATGGGCATGGTCCATGGGGACGGGAATACCCGGCAGTGTATGGCAACGGCAGCGGTCGCCTACAAGCAATCTTTCGGGTTTGATGCTCCGCCGTTCACCTACCGGGACTTTGAAGAGAGCGATTGTCTGATCTTCGTCGGCGCCAATCCTTGCATAGCGCACCCGATCATGTGGCAGAGGGTCTGCCGTAATCCGCACCGGCCCACGGTCGTGGTCCTTGATCCGCGCAAAACAGAGACGGCAATGGCCGCCACCCATCATTATGCGTTGAAACCTAAAAGTGATCTGGTCCTGTTGTACGGTTTGGCCCATGTCCTGATCAAACGCGGCTGGATCGATCAAGTTTATATTGACCGGCATACGGCGGGTTTTGAAGAAGTGCGGCGCCATGTCCAGGAATATACGCCGGGATATGTCAGCCGACGGACAGGCCTTTCTGCCGGTCAAATAGAGGAGTTGGCCGGCCTTATCCACCAGGGCAAGCGCGTTTCCTTCTGGTGGATGGTGGGCGTTAACCAAGGCCACGAGGCCGTGCGTACCGCGCAGGCCATCATTAATTTGGCGCTGATGACGGGCAATATCGGCCGGCCCGGCACCGGGGCCAATTCCATCACAGGACAATGCAATGCCATGGGGTCACGGCTTTTCAGCAATACGACAAATCTGCTGGGTCACCATGATTTTCAAAACCCGCAACATCGCGGCAGGATAGCCAAGATCCTTAAAATGGATGAGTCTCTCATCCCTGCCGAAAACAGTTTGCCTTATAACCAGATCATTGAACAGATCGCCCTTGGAAAGATAAAAGGGTTATGGATCATCGCCACCAATCCCGTTCATTCCTGGATAGCCAGCCGGGAATTCAAGCAAATTTTAAAGAACCTCGAATTCCTTGTGGTGCAGGATATGTATCATACCAGCCAAACCGCGCAGGCGGCGGATTTGATCCTGCCGGCGGCCGGCTGGGGGGAAAAAGAAGGGACGTTCATCAATTCAGAGAGGCGTTTCGGCCTTCTTAGAAAAGTCGCTCAGGCGCCGGGCGAAGCTTTGGCCGATTTTTATATTTTTAAACTCATTGCCCGCTATTGGGGATGCGAGGAGCTTTTCAAAGAGTGGCAGACCCCGGAAAAAGTTTTCGGAATTCTAAAAGAAATTTCGCGGGGCACGCCGTGTGATTTTACCGGGATCGGCGATTATGCCATGATTGAACGATCGGGCGGCATCCAGTGGCCGTTCCCTGAAGGCGCATCATTGGAAAATAATGAGCGCCGTCTTTTTGAAAACGGGAAATACTTTTATCCGGACGGTAAAGCCAAGTTCCTTGTCGAAGATCCACGGCCCGCCCCGGAAGAGACCTGCGGACAATTCCCGTTTGTTCTTTTGACCGGGCGGGGGACATCATCTCAATGGCATACACAGACACGGACGGGCAAATCCGCCGTTTTGCGTAAAATGTATCCATCCGGAGCTTATGTTGAAATTAACCCTGAGGATGCCTGCAAGTTCAGTATCAAAGACGGGCAGTATGTCTATATTACCACCCGCCGGGGGCAGGTCAAGGTCAGGGCGCTGGTGACAGCCGGCATCCAACAGGGACAATTATTTATGCCCATGCATTATGAACTGACCAATCATTTGACAATGCCGTCTTTTGATCCTTATTCTTACCAGCCTTCCTATAAGATGGCGGCAGCCCGCCTGTCCAAAGGACCTTATTATGCGTGAGATCACACCATTGCCTCAGGTGGTTGCCGTTTGCATTTCCGGCGGCGGGATACCCAAGTATCCGCAAAACTTCGCGCGGGTCTCATGGGCCGGATTGGACAATGACGGGCATAATCATGCCAAACACAACACTCCCATGCAAGCCGTCTCCCTTCAGGATGAGGAAAATCTTGAGCAGTTGCGGCGTGAGGGTTTTCCCCTTTATTATGGGACAACGGGGGAAAATCTGGTGGTGCGCCATTTGCATGTCCAACGTTTAAGTGTCGGCGCGGTTTTGGAATTTGAAGGGGGAGCGGTCCTGGAATTGACCAAAGAACGCAAGCCCTGTTATGTTTTGGACGCCATAGATCCGCTGCTTAAGGAAAAGATCGCGGGCCGTTGCGGTTTTTATGCCCAAGTCCTAAGGGAAGGCGTCATCAAAACGGGTGAAACGATCCGTGCTTCAAAGACTGTGCCGCATGACTTGACACACCGCATACTATTACCATATAATTGATTTGTTTAATCAACCAATCAAGGAGTCGTATGTTCAAAAAATTTGCCTTAGGGGTAATGCTGGTCTTAAGTTTGACCTCTTTCGCGATGGCCGACTATCCCTCGGATGTGACTATTTTAAACAGGGCGGACATTGCCAAGCTGACCGATGACCAGCTGGTCGACGCCTATGAAAATACCGTCGTGGAGCTCGATGCCAGCAAGCTTTTCCACACCACTTCAGGGTTCAGCCCCAAAGAATACAAGGATTATAAGGACCTGCTCAAGTACAGGCTCGAGTTGTTGGTCGAGATCCATAACCGTAACTTGGAGCTCCCTCAATTTTAAATGCCGACCTCCATCGAAGCCGACAAAGGTGAATTGTTCCGTCTTCTGAAAACCCATGCTTTTTCGCGGGGCAGGTTCATTTTGTCGTCGGGTAAAGAGAGCAGTTTTTATCTGGACGCCAGGCTCGTGACGCTGTCGGCCCCCGGGGCTTATCTGTGCGCGCGCATCATGCTGGACATGGTTAAAGGCCAGAGGCCCGATGCCATCGGCGGGCCCACCCTGGGCGCAGACCCCATGGTGGGCGCCATCGCTTCTTTAAGTTTTCAGGAAGGTCCGCCCCTCAACACCTTTATCATCCGTAAAAGCCCCAAGGCGCACGGCAAACAGCAGCAGGTGGAAGGCCCTTTGCTTAAAGAGGGCAGCAGTGTGGTGATCATCGACGATGTGGCCACCACCGGCAAAGCGTTTGTGGAATCCGTTGAAGTGCTGCAGAAGTTGAATGTCAGAATCCAAAAGGCCATCTGTGTCATCGACCGCTGCGAAGGCGCCCGCGAGGCCCTGGACCGCTTCCATGTGCCTTTGCAATCCATCTTTACCATTTCCCAATTCCTGGAATGAAAAAGATCATCCTGGCCTCGGCCAGTCCCCAGCGCCGGAAACTCATGAAAATATTAGGGCTGCCTTTTATCGTGCGCCCCAGCCGGGTGAAGGAAATTTCCACCATGAGCCGCGATTGCGCCCATTTGGTCAAGGCCAATGCCCTGCTCAAAGCTCTCGACGTGGCCAAACATTACCGTGCGGGGATCGTCATCGGGACGGACACCGTGGTGTATGTGCCCCGCGGCCGGCTGGTCCTTAAACCTAAAAATTTAAAGGAAGCCAAAGAAAATCTCAAGGAGCTGATGTCCAAACCGCATTGGGTTTATTCCGGATTGGCGCTGGTGGATGCCGCCGGCGGCCGTAAGCTGCTTGGGGTGGAAAAGACCAAGGTGTTCATGACCGGGCTTTCCGATCAACAGATCGACCGCTACCATCGCCTGGTTTCCCCTTTGGACAAAGCCGGGGGTTTCGATATCGAGGGCAGAGGGGCGCTTTTTATCCCGCGCATCGAAGGATGCTATTTCAACGTGGTGGGCCTGCCTTTGGCGAGGTTGGCGGCTATGTTGGGGAAATTTGGAGTGAAAGTATTATGATGGCAAGCCCTTCGAAAATGATTTTCAAAGGTCTTATCTTCTCTTGTATTTTTTTTAACTTTGCCCGTGCCCAAGCTGCGCCGCCTCAAGTGTGCCATCAGAAGGATTGTGTGAACGTGGAAGTGGTCTCAAAAGAAGCGGACATGGAACGCGGGCTCATGTACCGTACCGGTATGGCTGCGGATAAAGGCATGCTCTTTGTTTTCGCGGCCCCGGGGGAACAGTCATTCTGGATGAAGAACATGCGTTTCAATCTGGACATCCTGTGGATCAGCACGGAGGGCCGCATCCTTTATATCGGCCGCAACATTCCCGCCTGCGTTAAAGACCCTTGCCCGGTGTATACTCCTGATTTCGATGCCCGCTATGTCCTGGAACTTAACAGCGGTTTTACCGCCGCCCATCATTGGAAAACAGGGGACAAACTTGATTTGCCCCCTCTGAAGGCCGCAGGGCGGGGATGATATTTTAGAAAAATAAGCTGAATTCCTCTTCTTTATTATTTAAAATAAGGCAATGTTCCATCTTTTCGCTGTCATCGACGTCAGCCTTGCTATTGTCTTATGCTGGTTCTTTATCCAAAATATCCGGCTCAACCGCGAGCTTAAACGAAAAAACGAACAGTTGGAATCCGCGATCAAGGAACTTAAAGCCGCCCAGGTCAAATTAATGGACAGCGGTAAAAAGGGGGCGGTTGCCGCTTTAAGCGCCGGCCTTCTGCATCAGATCAGCCAGCCGATCACGGCCATCCACGGTTTTTTGCGCTTTATGAAGAAGGAAATGGACATCAATTCCCCTTTTTATAAGCCCGTTTGCGTCATGGACGAGCAGTCTTTTTATATCAAGGACATGCTGGCGAATTTGATGGAATTGATCCGGCACCGGAAAATCCAAAAATCCCCCATTAACATCAACGACGTCATTTACAAGTCCATGAATTTGCTTTTAGACGAGTTGCGCATACGCCGCATCGGCTGGGACGTCCAGTTGTCCGACCAGATGCCGATGGTGTACGGGGACGCCCTGCATTTGCAGCAGGTGTTTATGAACCTGGTTGTCAATGCCATGGAAGCCGCCAGCGAACTGCCGCACGGGGCCCTGCGCACCTTGCTGGTGACCTCCCGGTACGATCAGGAAAACCGGCAGGTGGTCATCACTGTTCAGGACAACGGACCGGGCATTGACAGCGAACATATTTCCAAGATTTTCGACCCGTTTTTCTCGACGAAAGCCCAGGGCTCCGGGATCGGGCTTGCCTTGTGCTATGACCTCATCAATGAGCACGGGGGTACCATCAGCGTGCACAGCGGCGGGGAGGGTACGGTCTTTACCATAAAAATGCCGTGCGTCGGTCTTGATAAAATTGAGCAGGAGGCGGGACATGAAGCATCTTAACATTTTGGTTGTCGACGATAAAAAGGTCATAGGCGATTTTTTCGACCTGACCATGGGATATTACGGCCACCATATCACCGTTACCCATGATTTGCCGCATGCCCTGCAGGCTGTGCAAGCCCAGGAATTTGATATCGCCTTTATGGACATGATGATGCCGGACCATGACGGTGTTGCAGTCCTCAAAGAAATCAAGGAGATCGTCCCAAGTCTTGCGGTGGTGATGATGAGCGGTTATACCCTGGATGAGAAAATCCGGCAGGCCGGCCGCCTGGGCGCCGTGAACTGTTTAAAAAAGCCTTTTGAAGTCGACGACATACGCCGCGCCGTGTTCGAGGCCATCGGCGAAGAAATTTAATGCGCAACTGTCTTTTATGCCATCATCGCCTTTTGTAATTTCCCCTTCATGTTAAAGAAAACCGCCCTTGTTCTTATTCTCTTGGCCGTCGTGGTCTTTAATGTCCTGAGGTTTTGGAAGTTGGACAGTATCCCCTACGGATATCATGTCGACGAAGTGGGGTCGGCCGACACGGTGCAGTGTTTTGCCCAGATGGGCTGTGATGTCGAGCTCGATCCCTGGCCGCTGTTCGGGTCTATGGAATACGGCCAGGACAAACCTCCGACCTATGTTTATCCCGGGATCATTTGGGCCAAAATATTCGGGGCAACGGTCCCCAGTTTAAGGGGCTATAGTGTCTTTATGTTATTGGTAGGTATTTTGGGGCTGTTTTTCCTGACCAAGAAACTTTTTGGAAAGGCTGCTGCCTGTGTGGTTGTGCTTGCCGCCACCTGTTCGCCTTGGGCGTGGGTGGTGACAAGAGTGGCCCTGGAATCGTATTTTGCCCCCACCTTTGCCGTTTGGGGGCTGTATTTTTTCTGGCGTAGCGGCCGGTGGTGGGATTGGGCGATCGCCGGTTTTCTTTTTTCCTGCGCCATGTATTCTTATCCGCCGGCAAGGCTACAAATACCGTTAATGATGATAACGCTTTTGTGGTATGACTGGAGGCGGCGTCCTATCCGCTGGCCGCCCTGTCTTAGCTTAAGCGTGGTGTTTATTTTGTCCCTGCTACCCATGGCAGAGCAGTACATAAACGGCGGTTTAGCCCGGCGTTTTAACGACATAAGCATCTGGAACAAGGATTACCTGCACTCCATAGGTAGTGCCGGAACGCCCTGGGACATCTTCCGCATATTTATCCACAACTATCTTTTGCATTTAACCCCAAATTTCCTTTTCCTGACCGGAGACCCTTCTTACGTGCACTCGACCAGGCATCTGGGCATATTCAGCTGGTTTGATATCGCGGCTTTGGTGATACTTCTGGTTTTTGGGGTGTTGGCCGTCGTCCGGCGGTCTTGGGCCGGCAACCCCGTGGTCAAACACAAGTGCTGGCTTGTATTTTTAGCCGTCAATTTTTTTATCGGCATCATTCCTTCAGCCTTGACCAATCAGGAGCTGCCTCACGCGCTGCGCATCTGCGGCTCATGGCCCTTTATGATGTTGTTCACGGGGTGCATGTGGTATTGGGCGGCGGAATGCGTGAAGGCCCTGTGGCCAGTCCTTGCCCTGGTGGGGATATTGTCCGGCGCAGTGTTAGTGTACCAGTATTTTACGGTTTATCCCGTCCAGAGCAAGGGCATGTTCGATTACTGGATCAAGGACGCAGCCGAAAGCCTCAAGACCCGGGAAGACTGGAAGAAATTTCTGCTTGTTTTTCACCGTCAGAACTACCACTGCATCTATTTCATGGAACACCGTCTGGGGCTCACCTGCAAACAGGCCCACGATATCTGGTGGGGATTGTATAGGGAACTCCAGGCCCGGCACGAGTGGTAACTTCTTATACGGGATAAATTTATTCTTCTCGCTCCACTCGCATTAGCTGAACTAATGCTGAGCAAAAAACAGGGAATCTTTTTTGCCGCCTTCGGCGGCCGCTGCCGATCCTCGCTCACTCGGTGGCCAAACAACTCGCTTTGAAGTTCTCTTGGAACTTCAAAGCTCGAACAAGTTTGGCCAGCCCGCGGCCAAAAGCCTCGGGCTTCCCTCGTTCGCTCGGCATGCGGCAGCTAAAAATCGAAGTGTCGCTCGAAGAACAAATTTATCCCTTATATGCTGGTTATCAAGATTTCTTAGGTTTGAAGATGTCCGTGCTGTTGCCGAAGAAGATTTCGGCCGCGCCCATGTTGGTTTCCGACAGGGTGGGATGCGGATGGATGGTCAGCTCCAGGTCTTTGG
>JAGWKL010000034.1 GCA_028865345.1 Candidatus Omnitrophota bacterium | reverse complement strand
GATCAGGGCAATGTCGCCCACGGACCGGTTTTGGTAACCGGCATTATAAATTTTCCCGGCGATTTGGGCATCAGGGAGTTCCAGCAAGCGCACATACAGTTCGGTGATGTCGCCGATATGGATATTGGGCCGTTCCTGCTTGCCGCCGAAGACTTTAATGCGGTTATTGTTGTAAGCATGATTGGTCAGGATGTTGACGGTCAAATCAAAACGCTGACGCGGGGAATAGCCGCAGACCGTGGCAGGCCGTATGGTGACCGTCGTAAATCCTGGCGACTGGTATTTGGCGAGGATTGGCTCGCAAAGGCCTTTGTATTTATTGTAGTCAGTGATGGGCAACAATGGGTGGTCTTCGGTCACTTCCGGCGCATCGCTGATCCCGTAAACGCTGCAAGTGGAGGCATAAATAAAACGCTTCACCCCGCTGTCTTTGCTGATTTTTACCAGGGGCTCGAAAGCGTCATAATTGACCTTCCGGCTCAAGGCCGGATTCAGTTCAAAAGAAGGATCATTGGAAATGCAGGCCAGATGGATGACGGCGTCACAACCCTTGAGGGACTTACGCAGCAGATCCTGGTCGCAAAGGTCGCCTTTGATCTCTTCCAAACCAGACTTGTCCTTGATGTCATCAAAAATATCTTCACCATACGTATAAAGATCAAGCACCTTCACGCGGTAACCTTTGCCCAAAAGCATGGGGACCAGGACCGCGCCCACATAACCGGCCCCGCCGGTCACCAAAACAGTCTTGAATTGATTCATTACTGCCTCCTTAATATTTCAACAGCCTAACGATAAACTTCATTAAATCTACGGCCGCCACCGGCTCGCGGTTGCACACAATTTGAACAGCCAGGGAACCGGCCGCATTACCGATAAAAGACACCAGGTCCTGCGACATACCGCCGGCAAAACAAGGTGCTATGAAGGCAAAAAAGGCGTCCCCCGCACCGATCGCATCAACGACCCTGTAAGAAAAAGCCGGGGTCTCATGAAAGCCATCTTTCTGGCAATAGCTTAACGACCCAACCGCCCCGCGCGTGGCAATAATCTGTTTGCAGCCGATCTGCTCATAGACTTTTTTGGCCAGATGGCGGGGGTCGCTGAATTTATCGTGGGCGGCAAAGCGCAGCTCAAGTTCGTCGATGCAGACGCAGTCGGCCTTGGGGTATTTGGTCACTAGGTTAAAGCCGATATTGGCGCTATTGGTCTGGGCGTTGACCGCAAGGTACCGGGCCTTGTCGCAGATCAAATCGATCAGCCTTTTGGTCAACAATCCATGCCCAAAATCAGAAACGATCACCACGTCGTACTTGGTAATCACCTTCTGCAAATGACGGATAACATTTGACTCCAACCGAGAAGGGATATCGTTGTCCTTAATAAAACAAATTTCAAAAAGTTTGCGGGTGGTACCTTCACTGACATAGCGGCGCTTGATGATGGTATTGGCATCCGGACGGTAAAAGAATTTCGGCTTGACACCCGGTACCAGACGGCTGCGGATAAACTCTTCCTTCGTATCCTGCCTGCCCAAGACGGTGACCAAGTCCACACGCCCGCAAAGGCTGGCCACATTGTTGGCCGTGGCCAAAGCGCCCCCCGCAAACATCTCCTCGGATATGTAGCGGTTAGCCACTAAATGTTCCTTGGAGGATTTGCCCATGGGCAGGCAATAATGGTATTCATCGATAATGGTGTCCCCAATCACCAGCACCTTGAGCTTTTTGAGCGACTCAAGGGACTCCATAATGTGTTCAATGGAATAGCGCTTGCCGATGGCTTTCAGGTAATGGGCTGTCCGGTGCGGGAACACGTCAAGGAAATTATTGATGATCTGCGAGGAACTGAAGGTGATGTCGTCGGTAAAAATGATGCGGCCGCCCACGGATTTGACCGCATCCTCCTCTTCGAATATTTTGCCGGTGACATCTTTCTCCTTCTGCTTATATTCAACACCCTTGGCGTAGAAATTGGGCTTCAAGATTCTAATGGCGTCCGTTGCCGTCGGCGAGTCTACGATACCCACATAATCGACAACACCCAGTGAAGCGACAGTTTCCGCCCGCAGCCTTTCTTTAAAAAAAGGCCGTCCGGGCCCGCGCTTGACATGCTTGTCCGCGGTCAGGGTCACGACCAGAATGTCCGCGTCTTTTTTGGCCATATTGAAATGCCGGATATGCCCCAAATGCACGATATCAAAGACCCCGTGGCACTGCACCACCTTCTTGCCCTTGATTTTGCTGGCTTCCACCCGGCGGGCGATGTCCTTGAGCGGCAGGATCTTATTTCTGACGGTTTGTTCCATGCGTTATCCTTTTACCAGATATTTAAACCAATCCTTGGTGGCCTCCTGGATGCTCTCCGGCGTCCACACCGGCGCCTCGCGCCAATAATCGATATTCTCAAGCACGGCCGCAACGCCCTGCTCAAAAGAAACCCTGGGCTGCCAGCCCAGTCCTTTTTTAATTTTACTGATGTCCGCCCAGGTGCAATCGGGCTCTCCCGGCCTTTTGGGGATATGCACCTTTTCCCCTTTTAAAAGAGAGACCAGTTTGTTGACGCTCTGCGGCTGCCCCGCGCCGACGTTGAAAATTTCACCGGACACTTCGGAAAAGCCGGCAGCGTGGAAGGCCTCGGCCACATCGGTCACAAAAATAAAGTCACGGGTCTGATTGCCGTCGCCCACCACGGTAAATGGTTTATTATTGAGTTTCTGACTTAAAAAAACGCCGAAGACCGCGCCATAGGTGCCTGACGTGCGCGAACGCGGGCCGTACACATTGAACAGTCTTAAAGAAACGACCGGCAATTGATAAACCTTGCCCCAATGCAAGGCAGCGCATTCGCCCATGTATTTCGTCAAGGCATAAGGATATTGAGGGTCAATGGGCGCGGATTCCTTGGTCGGATAATACCCGGCAACAGGCACGCCATAACAGGAAGAAGAAGCGGTGTAGACAAACCTTTTTACCCCCGCCAACCGAGCTGCCTCAAGAACGTTCATAGTGCCCAGGACGTTGGCCAAATAATACCCCCGGGGATTGACAATGGAGGGCACAATATCCGCCAGCGCCGCTAAATGAAAGACCATGTCTTTGCCCTTAAACAAAACGCTGATGCTTTCAAAATCGGCGATGTCCGCCTTGACCAAATTCAACTTCGGATCGTTTTGGCAATGGGCCAGGTTGGCCGCCCTTCCCGTCGATAAATTATCGATGACGGTCACGTGGTGTCCGTCCCGTAAAAGGCGGTCAACCAAATGACTGCCGATAAACCCAGCCCCTCCGGTAACAAGCAGCTCTTTTCCCATAATTAAATTTCCATGCTCCCCTGGGCGGTCAACTCTTCATTTTGCGCCAGTTCGTTGATGAAATTAATGAATTTGTACCCTTTGGGCACAGCCCCCACGCCTTCCTGGCAAATACATAACACGCCGTCAGGTTTGCTGTCTCCTATATCTTTTATATAAATCAACTGGCAATCCTTTAACTGTAACTCCTTAAGCGCCACCTCAATCAGAAAGGCAAAATCGGATTCCCCTAAGACATAAAAAATGCGGTGTCCTTGAGTATACACCTCTGAAAGGGTCTTCATAAAATGTTTTTTAATTAACCCAATGGAGTTAATGGTTTTAAGTGTGTATTTAACGGACTTGCGTAATTTTTCGCTGAAACCTTTAGGCGTTAACAGATATTCGGTTTTCTTTTTGTTGAGCTGTTTAATGCGGATATACCCTTTGCTGATGAGCCGCCGCAGGAGCATATTGGTCATGCCCAAAGACAGGTTCATCTGGCGGGAGATTTCGCGCTGGTTGGCGGCCAGTTGGGCGCCGACGATATTGACTAATTCGAATTCTCGTTCATCAAGGGCGGGTGGCATAATGTTCAATTAATGAACATTATAGGGGCCCGCTGTATAATGTCAACCATTACTTTGCGGGAGTATCGCTCCAATCATACGGGGTTTCCAGCAAGAATACCGTCTGGATAAAGGCCAGGTGGGAATAACCTTGCGGGAAATTTCCGGTCAGGCGGCCGGTCGAGGTTTCAATGTCCTCTGAAAAAAGGCCGAAGGGATTGGCATAAGAGACCATTTTCTCAAACATCCCCCGCGCCTCCTGCTCGCGGCCGATCAAATACAGCGCGTTGATCATCCAAAAGGTGCAAACAATAAACGCATTTTCCGGGGCGCCGAATTCGTCCTGGGCCTTATACCTCATGATGAACCCGTCTTTGTTGAGTTCTTTGTAAGTTTTAAGGACCGTGGCGGCCATCCGCGGGTCTTTCTTGTCCAGAAACCCGTAATGGAGCATCAGTAAATTGGAAGCATCCAGGTCTTTGCTGCCGTAAAACATGACGAAACTTTGCAGTTCTTCGTCCCATCCGTTTTTCAGGATATCCGCCTTGATCTCATCAGCCACCTTTGAATACAAGGGGATGTTATGCGGTTTGCCGACGGCGCGGGCGATCTTGACGGCCCTGTCTAAGGCCACCCAGCTCATGAGCTTGGAGTGCACGAAATGTTGCGGCTCGCCCCGGCGTTCCCATATCCCGCAATCAGGGTCCTTCCAGGTGAGGATGGCTTTATTGGCCAGCGACCGCACCACGGTCCACACTTCTTCGTCGAGGCGCGGCGCCAGATGAGGGACAAGCACAAAAGACGTGTAAATGGCCTCGATAAGCTGCCCATAAATGTCATTTTGTTTTTGCCTGTAGGCCGCATTGCCGGTGCGCACCGGCCTGGAGCCCGCGTAGCCCTCCAAATGCTCCAGGACCTTCTCATCCAGGTTTTCTTCTCCGTTGATGCCGTACATGACGGAGATATTGTCCTCTTTAAGCAGCATGCGGTTTAGCATAAAGTTGATGTACCTGGCCGAAGATCCGCCGTGGCCCATGCGCGCGTACAGATCGACGATCATGGCCGAGTCCCTGACCCAGCAATAGCGGTAGTCCCAGTTGCGCTCCCGGCCTATGATCTCCGGCAGGGATGTCGTCGGTGCCGCGATGACCGCGCCGGTGCGCTGGCACATCAAAAGCTTGAGCGTGATGATCGACCGGATGACCATTTCCTTGTACTTCTCCGGGACCTTCGTCCTGAAGACCCAGTACATCCAGTAACTTTTGGTGCGTTCATACTCCACGAATATTTTGTCAATGGTCACCGGCTCCATCTTTTCATGATACGACAAAAGGAAATACGACGTTTTCTTCAATTCGATCTCGCGACCGCTGATGACGTCCTCCATGTCCAAATTGGAGTATAGATAAAAACTATTGTAATCCCCCCGGACGGAGGAGATTTTCAGGTATTCGGGATAGGCCGTAAATTTAGCCTCGCTCAGGCCGTAATTGGGCCTTGGTTTAAGCTCGACGATGATCTTGGGGTTGCCTTGCACGAGATTGACATTGCGCTGGATCTCCGACGGGCAGTAAACGTCCGAGTCATTGACGGTGAACCGGGGCATGTAATCCCGCACCTCGAAGACGCCGTCCTTGGTCGTAAAAACGGTCTTTAAGATGGGCGTGTGGTGCACGTAGGTCTGTTTGATGCTGATGACATCCTTGGCCCAGATCCTGAAAAAACCGCCTTTGTCCTTGTCCAGGATCCTGGCAAAGACCGACGGCGAGTCGAAAAAGGGCAGGCACAGCCATTCGATGGAACAGTCTCCATTGACCAGCGCCGCGCTGGCGCAATTGCCGATGATACCGTAGTTATAATTTTCTTCGGATTTCATTGCGTTTACCTAATTCCACCGGGCCTTATTCCTTAAAGCCAGCAGTCCTTTTAACAGAAGGATGACCTCTTTTTGCTGTTTAACATAATATTCCGCCGCCGAATCCCCCTGCCCTCCGACCTTGATGGTGATACCTTTGCCCTTCAGGGAGGCAAAGGCGTCCTCATCGGTCGTATCGTCCCCGATATAAATGGAACATGTCTTTTTGCCGTCATGCTTGTGCTGGTTCAACAGCCAGAGCACGGCCTTGCCCTTGTCCCAGTCGACAGGCGGCTTGATCTCAAGGACTTTTTTACCGCTGCCCATACGGATCTGTTTCCTGGAAAGGAAAGGTTCTGTCAGTTCATGCAAGAAAGCTTTCAGGACCGCGGCCCGGGCTTCCTTCAATTTACGGTAATGGACGCTCAAGGTGACCCCTTTATCTTCCAGAAAAGCCCCTTTAAAAAAAAGCAGTTCTTTGTTGATCTCCTTTTTTAAATAATCGATGATTTCGCACATGGGCAGCAGATCAAAACCTTTGAAATTCACCCCCGGAGCGTCCATCTCCAGGCCATGATTGCCGACGTAAGATATATTGCTTACCCCCACACGGTTGCGCAGGTCCCCTAAAGCCCTGCCTGAAACCACCGAAACATTGACCCGGGGTTCCAGCGACAACTTCTCCAATAAGCTCCTGGTTGATTTGGCCAGGGCTGCTTTCTTCGGATGGTCTACGATGGGCGTCAGCGTCCCGTCGTAATCAAGGAACAAAAACAGGTCCCTGCCGCCGATCTGTTTCTTTAAAGAACCGAAATCATCGAAAAAATATTTCATTTATGAAGCGGCCCCTTTCTTCACGTAAAGGGTCTGGGTCGGATATGCGAATTCAATGCCTTCGCGCGCGAATTCTTTCATGAGCCCAAGGTTGATGGCCTGCTGGATGTCCATGTAAATGTTGTAGTCGGCCGATAAAACAAAATAAACAATCTCATAGACGAGGGCGGAGTCCCCGAAACTCTGGAAATGGACCCTGTCCACCCGGATATTCTTCTGAAGGGCCAACACGTCCTTGATGATCTGCGGTAT
This sequence comes from Candidatus Omnitrophota bacterium, assembly GCA_028865345.1. Classification (GTDB taxonomy): domain Bacteria; phylum Omnitrophota; class Gorgyraeia; order Zapsychrales; family Fredricksoniimonadaceae; genus JABDGZ01. Next base: position 6,252 of record JAGWKL010000034.1, on the reverse strand, counting down.
TTTTTCGACCTTGTCCAAAGGGGTTTCGTAGAGAACGCCGATCTTAAAATCGACGCGCCGCATCTGCATGCGCTTGTAATTCTTGATGCGGCTTTTAGTCAAATCCGAATTGGCAAAGACCAGCTCTTCGCCCGAAAGGCTGCGCACGCGGGTGGTCTTGACCCCGATGTGCTCCACGGTGCCCATTTCAGCGTCGATGATGATAAAATCCCCGATCTCGAAAGGCTTGTCCAAATAAATGCACAAGGCGCTGAAGGCGTCCCCTAAAATGGCCTGCGAGGCCATGGCCACCGCAATGCCGCCGATGCCGATACCCGCCATCAGCGCGGAAATATTCACACCTAAATTCTCAAGGATAAAAATAGACCCCAGAATCCAGATGCTCCAGCGGACCACCCAAGTCACGCTGCTGATCATGGCTTGCGAGGAGGGCGTTTTGGACGGAATGCGCCTCATCAGAACGCTGTGAACGCTATAGTGGATGATCTTTTGCAAAAGTAAAACGGCCCTGATCGTAAGCACTACGACCATCGCGTATCTGATAAAAGCATGGGTGGCGGCGGGCATCACCAACGCCGAAGTAGACACATGCAAGGCGACAACGATGAACACCGGCCATCCGATGTTTGCGATAAGATCGACGATAAAATCATCGAAATCGGACGCGGTCTTTTTCGCGAAGGCGCCGAGTTGGGAAACCAACACTCTTTTTAAAACCGAAGCAGCGAGCAACACTCCCAGGAAGGTCAAAAGTGCAAGCAGATAACTCTGCACGGTATTGCGGCAAACAGTCACGTTCAATAACTTATCCCAATCCTGGAGGACATGCATAAACCACCCCTCAATTTTACAGGCGCACCTGAGTCAACTGTCCCACCAACTCACCCGCCCACCGGTAAATATTGCGTTCCTTGATGATGTTGCGCATCCTTTTCATCCGCTCGGCCTGTTCATTGTTGTCCATCAACAGCCCTTCTTTGATGGCCTGCGACATCTGGCCGATATCATAGGGATTGACGATGAGCGCATCCCTCAATTCCCTGGCCGCACCGGTAAACTGGCTTAAAATGAGCACCCCCTGCTCATCGTCACGGGCCGAGATGAATTCCTTGGCCACCAGATTCATGCCGTCGTGCAGCGACGTGACCAGGCAGACATGGGCGGCCTTGTAAAAAGGAGCTATGTCCGCATGGCTGTGGTGCTTCATCAACAGGAGGATGGGCTGCCAGTTTTTTGTCTTGAACCTGGCATTGATGCGTTGGGCCTCCTGCACGATCTCGTCGACAAATTCCTTATATTTGGGGATCATGGTGCGGCTGGGAGCGCCCAATTCCACAAAGGTGAATGCCCCGTTGAAGGCAGGCTCTTTGTCCATAAGATTCTCAATGGCGCGCAGGCGTTCCAAAATCCCCTTGGTATAATCCAACCGGTCCACGCCCACCCCCATCCACCTGGCCTGGAGATTATAGGGCTTGAGCAAGTCCTCTATCGCGGGCGCATGGGAAGAACTGTTGGACGCCGGCATAACACAACCGGCGCTGATGCTGATGGGAAACGGCCTGACCAGGGTGGTGTGCCCTTCCCGGTTGACGGAGAAATGCTCGTAATCGATGCGGGATTCCAGGAACCGGTCGACGGATTCGATAAAATTGTTGCAATGGAACTGGGTATGGAAACCGAGGAGATCTGCGCCGAGCATCCCTTTGAGAAGGTCTTTATACCACGGGCAGATGCCGAAAGACTCCGGGTTCGGCCAGGGGATATGCCAGAACAGGGCCACGCGCGCATCGGGGCGCCGCGTTTTGATCATCTGCGCCAACAGGGCAAAATGATAGTCCTGGATCAAAACATAAGGATCCGGAGACCCTTCCATTTCCTCAACCAGGATCTCGGCGAATTTCTTGTTGACGGCCCTGTAATCTTCCCAATCCCCGGCCCTGAAAATAGGCCTGGTATGGGCGATGTGGCAAAGGGGCCACAAGCCTTCATTGGAAAAACCGGAATAAAAACCTTCATCGATGTCCTTATCGATCCAAACACGGCGCAAGGTATATTTAGGCTCCTCGGGTGGAACCTTTATTTTATCGTTCTGGTCCACCACCTCGCGGTCGGCATCGCCGCTGCCCTGGGCGATCCATGTGCCGCCGCAGGCATTCAAGACCGGCTCAAGGGCCGTGACCAGGCCGCTGGCGGGAACGATGCATTCGATTTTCCCCTTGCTGTTCCTGTTATGCATGTAAGGTTCCCGGTTGGAAACCACAAAAAGCGGCCGGTCCCCCAATTTCAGGCGGACAACTTCCTTTAACCTCTCCGGGGTCCAGAGCGACTGTCCCGAATGCCTTAACCGGGCCTCTTCCTCGGCGCTGAGGCGGGCCATCTCAAGGCTTTGGGCCATTTTACCGATCTCCGAGACCAGAGGGCCCAGCAAAAACTCGTTCCTGGCATCCAATTCGCCCGCGCCTTCGCCCTTACGGACCTTCCTGATCCATTCGGTCACCTGCCTGATGGGGCGCATGACATTGAGCAGAATGATGGCACAGACCGCGACCGCGATCAGGAGGATCTGCACCAACAGCCTCCAAAAACTGTTCATCCAAAGAATATGGACGCGCTCCTGAATGTAGTCCACATTATAAAACAGCGACAGGACATGGGTGATCTTATGGCCGGTGATGAGAGGGAGGGAATAGACATAGACGGGTTTGTTATAGGGGCCTATGATCTGGCCATACCCTACGCCGGAGAGCTTGACCTGTGCGATATTGTCCGCCAACAGGTGGGGATCTTGGTCCAATTGCGGACTCAGCCCCTTGGATATGGCCACAAGATTACCGGCGATATCATGAACATCGACCCCTTCCAGCTTCTCACGGTTGGAGAACGTATCCATGATCTGTTGAAGGAAGGCGGTATTGCCTGCCGTCAACGGAGGCTCGACGAGCATTTTCAAGCTCTCCGCAATGACATCGGCCCTTTTTCCAAGCTCGGCCTTAAGACGGCCTTCTTCCTGGCGGGCCTGCTGATAAGAAAATATCAGGGCCACGAGGCCGACGATGAGAACCAGGGATATGATCAAGCGCAGGATGAGTTTCATGTGAGGTTCATAAAAAAGCCGCCGCTGATTGTATGTCAATCAGATGGCGGCCCGACCATCCTTATTTGCCTTCAGAACGATTTAAGTCTCTTTCTGAACCCTTTGGGGACTCCTAAGCTTTTTTAATTGTACCATAAATCGGTTCACAACCCAAAAAAATATTCGCCCCCAACCGCCAAAAACTCAATATTCCCTATTGCTTGCAAGGCCACCCTGGATTAGAATTGCGATAATGGTTAAAGTCACTGATATCTTCGCCCAAAAAGATAAAACTTTTTCTTTTGAGTTTTTCCCTCCCAAAACCGCGGAGGGTTATGCCCGGTTCCTCGATGCGCTTGCAGGATTCAACGGTTTAAAACCGGATTTCATTTCCTGCACCTACGGGGCCGGCGGCAGCAGCCGTGAAAAGACCCTGGATATCGTCGATCATATCCAGACAAAGTACCGTATCCCCTCCGTGGCGCATTTGACCTGTGTAGTCCATACTAAAAATGAGATCCAAGGCATCATCGCAGAAATGGAACGGCGGGGGATCTGCAACGTGCTGGCTTTAAGGGGGGACGCGCCCAAGGACAATCCCGGCTGGCGGCCGGGTAAGAATAATTTTGAATACAGCTGGGAACTGGTGGCTTTCATCCGCGGGCATTATGATGTGCATTTTAGCATCGGGGTGGCGGGATTTCCCGAAGGGCACGTCCTGTGCCCTGACCGCGACCTGGATGCCCGGTACCTGAAAAACAAAATCACCCACGGGGCGGATTATGTGATCACCCAGCTATTTTTCAAACCGAAGGATTATTTTGATTACGTAGGCCGCTTGAGGAAATTGGGCGTCACCGCGCGCATCATTCCAGGGGTCTTGCCCATTACGGACTACAAAGGCCTGGTGCATTTCTGCTCGTTATGCGGGGCATCCATCCCGCAGCAGGTGCATGATATTTTTAAACCCATCGCTGACGATCCCGCAAAAATCCTGGCGGCAGGAATTGATTTTTGCATAAAGCAAAGCCGGGAGCTCCTGCAAGGAGGCGCCCCCGGCCTTCACTTCTATACTCTAAATAAAATCCATCCGGTGGATGTCATTCTCAAAGAGATACGTTGACCTTCGTCCTTATCTCTTTGGCCGCAGCCACCATGTTCTTTAAAGCCTGCCTGACTTCCGGCCAACCGCGGGTCTTAAGCCCGCAATCAGGATTGACCCAGACATGCTCCGCCGGCAGGACACGGCTGGCCTTCATCAGCAAATCCACCATTTCCGCAGTCTCAGGCACCCTCGGTGAGTGGATGTCATACACGCCGGGGCCGATCTCGTTGGGATAACGGAAATTCTCAAATGCCCCCAGAAGCTCCATCTTGGAACGCGATGTCTCAATGGAGATCACGTCCGCATCCAATTCGGCAATAGCCTCGATAATATCGTTAAATTCCGAATAGCACATGTGCGTATGGATCTGGGTCTCGTCCTTGACGGCGCTGCAGGACAAACGGAAAGCGTCCACGGCCCAACGCAGATAGGCGGGCCAATCCGTTTTGCGCAGCGGCAGTCCTTCGCGCAGGGCAGGTTCATCGATCTGGATGGCGGCAATGCCTGCCTTTTCAAGGTCCAGGACCTCGTCGCGGATGGCCAGGGCGATCTGCTTGACCGTCTGGGAACGCGGCTGGTCGTCGCGCACAAAGCTCCACTGGGAAATGGTCACCGGACCGGTGAGCATGCCCTTCATGGGCTTTTGTGTCAAGCCCTGGGCAAAAGCCGACCAGCGCACGGTCATGGGTTTCGGTCTTGAAACATCCCCGAAGATGATCGGCGGTTTCACGTAACGGGAGCCATAGCTTTGCACCCAGCCATTGGAGGTGAAGGTAAAGCCTTGCAGCTGTTCGCCGAAATACTCCACCATGTCATTGCGCTCGAATTCACCGTGCACCAGCATGTCAATGCCGATCTCATGCTGAAACTCGACGCACTTCTTTGTCTCCGCTTCCAGGGCGGCTTCATATGCTTGGGTTGTCAGCGCGTTTTTCTTCCATTGGGCGCGCAAATTTCTGACCTCTGCCGTCTGCGGAAAGGAGCCGATGGTCGTGGTCGGGAAAAGCGGCAAATTGAGCCTTTTGACCTGAATGGCCCGGCGCTGCCGGAAAACGGATTTTCTGTTAAGGTCTTGGGGCTGCACTGCCTGGGCACGCCGGATCACCGCATCCTGATGGATGCGCTTGCTCGTGGCGCGTGAAGATATGGCGGCAGCGTTGGCGGCCAAAACATCCTGGGAGGCAGTGCCGTCCAGAAGCCCGCGCAAGGCCACCAGTTCCTGCAGTTTTTCCTCGGCAAAGGCCATCCAATTCTTTAATTCAGCATCCAGTTTAGGCTCATGGCCCAAACCGATCGGCGTATGGATGAGCGAACATGACGCAGCGACCGTCATGCGGGGGCCAAGCACGGCCTTGACCTGCTTCAATAGTTCCAGAGAAGCGGTGAAATCATTTTTCCAGATATTGCGTCCGTCGACAATTCCCACCGAAAGGAATTGCCGGCTGCCGATGGCGCGGGCCAATGGCAGCACATCGTTTTTCCCGCGGACAGCATCCATATGAAATCCTGCCACCGGCAATTGCGCAAAGGTCTGCAAGTTGGAGCGCAACTCGCCGAAATAAGAAGCTACAAAAAGATTGACCCCTGTCTTGCTCAAGCGCTCATAGGTTTTCTTCAAAGCTTCCAGCCGGCGGCTGTCCAAATCCAGGGCAAAAACCGGCTCATCCATCTGCACCCACGCGGCGCCTTCCTTAAGCAATCGTTTCAAAATCTCTTCATAGACCGGCAAAATGCCGTCCAACAGCGACAACGGATCAAAGCCTGCAGGTCCCTTCCCTAATAATAAATACGTGACCGGACCTATCAAAACCGGGCAAGTCACAATACCGAGTTCTTTGGCTTCTTTGAATTCGTCAAAGACCTTGGTCGCGCTTACCGTGAATTTCGTCGAAGTTGAAAATTCAGGGACAATGTAGTGGTAGTTGGTGTCAAACCACTTGGTCATTTCACAGGCGGTGGTGGGCTTTGCCGTGGAACCAGGGCGCAGGCCGCGGGCCATGAAAAAGACGGTGTCCAGATCGATGGTTTTTCCATCCCAGCCGAAGCGCTGCGGCACATTGCCCAAAAGGCAGCT
>JAGWKL010000012.1 GCA_028865345.1 Candidatus Omnitrophota bacterium | reverse complement strand
TTTCGATGCCGATCCCTTCCTTGATAAGCACATGCACCAGCGGGGCCAGGCAATTGGTGGTACAGCTGGCGTTGGAAATGATGTTATGTTTGGCCGGGTCGTATTCATGCTCATTGACGCCCATGACGACCGTCTTGACCTCTCCCTTGCCCGGAGCTGAAATGATCACCTTTTTGGCGCCGGCTTGCAGGTGCCCTTTGGCTTTTTCACTGTCCGTAAAAAGGCCGGTGGATTCAATGACAAAGTCAACCCCCAAAGCTTTCCAGGGAAGCTCAGCCGGATTTTTGGTGGCCATGATGCATTTGGTCTTGTGCCCGTTGACCACAATGGTATCAGCCTCCTCCTTGGATGGATCGCTTTTGGCTGTAGATATCGGATGTTTGAACTTGCCGTGGATCGAATCGTACTTGATCTGATAGGCGAAATATTCCGCGTCCGTTGAAATGTCCACCACAGCCACCACATCGATCTCGTTTCCCAAAAGCCCCTGGTCGCAAATCGCCTGATAAACCAGGCGGCCGATGCGCCCGAATCCGTTAATACCGACTTTGACTGCCATTGCACCCTCCTGTTGTTAACAATGCTCTAAAAAGAAAATAATATCCCTCTATCGAATTTTGTCAATACTAAACTGGGAAGCGCTTTTTATTGTCCCAGTTGGTTCATGATCTTGGTATAAACTTCCTGGGCAATGGCAATACGCGGGAAAAGGCCGGCGCGGGCTTTGACGCGAAGTTTGGTGGTTGTCAAATTGATTTGGATGGCGGTAACGATCACATGAGCGCCGTAAACCCTGGCCTCGATCTTGCCTTCCTTGGGCTGCTCATTGGTGATGGTCCCCATGATGGCCAGGACCTTATGGGCCGCGGACAAAATCTCATCCTGGCCCTTGTCGCTGACCCCTTCAAAGGTGTCCCGGCTGATGGCGTATCCTCCGATCGCCCCGGCGCCTCCGACGACCAAAAACCAGCAGCCGCTCAAAGGCATGCACAGGCAGGCGGCCAGCACCAACTGAAGGAATTTAGAAGAATTTTTCATAAGTCTTTAGCCCTTCCCCGGCTTGGCGCCGTGGTTGGCTTTCTTGGAACGCCATTTTAACTTACCCTTACGCAGTTTCTTGCTCAATTCAACACCTCCTGAAATAATTTTCTTAATTGAGTTATTTTACCGATAACACATAAAGGTTTCAATGCTTTTAGTTCTTTTTTATGGCTCGATCCCGTGCTGACAGCCGCCATCATGACACCTGCCTGACGGGCGCAAAGCACATCAATGGTCATATCGCCCACATAAAGGACTTCAGACAACTCGAACCTGAGGCGCCTGGCGATCGTCCATAAAATATCGGGATGGGGTTTGGGCCGGCTGACCCTGTCCGCGCAAAGCACCGCATCAAAAAACTTCAATATCCCCGATTCTTTTAAAATAATCCGCGTGAATTTCGTCGGGCGGTTGCTGGCGATGGCAAGCTTACAGCCACGGGCCTTCAAAAACTTAAGGACACCCACGGCGCCGGGCATCAAGGTCACGCCGCCTTTTTGCCTCAAAGCCTTGGCGTGGTGAGGCCGGTAAATGGCTATGGCCTCCGGCACCGATTTTTCGCCGACAAAATGGGCCATCAGCTTGCGGTCGCCGCCACCCACGCTGCGCTTGACCTCAAGACGGGAGCGCGGGGCAAACCCCATGGCCTTCAAGGTATGATTAACGCTCTTCGTTACCGCCGGGTACGCGTTGACCAGCGTGCCGTCCAAATCAAAGATGACCAGTTTAATCAATATTCCCTGTTCCTTTGAATTCGCAAGGTTAAATTCAATTCTTGAGGGTAGAAGCGAATAAAATGACCAGGCCCGCCACAGCCGTCAACGGACCGATAACGGCCTTGAATACCAGGACGATCGCGTCCCATTGCTGCAGGGTCAGGGTGATCCCGAAAACCGTTAGAACAAAACCTATGATAAAAAGAATGACTTTACGCGGCATGGATTCCTGTTTCCGCCTGGGGAGTCGGCGATTTGGGACGGCTTTTCCAGCGGCGGTGCATCCATCCCCATTCTGTAGGATACCTGCGAACATACCCTTCGATGATATTGGTCAGTTTCTGGACATTGTACTGGATGGTCTGAGTGTCGGTCGATTTCTGTTCCAGATAAAAATGCTTTTCAATGACCAGGACATGCCTGTCCCCTTCGCCTTCGCGCAAGGTGAAGATGGGCAGCAAGGGAGCGCCGGTGCGCATGGCGAAAACAATAGGGCCCGTCGGCGTCCCTGCCTTCTGGCCGAAGAAATCAACATAAACGCCGGATTTGCTGCCGGTGTTTTGGTCCATCAAAACCACCAAAAGCTCCTTGTCCCTCAAGGCCTTGAGCGATTGGGCCACGCAGGCCTCCCGCGGATAACTGTGGACGGTCTTGAGCCCCAGGCGCTCGCGGGCGGCCTGAAAATGCGTTTCAATGAACGGATCGCGGCTGGGACGGATGATGGCATGGGTGGGAAACCCCATTTGGGCCAGGTAGATCAACATCAGGGGAAAATTGCCGAAATGCGCGGAAATGCCGATGACTCCCATGCCTTCCTTTAAGGCCGCTTCCAAATTTTCGCGGGAATGCGGGGAAAAAGAGAACTTCTCCTTGATAAATTCCGGCTTGCTCATGGCGATGCCCAGCTCAATGGCCCCGCGCCCTGCGTTATAAAAGCAGGCTTTACAGATCTTCTGTAGCTCATCTTCCGATTTTTCTTTACCAAAGGCAACGGTCAACGTATGCATGGCAGATTGTCGCATATGTCCTACAAAAGAGTACGCGATGGAAAGCAGCCCTCCTGTGATCGCCTGAATGGCCGGATAAGGCAGCATCTTGAAGAGCCATGTAAAAAAATAGAACGTCCAGCGCACAAAGGTCCTCTGGATGTTTTTGCCGACATTATTGGTTGCCATGATTATTTACCGATGATCCCGCTGATGGTCTGCAGCAATTCCGTCGGATTGACCGGTTTGGTCAGGTGGGTCAGGCCGCCGGCCTGTATTTCGGCCTGGATATCATCTTCGGAATCCTTGGCCGTCAAAAACACGACGGCGATGTCCTTGAGCACATCGTAGGCCTTGATCTTCCTGCACAGGTCGCGTCCTTTGATGCCCGGCATGATCACATCCATCAGGATAAGATGCGGGCGTTCATTGAGCGCCAGGTGCAGGGCCTGTTCGCCGTTCTTTGCGGAAACAACATTGTAGCCGGCCTTGCTAAGGATAGGGACCGTGATCAGGTGCACTCCCGGATCGTCATCGACCAGCAGAATTTTCTTGGCCATACTTTATCTCCTCTAGGAAATTGCCATTGCCACTACTATACACAAAAAACAGGCCCAAGTAAAAACATCTCCGTACTTTGTATAAAAAGTCTTTTCATGGACCAAAGGCAGCGTCCCCCACGTGCTTCCTGTCACGAAAATTTTCCTGCCCTTCCCATTGGTGACGGTGGTCAGTATGCGGCCCCATGGGTCTATCAGGGCGCTGACGCCGGTATTGGCCGCACGGGCGAGCGCCCGGTGATTTTCCACGCAACTGAACACCGCACCCTGCAAATGCAGGTACGGCGCCCTGGTTTGCTCAAACCAGGCATCATTGGTGATGTTCACAAAAAAATCAGCGCCGGCCAAAGCAAAATGGCGGCACAAAGAACCCAAGGTGTCCTCAAAACAGATCAGGACGCTGAAATTCTTTTGTCCCCCCAGTGAAAAAACTTTGTACTTTGTCCCCGGAGTAAAATCCTCCAGGGGGACAAATTGATCGATCCAGCCTAAAATCGGCCTCAAGGGCAAAAATTCGCCGAAAGGGACAAGATGGATTTTATCGTAATGGCCCAGCACTCGTCCATCCGTGCCAATGTAGAAAGCGGAATTATAATAATGCCGGCCCTCCTGGTCAATGGAACCCATCACAATGGGAGTATGCATGCCGGCGGCCGTGGCCCTGATCTCATAAGTCAAAAACGGCGCGTCGGTAAAAACACCCGGCAGGGAGGTTTCCGGCCAGACGATCAGGTCCAATTTCTTGTCGCTGAAGGCCTGGGTCAGCCCGACGGTCTTGCCGATGATCCAGGGTTTGCGGGCTTCATCCCAGTCATCCGCCAGGGAGATGTCCGGCTGGACCACACCGACTTTGACCTCGCCTTCCTGCCTGGTATGCCCCATGGTCCACCAGCCGTTGGTCAACACTACCGCTATAATGGCCCCGACGATCATGCTCGCCCTGGGCAACAAGGAACGCGCTTTAACGGTTTCGAAGACCAGGAGATTGACCAGCATCACCAGATAGGAAACTCCATAGATGCCGGTCTTGTCCGCTATTTGGATAAGCCACAAATTCTTGTACTGCGTATGTCCCAACTTCACCCAGCCGAAACCGCTTAAAAAATGGGAGCGGATATATTCCAACGCCACCCACACGGCAGCCAGAACAAACAGGCGCGGTATGAGTTTTAACCGGCGTTGAAAAAAAACAAAGGCAACCCCGAAAAGCGCGAAGTACAGGGCCAAAAAGGCGACCAGCAAAAAAGCGCCGATATAGGTGACATAGCAGACCCACCCTATGGCCGCGGCAAAGAACAGAAAACCGCACAAATAGGCGCGGCGGAAAGCCCGCCACTCCTTCTTGCCATCCAGAATGCATAAAAGCGGGACAAGAGCAATCCAGGCGAGAAAGGACAATTCAAGACGGGGAAAGGACACCACCAAAAGCCCCGCGGACAATAAACAGGATAAAAATACCAAAATTCCCTGTTGCATTGCCGTCGTAAAGTTTTTGGCCATGCGGATATTTTAACGGGCGAGAATAGAAAGTCAATACTATCGCTCTTTTGGCGAAGCCCCTGAATCTTTTGCGAACAAGATTAGACTTTAGCCAAGAGTTCGGGCTCTTTGGATGGATGTTTTAACCGATTCCAACATGTATTGTTAACACCGTGTCAGTAAGATTAAGAATACTTCAACACGTAGCTCGTACTGCGCCCTCCGGCAGTATCTTTAAGAAGGATGCCCTTATCAATAAGATCATTTATATCACGCCAAGCCGTGTCCTGTGAGCATTTCGTGATCTTTGCCCATTTGGAAGAAGTCAATTTGCCTTCGAAACCATCAAACAGTTCATTAATGATAGTTTTCTGCCGTTCGTTGAATTTTCCAGATGTATGACGCTGCCAAAACTGCGCTTTCTTTAAAACGACAGCGAGGGTGTTTTCCGTTGTATCCAGTGATCGATTAAGGCACGACAAAAACCATTCAAGCCATTTTGTAATATCAATTCCGCGCTTCGTCACATCGGTGCTCTTTTGCGTCTTTTCAAGAATATCATAGTAGGCATTGCGTTCCTGCCGGATCTGAACGGACATACTATAAAAACGTTCCCGACTCCCGTCAGCTCGAGCCAATTGCAAATCTGCAATAGCGCGGGCAATACGTCCATTGCCATCGTCAAAAGGATGAATTGTCACAAACCACAAATGAGCCATACCGGCCTTAAGGACCGGATCTAAATCCTGTGCATTCTTAAACCAATCCAGGAAGTTCTTCATTTCCACAGATAAACGCCCAGCTTCCGGCGCCTCAAAGTGCACCTTTTGGCGGCCAACAGGACCTGAAACAACCCGCATAGGACCATGGATATCACGACGCCAAGCACCCACTGTAATTTTATGCATCCCGCTTCTGCCCGTTGGGAACAAACTGGCGTGCCAGCCTAACAGGCGGTCTTTGGTCAACGGCTTATTGAAATGTTGAGTAGCATCCAGCATCATTTCCACCACTCCCTCTACATGACGATCAGAATGAATCAAGCCGCCGATATCTATACCTAATCTACGAGCAATGGAAGAACGGACTTGAGATAAATCAAGCATCTGGCCTTCGATTTCACTGCTCTTGACGACATCGAGCGTGAGGGTTTGCAATACGGCCTCTGAGCGCAAAGGAAGCCCCAAAGCCTCCATCCGCCCTAATAATCGCCCTTGACGATTACGCACAGGCCCAAGCAAGGATGTAATCTTTGGGATATCCCACGTGAACCTTGGCCAACTGTCTGTCTGATGAATGTACTTCATATTCTCCGCACCTTATGCGGAGAATATAACATGTAATCTCCTCATGGGCAAGATAAATTTCAAAGGCAAGCCGAATGTCTGGATTCCCGCTAAAAGCATGCGGGAATGACCGGAGAAGAAATTACGCGCCGCAGCACTTTTTGTATTTTTTGCCTGAACCGCAGGGGCAGGGATCGTTGCGTCCGACCTTGTCGGCCGAGCGCACTGCGGGTGTCGCCGCGGGCTGCCTGGCTGTCGTGATCTGCCGCGGAACCTGGGTCTCTTCCAGGACCGCCTGGGCGGGCGCCACCGGCGTGGGAATGCCCGGCTGGAATTCCTGGTGCACGGCCTGCTGGGGGATCTCGCTGAACACCGAACGCGGACGCTCGTCTTCAGGCATGGCTTGCAGCCTGAAGATCATCGCGGCCACCTCATGGTTGATCGACGCATACATGGTCTTGAACATGGCAAAACCTTCCTTCTTGTATTCCACCAAAGGATCGCGCTGGCCAAGGGCCCGCAGGCTGATGCCGTCCTTGACCTGGTCCATGCTGTACAAATGGTCTTTCCATTTCGTGTCGATGACATGCAAAAGGATCATGCGTTCCATGCGGCGCATGATCTCGGGCGTCACCTTGGCCTCCTTGTTTTCATAGGCCCTGATTAGACAATTGCCCAATTCCTCCTTGATCATTGCCGTATTCAAGGTGCTCCATTCGGCCTTAAGCCCGTCGATATTCACCAGGAATTTGGACAGCACGTCCGCCGCGAGGCGATTGATGGTCTCTTCGTTTTGTTCCAGCGCGTAAAGGCTGTCCACCACTTCATCGCCGGCCATCAGGATGGAATCCTGGATCACGTCCCTCAAGTTTTCTCCCTCGAGGATGGAGCGCCGCAGGCTGTAGATGACCTCGCGCTGCTTGTTCATGACATTGTCGTAGTCCAAAAGCTGCTTGCGGATCTCAAAGTTGTAGTTTTCCACCCGCTTTTGGGCCACTTCCAATGCGCCTGACACCATGCGCGACTCGATGACTTCGCCTTCCTTCATGCCCAGCTTGTCCATGAGGCCCATGATGTTCTCGGAAGCGAACAGGCGCATCAGATCGTCCTGCAGGGAGACATAAAATCTCGACGAACCCGGATCGCCCTGGCGGCCGCAGCGGCCTCTGAGCTGGTTGTCGATGCGCCGCGACTCGTGGCGTTCCGTGCCGATGACATGCAGCCCTCCGGCCGCAAGCACCTGTTCTTTTTCTTTGGACGTCTGCTCCTTGAACTGGGCGATGAACCCATGCGTCATTTCCTCGCGGGCCGCCTCGTCGTCCTTGGCCTTTTCATTGGCCAGGGCGCGCGCCAAAAACTCGGCGTTACCGCCCAGGACAATGTCCGTGCCGCGGCCGGCCATGTTGGTGGCGATGGTCACGCCCTTATAACGCCCGGCCTGGGCAATGATATGGGCTTCCATCTCGTGGTATTTGGCGTTCAACACCTGGTGGGGAATGCCCTTTTTCTTCAACAGGTCGGAAACGATCTCGGATTTCTCAATGGAAATGGTGCCCACCAGGACCGGCTGGCCTTGTTTGTGACAGGAGGCGATCTCCTCGACAACGGCGTTGTATTTTTCCTGCACGGTCTTATAAATGCAGTCCGGGTGGCTGACGCGGACCAGTTTGCGGTTGGTGGGGATGACCACCACATCCAGGTCATAAATTTGTTTGAATTCGTTGGCCTCGGTATAGGCCGTGCCCGTCATCCCGGCCAGCTTGCTGTACATGCGGAAATAATTCTGAAAGGTGATGGTGGCAAGCGTTTGGTTCTCGCGCTCGATCTTGATGCCTTCACGGGCTTCCACGGCCTGGTGCAGGCCGTCCGACCACCGGCGGCCGGGCATCATGCGCCCCGTGAATTCATCGACGATGATGACCTTGCCTTCCTTGACCACGTAATCCACGTCGCGCACGAAAAACTCCTTGGCGCGAAGCGCGCAGATCACATGGTGGCGGTACTCGTTGGTGTCGATCTCGTGCAGGTTCTTGACCCCGAAAAGCCCGGCGGCCTTGCTTTCCCCATCATCGGAAAGCGCGATGGATTTGTTCTTCTCATCCGCCAAATAATCATAACCTTTGGAAAGGTCCTCGCCTTTATGCTTGGCGTCGATCTCCTGGGCCTCGGTGACGCGCCGGCCTTTGAGCTGGCGGGCGATCTGGAAGGCCTTGTAATATTTGTCCGTGCTTTCTTCCGCGGGACCGGAGATGATCAAGGGGGTGCGCGCCTCGTCGATCAGGATGCTGTCCACCTCATCGACAACGGCAAAGGCATGGCCGCGCTGGACCATCTCTTCCCTGAAAGACACCATGTTGTCGCGCAGGTAATCGAAGCCGAACTCGTTGTTGGTGCCGTAGGTGATGTCGCAGCCGTAGGCCACTTGCCGCTCGCGCGGGTTCATGTCGTGCTGGATGACCCCAACGGAGAGCCCCAGAAATTCGTAGATGGGGCCCATCCAATGCCGGTCGCGGCCGGCCAGGTAATCGTTGACCGTCACCACGTGCACGCCGTCTCCGGTCAGGGCGTTGAGGTAGGCGGGCAGGGTGGCCACCAGGGTCTTGCCTTCGCCGGTGGTCATTTCCGTGATGCCCCCGTCATGCAGGACCATGCCGCCCACCAATTGCACGTCGAAATGGCGCATGTTCAAAACTCGGCGCCCTGTCTCGCGCACAACGGCGAAAGCTTCGTTAAGGATCTCATCCAGGACGCCCTGCTTGGAATCAAACAGCTCTTTCTCGATCTTCTTGATCTCGACCGTCAGGTCTTCGCGTTCCTGGCCCGAAGACGCTTTGCGGAAATCGGATTGCATCTGCTCATATTCATTTTTCTTGGTGCTGATCGCCCGGTTGATGCGCGCCTTGAATTCCGCGGTCTTGGCCTTGAGCTCGTCGTCGGAGAGCGCTTTTATTTTTTCTTCCAGGGCGCAGATCTCGGAGGCCCTGGCCGCCAGTTTCTTGACCAGGCCTATGGAAGGCAGCGGCGCTTCCGGATGGATATGGACCTCGACTCTGGGATTAAGCCGGTTGATAAAATTCTGGGCGCTTTGCACCATGCCTTTGCGTACAATGAAATCGAACATAATTATTCTTCCTGTTGCCTTTCCCTAAGGCGTTTGTCTCTGTCTTCGGGCTTTGTTTTTAAGAATCCTTCAATAAATTCATCGATCTCGCCGTCGAGGACTTTTTGGGTCGCCGATGTTTCCACTCCGGTCCGGTGGTCCTTGACCATCTGGTACGGGTACAACACATAGGAGCGGATCTGCGAGCCCCATTCGATCTTTTGCTTGTCGCCGGCCTCTTTGCTCATAGCCTCTTCCTGCTCGCGGGCCTTAAGCGCGGCCAGTCTGGCCCTCAAGACCTTCATGGCCTGAGCCTTGTTCTGCAATTGCGAACGTTCCTTCTGCGACTGGGCCACAATGCCCGTCGGCAAATGCGTGATGCGCACCGCGGAATCCGTGGTGTTGACCCCCTGGCCGCCGGGGCCTGAGGCGCGGTAAACGTCAATGCGTAATTCCGCGGGATTGATCGCCACCTCGGCGCTGTCCTCTACTTCAGGGATGACCTCTACGGAAGCAAAGGACGTATGCCGCCGCTTGTTGGAATCAAACGGGGAAATACGAACCAGCCGGTGCACGCCTTTTTCCGATTTCAGATACCCGTAGGCCATCTCGCCTTCGATGCGAAGGACGACGTTCTTGATGCCCGCTTCATCGCCATACAAAATGTCGATGGTCTCGCACTTATAGCCCTTCAAATCCGCATGGCGCGCGTACATGCGCATCAGCATGGCCGCCCAATCGCAGGATTCCGTGCCTCCGGCGCCGGCGTTGATGCTCAAAAGCGCGTTGGCGCCGTCAAAGGGGGAGCTCAAATGGGCCTGCAATTCCAAAACGGCGATTTGGGCGCTCAAAGCAGAGGCCTCATCAGCCAACTGCCGGTTCAAATCCTCATCTCCCCCGCCCAAACCTAAAAATTCCTGGGCCTCGTGCACGCGCTTGACGCATTCCTGAAAAGGCTCGACGAGGTTCTTAAGGACTTTGAGCTCCTGCATGGTTTTGTTGGCCGCTTCCGGGTTTCCCCAAAACCCTTGTGCCCCCATCCGCTCCTGTATTTGGGCTATGGATTTTTCTTTCTGGGGGACATCAAAGATACCCCCTTAGGCCGGCCAGCCTGTTGGCAAGTTCATCGAATTGTCTGGTCAATTGGTCTGACATAAATTTTTACACGCTGAAACGAAAATAGGCAGCGTCCCCGTCCTGCATAATATACTCTTTACCCTCGAGGGTGACCAGGTTTTTTTCCTGCACGGCTTTATAGGAACCGAGTTTTTTAAGGTCGTCGCATTTATAGATCTCGGCGCGGATGAACCCGCGCTCAATGTCCGTATGGATCTTCCCGGCGGCCTTGACGGCCGGCGTCCCTTGAGGAACAAGCCAAGCGCGGGTTTCCTGCGGGCCCGCGGTAAAAAAACAGATCAATTTCAGCAGGTCTTTGCCTGCGTGGGCCAGGCGGCTCAAACCCGGCGAGGCGATGCCGGCGGCTTCATAATAAGCGCCGCGCTCCTCAGGCGGCAACTGCACGATTTCCGCCTCCAGCTTCGTGCACAAAGAAACCAAAGCCGCCCCTTCTTTGTCCGCGCGTTCGCGCAGCGGTTTCAACAGGGCTTCGTCAGGTTCTCCTTCGTCGGTATTGGCCACGTACATCAGGGACTTGGCGGTCAAAAACTGGAATTCGCTTAAAATTTCCGGGGGAATGGCCTTCAGTCGTCTGGCCGGAGTGCCTTCGTTAAAAGCCTTCATGCAGTCATTGAGGGCATTACATTTAGCGATGGCTTCCTTGTCCCCGGACTTGGCTTTCTTGGACCAGCGCCCCAAGGCCGCCTCGCACTGCTGGATATCGGCCAATAAAAGTTCGGTGGTGATGATGTCCGCGGCGGACAAGGGATCAAGCTCGGGACAAACATTGACCACATTCTCGTCTTTAAAACAGCGCACCACGTGGGCCACCGCGTCGACAGAACGTATATGGGACAAGAATTTGTTGCCCAACCCTTCCCCCTGGGAAGCGCCCTTGACGATGCCGGCGATGTCCACGAAACGGATCCCTGACGGGGTCACCTTGGCGGAATTCCATTCCTGAGCCAGAAACTGCAGGCGCTCATCCGGCAGGGGAACGACCCCGATGTTGGGTTCGATCGTGGTAAAAGGAAAATTCTCCGCGGCCGCGGCAGCGCCGGTCAAGGCGTTAAACAGCGAAGACTTGCCGACATTAGGCAGGCCGACGATACCAATTTCCATAATAATAAACCTTCGTTTAGCTGACCACCGGGTCCTGGCTCAGCATTGATATTTCGGTGCTCCTTGGGTGGGTGCAACCCACAAGCCCGCTTCAATGGTGGTTTACCAAATAGTGGCCCCTTGAGCCGGTATCGTGCGCTCCGAAACATCAATGCCTCGCCACCCGGTGATACTCAAAAACGTACATAATAATGGGAAAATCAAGGCTTGTCGAGGCCTAAAAATTTCTTGGCGCGCAGAAGGGTATGGTACTTGAGACCGAAACGGTGGGCCTCATCGCGCAGGCGCATGAGAAGCTTCAGGCCCAATGAATCATGCGGCAGCCTTAAGGGATTGCGTTTACCGGGGACAAAAATCTCTTCTTCCTGCTTGGCCAGCGCAATGACCGGAAGCGACAAATTCAATTTTTTTAATTCCCCGAGCGCGGCGCCCAGCTGCCCTTTGCCGCCGTCGACGACGATGAGATCAGGGAAACTTAGACCTTCCCTTTGCAGGCGGCTGTAACGCCGGCGCACCACCTCCGCGATCATCTGAAAATCATCGATGCCCTGCACGGTCTTGATGCGAAACCGCCGGTAATTGTTCTTGTCCGGCTTGCCGTTTAAAAACGACACCATGGAGCCGACCGCCTGGTTGCCCATGATGTTGGAAATATCAAAACACTCCAGGCGTGCCGGGGCGCGCCCAAGTGCCAGCGCCCTTTGCAGCTGTTCGGCCTCTTTGTAATAATTGATGTCCCCTGTCCCCGAATACAGAGCGCCGACGGCCCTGATCTGGTCGCGCAGGCGTCCCGCGCCTTCGAAATCCTGTGCCAGGGAAGCCTCTTCCATCCGGCGGCGCATCCGGCGGTATAGATCGTCTTTCTTACCGTCGAGAATCAGCTTTATGTTTTTGATGTTGCGCATATACTCCTGCCTGCCGACCTTGGCCTCGCAAGGCCCCTGGCACAGCCCCAAATCATAGTAAAGGCACAGTTGGGCGGCAAAAGGCTCGCAGGTGCGGAAAGGAAAAATCTTACGGATGATATTCAAGGCTTCGCGCACCAACGCCGGATTCACGTATGGCCCCCAGAATTCCGCGGCCACGTCCTTGTATTTGCGCGTGGTTTGACGCACGACTGAAACCAAGGGAAACTCTTCCTTGGTAATGCGGATAAACGGATAGGTCTTGCCGTCCTTAAGCTCCACATTGTACTTGGGCAGGTGGCGCTTGATGAGGCCGGCCTCCAAAAGCAGGGCCTCGGCTTCGGAGGCGGTTTGCACCGTCTCAATGCCGGCTATTTTACTGACCAGAAAGTCCGTCTTGACGCTCCCGGTCTCCTTGCGGAAGTAGGATTCCACGCGCTTGCGGATATTGACCGCCTTGCCGACGTAAATGACCTCCCCCGCGGCGTCCTTGTACAAATACACGCCGCTGGTCGTCGGCAATGTTTTGATCGTTTCCCTGATCTCCATTGATTGAATCCTATGTACAGTTTCCCGATCAATGCATAAATAATTATCTATTGTGACGGCTGCGCTTGGCCAGGGCAAGCAGTTTGCGGTATTGGCGCATGGTTAAGAAAACACCGTCTTTTGCCTTGGGCGGCGTTAAGCGAAACCAGAATTTGAGCTTCATTTTCTTAACCGGGGCACCTGTTGTCCAGTGCATCTCCAGTTGATGGACGTAACGTTTAAGCTCCTGTAGAAGAAGATCGGATTTGATCTCATTAAATAACGTACAGGTCAAATTCATGCGGCGGCGGTCGCCCGGTACGAAGTGATCAAATTCAAAATAGTATGGGTCTGCAGGATCTTCCAAATTGAGTTCCACTCCCGTATAAAAACAGAAAAAACCACGGCAGTGCCTGACCCAGGCTTTAATTCTTTCGGCAGCCTCGCCGTTGATCCGCCTGTTTTTCATGCAATACATAAACTTACGGCAGCGCAGGCAATATTTCGCCCTGGCGGTATAAACGGGCCACCGGGTGCAAAGACAGCATCGTTTGATTTTTATCTTCATTTCAATCTCCTTTGAAGGGCGTTCCATAACAGCAGGCAGTTGACGGCGCCGGCGATGCTGCTGGCCAGGGCGATGCCGCCGATCTTAAGAGGAAACATCAGCGCGACGTTCAAAACAATGTTGATGACCAGACAGACCGTTGCCGTCTTCACAGGGGTTTTGGTGTCCTGCAGCGCGTAAAAAGCGGACACCAGGATCCTTGAGGCCCCGAAAAACGGCAACCCCAGGGCCGCATAGAACATCACCCGGGCCGTCACTGATGTGGAATAGGCGTCAAATGCGCCCCGCTGGAAAATAATATGAATGATCCACTTGGAAAAAAATGCCATGCCTATGCCTGCCAGCGCCAGGACGAGCACCAGATTGCGCAGGGCGAAAAACAAGGTCGATTTGAACCGGGCCATGTCCTTTTCCTGGGCAAGCCTGGACAAGGACGGCAGGGCCACCGACGAAAGCGCGTAACCGAAAACCCCCAGGGGAAGCTGGATCATGCGGTTGGCGTAATAAATCGCGGCAATGCCGCCTGCCCCCACGATAAAGGCCAGGGACGCGCAAAACGTGTCTACAAAAACATTGATCTGATAGACCGCGCTGCCCCACAACCGCGGCAGCATGAGCCGTCCTATTTTCAAAGCGCCCTCATTCCTAAAATCCGCCGACAATTTCCAATGCACGCCGCGGCGGGCGAGCGCCGAGAATTGGACCCAGAACTGCCAGATGCCGCCCACTAAAACCCCGATGGAGATCGTATAGGCCAACGGCAGGGAGAACAGGCATGCCACCCACACGCTTAAGATCATGGCCACATTCAAAAGGCATGGACCGAAAGCCGGCGCGAAGAACGCATTTAACGAATATAAAATGCCCGCCTGAAAAGCCGTTAGAGCGATCAGGACCAAATAAGGAAACATGATGCGCGTCAAATTGATCGTCAGGTGCAATTTTTCCGGCTGTGCGATGAAGCCCGGCGCAATGAGCCTCACAATCAACGGAGCGGCCAATATGCCGATGACCGTGATCGTCCCTAAAATGATCAGCCCCCATGTCATGACCGCGTTAATGCATTGCTGCCAATCTTGGGCGGTCTTTTTTTGGGCGTATTCCGTCAGGGTCGGCACGATGGCCGCATTGGCCGCGCCCTCGCCGGCCATGTCCCTCAACAAATTGGGGATACGCTGGGCCACGAAGAACGCCTCCGCCAGAAGGCCGGTGCCTAAAAAACGCGCCAGGATGACATCGCGCACGAAACCAAGCAGTCTTGAGGTCAGCACCCCGCCGGCCACAACGCCGCTGGATTTTAAAAGGGCATGATTGGGGTCACAACGGGAGCAGGATTTATCAGTTGACATAGGCAAGGCGGTTTGCTATTATTTGTCCTTCGTAACAATGCTTAAAGGAGACTTTATTCATGCCACAACGCCGTACAGCCATTAAAGATTTACGCCAAAACCGCACCAGGCACCTGCACAACATGCAGATCAAGACTGATCTTAAAAAGTGCGTCAAACAGTTCACGGCCGCAGCCGGCGGCAAGAAAGCCGAGGCGGCTGACCTGCTTAAAGAAATATACAAAAAATTCGACAAGGCGGCCAAACGCGGCATCATGCACAAAAAAACGGCGGCCCGACGGAAATCCGGTTTCGCCAAGCTTTTAGCGGCGAAGTAACAGGCCCAACTCCACCACTAATTTCTCCAGCGCATATTTAGGTTCCAGCCGGCTGCGTTTGATGTTCAGGTCCGCCTCCTGGAGCGCCGTAAGCCCTTTCTTGAAGATCTCCTTGCCGCGTAACCTGCCTTCCTTGCTCCAATACCACACCAGCGCCGGCATGATCTGCAAAGGATGCATGTTGGCACGCCAAAAACCGTCCAATATTTTCAGGGCTTCCCCGCTGCGGTGGGCTGTCATCAATTTGGTCATGTCAAAAACATTGGGCGCCTTGGGGCCTTCCAGCATGCTGGCCTTGACGTAAAGGGTGAGGTCCTTCAAATCGCCTTTAAGCGCGCTTTCAGAGGATTCCAGGACAAGATCGCAGTGCTTCGCCGGCTTTTGGCAAAAAGCCATCAACACCTTGATGTCCGCGGGTTTTAATTTATGGATCTGACGGACAACGATGAGGCGGTGCGGGGCAATGACCGGAAGGACGAGCAGCGCTTTTTTTAATGCGTGGGCCTCCAGCCGGCTGCCGTCGAGATTGTCAAAGTCAAAGGCCAGGGCCTCCTCGGAACCTTTAAAAAACCTGGACTTGATCTCGGCGATCCTGGCATCAACGGCCGCAAGGTCATCGCCCAGCAAAAGATAGATCATAGGTTACCAATTTTCGACGGTGCGCTCAACAGCACGGGTGGCAAGGTCGGTCAACGCGGTGCTTATCGCGGAACTTTGCGATTGGGCCTGCGGTCCGGTGAGAAAATAGGTGCTTTCCCCGGTGAAAGAAGGTTCTCTCCAAAGTACCTTGCCCGTGGCGGCATCCTTCAAGGTCATGGCTACGATGATCCGGATGCGGTATTCCTGGACATTCTGGTTGACGTCCTGGCGCAGTTCGTCCTGTGCGATGCCGGTCAAGGCCCCGCTTAAAATAAGGTCAGCCTCCTGCGGCTTAACAACCCGTAAATTCCCGTCGAACAAGAACCTGTCGATAATGGCGGTGGTGACCTGGGTCTCCAGGCCGGGCACATAAATCGTACTGCTGTCTACGTTGAAATTGCTGATCTTATTGCGGAAAGGCAGGATGGTGATTTTCTTATATTTGCCGGGCAGCAGGGAACCGGTCGTATACCCGCAGCCGGCAGCCGTCACCAAGAGCAAACACAAGACAATACGGAACATTATCCACCGATGGTTTTTAAGATGGCCAGGGCTTTGAACGCCCAGGGAGTATCTGGGTAGTGATCAACGACTTCCTTATAATAAATCCGCGCGGCCTCCAACTGCCTCTGCTTTTGATAAAATTGGGCAATGATAAAATCATTTTTCGCTTCTTTGTTCCTAAGCAGGGCCATTTGTTTCTTGGCTTCGGGGTCCAGTTCGCTGTCCGGGTGGGTCTTGACGAATTGCTTGAATTCATCCAGGGCGATGCTGCTGACCTTCTGCTCATGCTGCGCGTCCGAGGCCCTGGAGCTGTCGGCCATGGCAATCTGGAATTTGGCGGCCTGCGCCCATTCACTGTTGGGGTAATCGTCCATGGTCTTTTCGAATTCATCACGGGCATTCTGGTAATCTCCTCTTTCCTTATAATAAAGCCCGATCTTGTATTCGGAAAGCGCCGCGTATTTTCCGTAAGGCGCGTCCTTGACAACGGTGTTCAATATCTCAATAACGCGCTGGTCGCTGCCCATGACCGCCTGGGCCCATTTGCTGCGGCCTTTGTTCTCCAGGAGATGGTTGGCGATATTGTACTCAAGCGTTACGATCTGCGCGGAACGGTTGCTGAAGGGATATTTATCGATGACCATCTGGTAGGCCTTATAGGCTTCATAAGGTTTGTCCATTTTTTCCAGGCATTGGCCCGTATAAAACTCGGCTTCCGGGGCCTCCTTAGAGCGGGGATAGGTGTTCAGCAGTTTCTTGTACTCGACAATGGCCTTCTTGCAGTTGCCCTGGTCCCTGAAACTTTGGGCGAATTCCAGCTGGTCGGCAGGGGTTGATTTGACTTCCCACTGGGGATTGATGAACTTTCCCGTCTCAGGGGTCCAGATCCAATCCGCCCGGCCCAGAGAAGGAAACACAATTAAAAACAGGGCTGAAAAAAGAATATTGCGACGGAGCATAGGGGTCAATTTAACATAGTTAAACGGCTTTGTCAACTTGGGGCAGCCTAAAAAGGCCGGCGGTTTGGGCCGGCAGGGACGCTTTGAGGCGTATGCCTTTGGCCGAATACTTGACCTCATGCACCCTGCCCTTGACATGGGCCAGATTGACCAGGTCCATGCGGCCGGCCGGCAGCACGACATCGATATCGACATGGCCCGCGGACAACATGTCCTCGACCAACAAGAGCAGTTGCTGGACATTCTCGCCTTTAAGCGCGCAGATGCCTATGCCGGGACCCAATCCCCTCTTGATCTGCTCCAGCCGCTTGCGGTCTTCCAGTTTGTCTATTTTGTTAAACACCAGGACCGTGGGCTTGTCCAGGACCTTTAATTGGCCCAGGACCTCGTTGACCGCGTCATAAAATTTATGATAATCGGGGTGACTGACATCCAGCACATGCAATAACAGGTCCGCCTCCCGGACTTCCTCGAGGGTGGCCTTGAAAGCCTCGATCAGTCCATGGGGCAGGGCATGCATGAACCCGACGGTGTCTGAAAAAACCACCTTGCGGCGGTCAGGCAGGATGGCTTGGCGGGCCAACGGATCCAGGGTGGTGAAAAGTCCGTCCCTAACCAAGGTTTCCGACCCGGTGAGGGCGTTTAGCAATGTGGATTTTCCGGCATTGGTATACCCGACCAGGGCCGCGGTGGGGATTTTTTGGTCTTGACGTTTTTTGCGTTTGACTTGCCGGTTTTGGGTGACTCCCTTGAGATCCCTCCTCAGCCTGTCGATTTTCTCAGCGATGCGGCGGCGGTCGATTTCGAGCTTGGTTTCTCCGGGGCCCAAGCTGCCGATGCCGCCGCCTAAACGCGACATTTCTTCGCCGTGACCCGTGAGCCTGGGAAGACGGTATTGCAACTGGGCCAGCTCCACCTGCATCTTGCCTTCCTGCGAGGTGGCGCGTTTGGCAAAAATATCCAGGATGACCTGGGTGCGGTCCAGGGTCTTGACGCCGAAATCAGCCTCGAGGTTGCGCTGCTGGGTGCCTTTCAGGTCGCAGCTGACGATCACAGCGTCGATGCCGCCCGCCCGGCACAAGGCCTTGATCTCGTCGACCTTGCCTTTGGTGAGCATGTGGGAGGCGGTGGGCGGCATGGTCCGGCAGAAAACCGTATGCACGATTTCCCCGCCGCAGCTGGTGATCAACTGCGTCATCTCCGCCGCCTCATCGTCCGGCGACCAGCTGCTGTGCGCGTGCTCGATGACCAGCGCTAATATGATCTTTTCTTTCATAGAGTGGTTTAAAAGATACTGGCTGAATTTATTCTTCTCGCTCCACGGTCGATTTTTGCCGCCTACGGCGGCCGCTGCCGGTCCTCGCTCACTCGGTGGCCAAACAACTCGCTTTGAAGTTCTCTTGAACTTCAAAGCTCGGACAAGTTTGGCCAGCCTTCGCCCTACGGCTCAGGCTTCCCTCGTTTGCTCGGCGTGCGGCAGCTAAAAATCGAAGTGTCGCTCGAAGAATAAACTCAGCCCTGATCATCTTCTATATGCCGTGCGATGATTTCCGCCGCATCCTGCGCCGATTGCCCTGCCGCGATGTCGATCCACCTCAGGCGCTCTTGGCCCCTGAACCAGGTCAATTGACGTTTGGCGTAATGCCGGGTATGGAGCTTCATCAGGTATTTGGCGCGGTCGAGATCATACTCCCCGTTCAAATATCCCGTGACCTCAGGGATGCCGATGAGCTTGCGCGCGGTGGCGCTCAAAGGCAGCCGCGAGACTTTTTGAATTTCTTCGACGATCCCTTGGGCGAACATCCCCTCCACACGGGCATCCACCCGCCGGTAAAGTTCCTGGCGCGGGCGGTTCAGGGCGAAGATCGCCACCGGCATTTTGCCCCACAGTCCTTCGCGCCTGGGTTGAAGCTGCGAAATGGGCTTGCCTGTCGATTGGACCACCTGCAGGGCCCGGATGATCCTTTGCGGATCACGGGGATGGATCCTGGAGGCGGCCTGCGGATCCAGGGCCATGAGACGTTCATGCAAAACCGCCGGACCTTTGGCCGCCAGTTCCCGGCTTAACTCTTCCTTTATATCCTTGCCTGCCGGGACCTCTTCAAAAATACCGTCCAGCAAAACCGACATGTACATGCCGCTGCCGCCGACGATCAAGGGCATTTTACCGCGGGAACGCACGTCCCGGATGGCGGCTAAGCAAAGCTTCTGCCATCGGGCCGCATTGAATTCTTCCGTGACGGAAAGAACATCCACCAGATGATGGAAAACCTTTGACCTTGCCTGCGTGGATGGCTTATCGCTGGCAATGTTGATCTCGCGGTAAACCTGAAAAGCATCGCAACAGATGATTTCTGCATCAAGGCGTGGCCCCAAGACAAGGGCTGCTTCGGATTTCCCTACGGCGGTCGGCCCGGCGATAAAGATCACTGCGGGAGGTTTCATCTAAGGATAGATCAAGGTGGAGTATCCCAATTTTTCCAGGTCCTTCTTCAAATCTTCGGCGTCATTGAGCGAGCTCATCTGTCCCACACGCACGCGGTAATAGGTGTGCCCATCGGGGGATGTAGTTTCGACCACGTAGGCATATTGGCCGTCGCCTTTCAGATCGTCGATCAGGGCCAGGGCCCGGCCCTTGTCCAAAAACGACCCCACCTGGACGGCAAAATACTGCTTTTCTTCCAGAAGCTGCTTGGCAATGGACGCCTCAGGGCTTTTGGGAAAATCTTCGAGGATCTTGTTCAAATAGTAATGGGCCTCTTCCCAGCGCATCAATTTCAAATCCGCCCCCGCGATCTTGAAATAGATGAGGCTAAGATATGAAGAATGCGGACTTTTTCTCAATAACCGGGTGGCCGTATCCAGGGCATCGGAATACAAGCCGGCCATATAAAATCCTTCCGTCAGGCTCAGGGCGGCCTTGTCATAACCGTCCTGGGACGGACGGCTGTCCATGACGCTTTGAAAGGCGCTGCGGGCCTGCGCATATTGCCCCAAACGCAGCTGGGCCAAACCGTAATAATATTGAGCCTCCGTACGCTGGGCAGGGTCCTGGCTGTTGTTCATGATCGCAGATGCCAGGTCGCGGGCGGCTGTATAATTCTTGTTCATGATCGCGGCCGCAACGTCAGGCATGCCGGCATAGGCCTGACCTGCGGCTGAGACAAAACAAACAGCGGCCAGAAACAGCGCCGCAAAACGGTCTTTTTTATCCATATTATCCTTTTAATGCCTGGTTCAAATCGGCGATCAGGTCTTCGGCATCTTCAATACCTACGGACACGCGTACGGTCTCTTTGGTCATGCCCGAGGCAATAAGCCCTGCCTCGCCCATGGAGGCATGGCTCATGAACCATGGGGTCTCGACCAAGGATTCCACTCCGCCCAAGGACTCGGCCAGGGCGAAAAAATGCAACTTCTTAAAGAATGTATTCAATGGCACCTGCTTGGTGTCCAATTCAAAAGCCAGCATGGCACCGAAGCCCTTCATCTGTTTTTTGATAAGTTCCTGCTGCGGATGGCTTTTTAAGCCTGGATAATATACCTTCTTGACATTTTTATGCCCTTCGAGGAATTGGGCGATCTTCAGGGCATTGGCCTGGTGCGCTTCCATGCGCTGGGGCAGGGTCTTCACGCCCCGTAAAACCAGCCAGGCATCGTAAGGCGACTGGGAAACCCCCAGGGCATTGACCAGATAACGGCCGCGCTCCTGCAGTTCTTGGCGAGAATAAACGATCGCCCCGCCCACCACATCGGAATGGCCGTTGAGGTATTTGGTCGTCGAGTGGACCACCATGTCCGCGCCGAATTCAAAAGGACTTTGGAAATACGGGGACAGAAAGGTGTTGTCCACGACGCTCAAACAACCGGCCTTCTTGGCGAGGCCCACGACCGCTTCCATGTCCACGATATTAAGCAAAGGATTGGACGGCGTTTCGATCCAGATCATTTTGGTGTTCTTCTTCACAGCGGCCTTCACGGCCTTGATGTCCCTCATGTTCAGGAACGAAAACTCATACCCCATAGGCTTTAAGACGGCATTGAACAACCGGAAGGTGCCGCCGTAAATGTCATCCCCGGTGATGATATGGTCCCCTGCTTTAAGGAAGAACATCACAGCCGTAATGGCGGCCATGCCCGTGGCTGTCACCGAACAGTCCACGCCGCCCTCCATGGCCGCGATATTGGCCTCCAGGGCCGCGCGGGTGGGATTGCCCGAGCGGGTGTAATCATATCCCTTATTTTTGCCGATCTCATCGAAGAAAAAAGTGGATGTGGGATAGATCGGGGTTATCACCGAGTTAAATGTTTTATCGATATTGACGCCGGTATGTACGGCCTTGGTGCGGATCTTCATCTGATGTCCTAAAGCATTAAAGGTTAATAAAATTTAATCTAAAATAGTATATCAATTCCCGGGTCTTGTGTGAAATCTTTAATCTATTTTCTTGATAGCGGCGGCGCCAATTGACGGGATTTCAATGGGTTTAATGCCTATCAAAGAATTGGTCAGAAACGCAGCGTCGGCAGCTTTAAGGATTTGGGGCGTCAGGTCCCTTTCTTGGACCGGAACTTTCAACCTCCTCGTGCTGTCGATCACCTGCCTGCGGGTGATACCGCTCAAACAGCCCGAAGACAAAGGGGGTGTGTATAAAACCCTGTCCTTGATCCAGAAAATATTGGCCCGGCCGGCCTCAAAAATATGACCGCGGCGGTTGAGCAAAAGGGCCTCGTCAAAGCCCTTGGCCCGGGCAAGGGCAAAGGCTTTGGCAAACAATCCATAGTCCAATGACTTGACGCCGGCCAGACGGTCGTCCGCACGACGGCCGGTCCTGAAAAGACATACCCGGTAATTCTTTCTTTCAGGCGCCTTATAGGGGAGGGCCACGGCCATCACATGGACCTCACGGCCTGCCTGCCAGACCATGGCCCGCACGCGGGCCGTTGATAATCGATTGCGCCGCAGGACCTCTTTGAGCAGCAAAGCATTAAGGGGCGGCGGCTTGATGCCCAATGCTTTCAACCCGGAAAGCAGGCGCTCCAGGTGCAAGGAAGCATCCAGCACAACGCCGTCTAAACCGAGCATGGTTTCAAAAACGCCTTTGGCCTTAAAAAAACCCGGCGTAAAAGCTTCAATGATCCGGGTGCCAGCCTTGAGGTATTGCCCGTCAAAATAAACCGTTCTCATGAAAATGACCGCCTTAATGTTTCCATCAACGGCCCGGCCTTGTCCCAGGTCTCCTGCCATTCGGCCGCCGGCCTGGAATCAGCCACAATGCCGCCTCCGACGTGAAAAGTAACCTCATGCGGTTTTAGGAACAGGGCGCGTATGATCACGTTAAAATCCATGTCCCCGGAAAAACTGATGTAGCCCAAGGCGCCCGTGTACAGGCCGCGGGGGCCGTGCTCGAGCTTCTCGATCGTCTTCATGGCCTCGATCTTGGGACATCCTGTCACCGAACCGCTGGGAAAGGCGGCTTTGAGCAGGTCGAATTGGTCGCGGGCCTTGTGCAGGCGGCCCTCGACGGTGGAGGTGGCCTGAAACACAGACCTGTACGTCTCTATCGTGCGCAAGCGCCTGACCCTGACGGAGGCGTAATCGCAGACGCGGCCCAAATCGTTGCGCTCCAGGTCTGTCACCATCAAAAGCTCGGCGATTTCCTTCGGGCTTTTGATCAACTCCTCTTTGAATGCCCTGTCCTGCGCTTTGGTTTTCCCCCTCGGCCTTGTTCCCTTCATCGGCTTGACCTGCACGGTGCCGTTATGCAGGCGTAAAAAACGCTCCGGGGAAGCGCTGAGGATGACCCGCTCTCCGTCATCAAGATACGCCCCGTATTCCGACGGGAAAGCTCGGCGTAAATGCCCGTAGATGGCCGCAGGATCCGTGATGCGCTGCCAGTCCGGTATATGCACCTTGATTTGATGCGAAAGGTTGATCTGGTAAATATCCCCCCGGCGGATGTGTTCCAGGGCCTGACGCACGGCCTTCATGTACCCGGCCCTGGTAAAATTGCTTTGGAAATTAAGACTTCGCTGCTCATCGGGGCCTGGCGAGGCCCCGCCACCCGTTGATAAATACAATTCTTTTAATATATCTTTGATACGTCCCCGGAAAAAACTCGAAATAATGAGCTTATGCTCTTGATGGTCAATAGTCAGGACGGTGTCGTAAAATCCGAAGCACAAGGACCCGTCGTAGCCTAAATAGCCGACGGCGCCGGCGGGAAAGGACAATTTCTGCCGCGGCAGACGGTGCTTGTCGAATTCCTTTTTGAGGCCTGCCAGATCGCCGCCTCTCACCGTCGTAAACGGCGCAAAGCCGATGTAGGAAAACCGCGCCCCGGGCGTGCGCAGGCTGCTGTCCAAGAAAAACACCCGCGGCCTGCTCCTGAAAACGCGGAAAACCCCAAAAGCCCTTCCCCGAAGGGAAAGTGTGTGCTGATACACCGAAGGCGCCATTTAGAAAAGCGATTCCTGGGATTTTTGGTTTAATCTGAAGCTTGGTTTCTCGACGCCGAATTGGTCCAGGAAAACGGACACTTGATGAAGGTCTTTGTCGCCGGCCATTTCCATCAGCCGCAAAAACACCGCCACGGTGAGTTCAACGTCGGCCATGGCGCGGTGGGTCTGGTCGACCGCGACCCCCAGGCAGCGCGCCAGATAGGACAGCTTGTGGTTGCTCAAATAGGGAAGCAGATCGCGGGCCATTTTTAAGGTGTCTATCGCCGGGGTCTGGTCGTGGAGACGACGTCCGAGCAGGCTCAGCTCATAGCACAGAAAATTCAGGTCAAAACGCACATTATGCCCGGCCACACATGCCCCGCCTATAAAATGGATCATTTGGGGCAAAACCTCCGCGGCGGGCGGCGCCGTGACCAGCATCTCTGTGGTGATACTATGGATCTGGGTGGCCTCCAGTGGGACGGTCCGCTGGGGGTTGACCAGGGAATAAAACTTATCGACGACCACCGGCCCTTTGACCTTCATGGCCGCAATCTCGATGATGCGGTCGCCGTCGACGGGGGAAAGGCCGGTCGTTTCCACGTCAAAGATCACAAATTCGGCCAGTTTGATGTTCATGATTTTTCAAATCCTTTGCGATACGGCGTAGGAGGCGATCATCTCAGAGGGATGATACGCCTGTTTGGCGCGCTCGACGTTGGGCATGGCGAAATCGTCCATGGTATTGATCCGGCCGAAGGCCGCCAGGCGGCTGTCGGAGCACAAGCTCCTGAACATGTAGGCTGCGCCGCCGGTGGTCTGCAAATCCGCGATCTCGGCGTAAACGCAAAAGGTCGATTCATCCACGGCGTAGCCGAAACTATAGCCTGCACATTTGCCGTCCGCCTTCAGCACGCCTGCCACCAACCCCAGGGCCTTCCACTTCCGAAGCAAGCGCGCATGCACCAGGCGGTTTTCCTGCAACATGGATCGATAAACTCCATCGCTGTTGGCCCGGGCGCGCCCCGCCGCCCAGCGCTCATACAGGTCCATACACCCGCTGAAATCTTCATCCGTGTAAGGCAAAAAAGACACATCGGCATGATGGGCCTTGAAATAATTGCAATCATGCCGCTGGGATTTATACGCATTGCCTTTCAGGGCAATCAGGTCCTCTTTGCGGTACACGTACTCCGCATTCTTGGCAAACTGATTATAACCGCCGCCGCCAAAGACAGGCAATAAATTTCCCGGAATATTTTCGATGCGGTGTACGGCTCTGGGCCCGCCCTGGCGGCCCAGGTGCCGAAAAACCTCCTCTACCGTCGATAAGTCAAAAACCTTTCCCAGCGGCGGCAGGTATAAAAAGCTGCCGGAGGCGCCTGTGGCAAAGATGCACAAGGAATCCTTGATCATCCGGAATTCGAAATCGAAAAAATCACACCAGGCAAACACGCTGACAAAAGAATAACTCGACAGGGGCCTGGGGCCACGGTTCAGATAGGATTCCACCAGCGATTTTTGCTCAAGCACAAACGTGTCTTTCATCCAAATAATTCCACTATGCTTTTCCACCTGTCCCCAGACTCGGGGACTGATTCGAAGTGCCGCTTTCCTTAATTTTCATTGTCCGGAAGCGGCCATAAAAACAACAAGTCGAACAAATGCAGCAATTCCGGCGCGAAAGCGCTGTAATCGTGGAACATGGCCCTATTGCGGGAAAGGAAGGCGCGCACGCCTTCCTTACGAAAAAATTCTTTCAAATAAGACACATAAGAGTCAAAATCGCTGCGCGAAAGATGGTCCTGGACATAGGGGCAGCTTAAGTGCACATAGACCTTTATGCCGTCGGGCGTCTGGGAAAGCACGAAGGGATACAGCAGGCATTCCAGGGGGCGCTTGGCATAAATGCCGCAGGTGTTGTCGGACTGATTAAGAAAGCGGCAGAAATGTTGTCCGCAATTTTGGATAGTTTTGATATACGCCTGGTCATCCAAAACGTCGCCATCGGTTATGGCGGCCGCCAGGCTTTGTTTGTCGGCTTCGCCTAATTTGGGGCGCCAGGGCGAATCCGCGCTCTTATAGCGGCAGCAGCCGTCGCATTTCAGGCAGACGTCCGACGGGACAAACGGCATCATGGATAATTCAGGCATATAAAGCCTCTTTTTGAACTCTATTTCACAACACTTCCCAAGGACATTTCCTTGTCGGGCATGAGCAAGGCCATGCCGTCGGCATCCGAGGCGGCCAGAAGCATCCCGTTGGAAGCCTCCCCCCGGATCACCGCGGGCTCCAGATTGGCCGCCAGGATGATGCGCCTGCCCACAAGCTGCTCGGGCGTATATGCTTTGCGTATCCCGGCGACGATTTGCCGTACGTCCTTGCCTGTATCCACCTGCAGCACATAAAGACGGTCCGCGTTGGGATGCTCCCTGACTTCCTTGATCTGGGCCACCACCAATTCCAATTTCCTGAAATCTTCTATGGATGCCATAACGATCCCCTTAGGTAAAATTTTTAATTAAGAGGCGCTATTATAGCAGCCAAAAGGGATTAAAACCAGCATCAACGAAAAGCATCCAGCCGCTGGAAGCCAGGCTCATGACCCGCGGATCGTGTGAATTCCATCCAAAAGGGATCCATCCCCGTCGGGATGAATAACTGTACGCGGCAAGTGTCGGGGAAATATCATAATGCAGGCCTTCCATGGACCTGCGCATGGAGTCTTTGTCACGCAGCGCCCGGGCGGCCCGGGCAGGGTCCGTACTTTGATAATAACGGAAAAGTTCCATCAAGGCCACCATGGCCCCGGCGCTCCATTCAACGGAAATCCTGTCATGCTCGTCCGTATAGCCCACGCCTAAAAGCCCGCCCTGCTTGTCGAAAACCCCGGAATGCCGGCGGCCTGCCTGCCAGATGCGCCAGGCAGCGCCTGGCCCGAACCAGGCGTCTAATTTCTCAGGTCCCAGGCAGGCAATGCTCCAGGTCTGCACGTCCAAGGCGAAATTCTTATGGTCCTTCACCCATCGGCCGTTGATGCAATACGCTCCTTGCGCGAAATACCCCTGTTGGGGGTCCCACACGAACCGCAGGTACCGTTGGATGCCCTCCATCGCATGTTTGTATTTGACCTGGCCGGTGATTTGGTAAAGCATGCGAAAGGCCGCGTACCAGGAAATATTGTTCTCCGTCGATATGTGATTGTACCACCAGTCACCGGCCGTGAAATACGCAGCCTCGGCCTTGCTCAGGGTCCGGTCGGTGCCCAGGGGCGCCATGCGGATGCCGCCGATCGGACTTTGCAGTATCATGGCGGCCCGGGCCAGCTCTTGTGATAATTTCAATTCGATGCTGTCGGGCTTTTTATGGTAAAGCTGCATGGCGGCGATCACCACCCACGCATTTTCTCCGGCCACCGGTTTCCAGTCCACCCAATGCAGGCGGCTGCCGTCGGGAAATCCGGGCAGGTATTTATTTCCGTCCAAAGGGTCTGTGACCAGATAGTTGCCGTCGGCATCGATGATGCGGAAAATAAAGCCGCGCTTGCCGAACCGGTTGTTATCGGAACTCACCCGGTCAGGGTGTTTGGGGTCATAAATAAAGGTATTGATCGGATAACCCGCGCGGATGTTCCAGGTGTCGCCCACGGCCCCCTGCCAATAATACCGGTCCACCAGGGAAGCCCGGTCCAAATTATCCCGGCCTCCGGCCATGGCCAAAACGATCTGGTAGACGGCCCCATCATAAATGTCCATCCCTTCATGGGTGATCATCCTTTCAATGCTGCCTTTGACGCTTTCGGCTGATCCCATGAGCCCATAAATCTTGGACCTGTCCTTGCGGGGAACATAAAAACTATACGGAAGATGTGTGATGGGACTGATGTTGGATTTAAGCCAATCGAATACCTGAGGATCAAGGATGATGGGGGTTTGTGCCCAGGCGGCAGGAGGGATATTAGCGCCAGCCAAAAGGACACAAACGCCAATGAACAACTGTAATAGTTTTCTCATTTTTCGGTAACCAGGCAGTCCTTAAAAAAGGATCCACGGCTTTGCGTCCCCGGATCACTCCGGGTTTGCCTTTATCGTTAACGGAACTATTTGAAAAGAACGCTTTCTTAAAACCTGATTGAAGTGTAACACATTTTTTGAACATGGCAAGGCAAGCGCTTTCTCTAAACCCTTAATCGACGTCGCTACAGCCACTTAGCGCAATTTATTTTTTCAATTAAGCGTTTATGTGCTTTACAATCCACAGGCCCTCCCTTAGAATAACCTTTGCTCCGCATTGGCGCTAACCCTATGACGTCGAAGGAACAGGAAACATTGACTCCCAAGGATCCTGCGATCATGAAAAAACCGGGCCTCCTCCTGCTGGCTGTTCTGGCTGCAGGCATTATTATTGCCGCTCCTTATACTAATTTTCAGGAGTACCTGTCACAAGGCGACCACGGCCGCGACCTTTACGCGGCCCAGGCGGTTTTCCGCGGAGAACTTCCCTACAAGGATTTTTGGTGGGTGTACGGGCCTTTAATGCCTTATTATTACGGCCTGTTCTTTAAAATTTTCGGGACCAAAATCAGCAGCATGATCTTAGGCAAGCTCTGTCTTCGCATCGCGGGCGGCATTTTGATGGCCCTGGGCCTGCTGGAAATCGCCTCGCCGCTGGCCGCCTTTATTGGCGCCTGCTGGTTTATGTTCTTTCAGCAGGATTTCTTTTATACCTATAATCACATCGGCGGCCTTGTCATGATATTGGGCGTGGCCTGGCGCCTTCTGGCTTATATACAAAAGAGTTCATCGAAAGCGCCTTGGAGCAGCCTGCCCTTCATTTTTGTATTGTGCCTCATCAAAATCAATTTCGGACTGGCGGCGCTGGCCGTCAGCGTCATCACCGTGGCTGTCTGTGATTTTGTCCGCCGCACGCCTGCCGACAGGCCCAAGAAATCATTTTACGCCGCGGCCGTCATAGGCATTCCTCTTGTAAACTTTCTGATCTACTGGTCCCTGCTGCACGGGCTTACCATCAGGGAAATCCGCCAGTGTCTTCCTTATCTGCCCGGAGACCATCCCTACAACACAACACCATGGACGGCCGTCTGCTTTTTTTGCACAAACACCTGGCATACGATCACCTCCACATGGTCGAACCTCGTATTTGCCGTCCTTATCAATGCCTGCGCATTGCGCTGCATCTATCTGATCGTCAAAAATAAGCTGCCGCCGGCGCGCAGAATGGCCCTGCTGCTGTCCCTGGGACTGCTTGGTCTTTTCTACGCGGCCAACTCCCACGAATTCATCGCCAGCGGGGTGTGGTATTGCCAATTTTGGGCCCAGCCTTTGAGCATCATGATCATCTTTATATTGATCGACGCGGCCCTGCAAAGCATCCCTAAAGCCTTCGGCTACGCCGTTTTCTCGCTGATTGCCGTCATGCTCGGAATCAGCTGGTTCGTATTCAT
This sequence comes from Candidatus Omnitrophota bacterium, assembly GCA_028865345.1. Classification (GTDB taxonomy): domain Bacteria; phylum Omnitrophota; class Gorgyraeia; order Zapsychrales; family Fredricksoniimonadaceae; genus JABDGZ01. Next base: position 22,252 of record JAGWKL010000012.1, on the reverse strand, counting down.
GGTCATGGTCAGTGCCATGAAGACCAAAAGCCATTACCTCGACCTGCCCAGGGGCGGCATTTACGTGACCAATTCTCCGTCATGGATTACGACCGTCGAACAAACCACAAACTACCTGAACACAACACTTAAGCCCGGCGAACTTTTCTTTGCCCTGCCCTATGATTGCCTCTATTATTACCTGACGGGTAAAAAATCGCCGACCCGGCAGCTGATCTTCTTTGAGCACATCAAAATACCGCCCGCCCAGGAAAAATCCGTGATCGCAGAGCTCGTGAAAAACCGCGTCAATTACGTCCTTCTTTCCAACCGCGCCTTTGCCCATCAGGAGAGCGGATTGGGTATTTTAGGGACCAACTATTGCCCTTTGATCGCAAAATACATCGAGGATAACTTTACTGCGCTGGTGCATTTCGGTGATTGGAAAGATGAGCCCGGATGGGCTTGGAACCACGGGACGTGCATTCTAAAAAGAAAGGTGCCTTTATAAATATGCGATTAAACAACAAACGTATTTTTTTGCTCTTGACGGTGCTCGTAGCTGTCCTTTATGTCTGGCCTGATCTCAATTACCAGCCGCTGCTTGCCCAGGGCGACCATGGCCGCGATCTATATGCCTTTAATGCCGTCATGCACGGACAACTGCCTTACAAGGATTTCTGGTGGGTGTACGGCCCCATCATGCCATATTATTACGGCCTGTTCTTTAAGCTTTTCGGCGTGCACATCACCAGCGTACTTTTGGGCAGGGCCTTGATGGCGATCCTTTGCTCCGTATTCTTTTATTTAGCAGCGGCCTGCCTGATGTCCCCCGGCCTGGCTTTTCTGGCAGCCGCATGGTTCACCCAAAGCCGCCAGGAGTTTTTCTTTACCTACAACCATATCGGCGGCATCGTCGCGGAGTTAGTCATAGCGTGGTGCCTTTTATCCTATATCAAAATGGAAGGCCGGCGTTATTTATGGATCGCGCTCATCGCTGATTTTATCCTGGGTCTGGTCAAGATCAACTTCGGTTTGGCCGGTTTGGTGGGCCTTGTACTGAGCGTCATTTGGATCGATTTTGCCAAGAAATACCCCTTCGACGGCCAGAAGAAAAAATTCTATAGGATGACCTACCTTCTGCTGCCTTTGGGCTGGGCGATCATTTACTTCCTGCTTCTTTACGGCCTGCCTATTTACGCCATCCGCCAGTGCATGCCCTATCTGCCCCAGGACCATCCGTTCCATGCCTCTCCCCTCTTGGTCATTCCTTATTACCTGATGCAAAACTGGCTGACCTTCATCCATTCGCCCGTTGGTGTCGCCATCGGCATCGTGCTGCACGGATGCACCTTGCTGGCCGTTTATCTGCTGGCGACCAAAAAAATGGAAAAAACTTACCGGCAGGATGTTCTATTGGCGCTTGCGGTCATCGGCATTTTCTTCGTCCTGTATTTCCACGAATTTCTCGTCAGCGGCGTATGGTACAGGACATATTGGTCCCAGCCTTTCGAGACCCTCTTTCACTTTGTGATGATCGCCGTGGCCTTTACCGTCATTCCCAGGGTCCTTAACATTTTGGTCCTCATATTCCTATGGGGGCTGGTGGCATTGGGCGTCGTGGTGCATACCGGCAGCATCCAAAGCCAAAAACAGCCTTTCCGTTATTTGAGCATGAAGCGCGGGCAGATCTACGTCGGCAATGAACCTCAATGGACCAACACCGTCAATACGGTCACCTCATTCTTGAACGCCACTCTTAAAAAGAATGACTATTTTTTCGCCCTGCCCTACGACTGCCTGTACTATTATTTGACGGGAAAAGAAAGTCCCACGCGGCAATTGATCTTCTTCGACCATATCAACATCCCGCGCGAGCAGGAAATCTCGGTGATCAAGGACTTGGAAAGCCATAAGGTCGGCTATGTGCTGATGTCCAACCGCATCATTTCCGACGAGAAAGGTTTGGGGATATTCGGCAAGACCTACTGCCCTTTGCTGGCAATCTACATCTATAAGAATTACGCGCCCCTCGTCCGCCAGGGAGGGGACTGGACCAAACCGCCGGGCTGGGCCAACAATCATGGCGTCATTATCTTCAAACGCAAGACGCCGTTCATTTGATCCGGGAGATCAGAAAACTTTTAGCTTGTTGTGTTTCAGCCATTCAAGCAGGGCCTCCTGCTGCTGGGCCATGACAATGACCGTGATCTGGTCGCGGGCCTCCATGAGCAGGTTCCCGTGCGGTATAGCGAACCTGTTGCTTCTTTTGACCAGATTAAAGTGAACCCCCGGAGGCAAATTCAACTCCTTGATAAGCTTTCCCACGATTGGAGAACGGGGAGTGACGGTAAAAATGAATGTCTTCGTGTCCGACGGCTCCAGCATCCGTTCGCCAGCCTGATGATTGAGGATCTCTTCCCTCTTGGAAACACCTTCGGCATAGACGCGGAAAATGTCATCGGACTTGAGAACCCCGATGATCTTGGAGGTGTCAAAGGTATCCACGACCGCTATTTCCGTCAAATGCTTCGCGGCCATCACCTGGGCGACTTCATTCAGGGGCTCATCGGCAAAAGTGTGCTCTTTACAGACAACGGCAATGTCATCGGCGATCAGAAAATCCTTGCCCTCCAGCATCAAAACATTGTTGATCTCCGTCGATTTGATCATCCCGGATAAGGCGTTGCGGCGGTCCGTGACAAAAATGGTCTTGGCCAGATTTTGGGACATCACATCCACAAGTTGGCGCGCGTTAGTGTCCTGATGGACACACTGAAAATCCCGCGTCATGGCATCGCTGACCTTTAAGCCTTCCAGCACGCGGGACTCTTCAAAGGACTTGATATCGATCCCCTTGCGTTTCAGTCTTGAAAGATAAATGGAATCCTTGGATATGATCTGCGCGATGGAGGTGGCGGTAACAACGGCCACCATGATGGGCAGGATCATTCCGTAACTGCCGGTCAGTTCAAAAACGATCAAAATGGAAGTGATCGGCGCGCGGGCTGCGGCCGCGAAAGTGCTGGCCATGCCGACGAGCGCGTACGCGCCGTCGGGCGCCAGAGAAAAACCATAATGCATCGATGCCAACCGTCCAAAAGACCCTCCCAAAACAGCGCCGGTAAACAACAAGGGCGCAAAGACGCCGCCGGAAGAGCCTCCGCCCAATGAAATCGCAGTCGCTACGATCTTGACAAAAACCAGGGAAAGTAAAATATGCAAAGGCAAATTGCCGTTCAAGGCGGCCTGGATGCCCGGAAGACCGGACCCGAAAATTTGCGGAAAAACAAACCCCAGGCAACCGACCAGTAGGCCGGCGCAGGCCGGTTTGAGCCAGTCCGGAAATTTCCAATTCTCAAACTTTGTCTCCGACCATTCCAGCGTGCTCATGAATGACACCGCGGCCAATGCGGACAAGATCCCCAAGCCGAAATACAAGAATATTTCCTGCGGGTTTTGAAGATGGTAGGCGGGAACACTGAAGGATGGATGGTCGCCCAAGAAAATACGGCTGATAATGCTGGAAGACACCGCAGCGACCACGACGGTGCTCAACGCACTTGCGCCGAAATCGCGCAGGATCACTTCTGAGGCGAACATGACCCCCGCAATGGGCGTATTAAAAACGCCGGCGATCCCGGCGCCCGCCCCGCAAGCCACCAGGTTCCTGATCATCGCTTCAGGAAGTTTCAGCCATTGCCCGAAGGACGAACCTAAAGCGGCGCCCGACTGCACGATCGGCCCTTCCCGGCCGACGGAAAATCCGGCGCCGATGGAAAGGACCGAGGCCACGGCCTTGATCACGGTCACGATCGGCCTGATCCTGGCTCCGCGCAAGGCTATGGCCTTGAGGACCTCCGGCACACCATGCCCTTTGGCCTCAGGCGCAAAAAATACGATCAAAGGCCCAGCCAAAAGGCCTCCTACGGCAGGTATAAAAATGACCTTCCATGTCCCGTTGGTCGCCGGGTTAAAACAAAAAGCGGTCATCCATAAAATGGATTTGATAAAGGCGACGACCAAAAATCCGGTGCCGACGCCGACCGCCACGGCCAGCAGCATGGGCCGGACAAAATGCACTCCTGAATCAAAGACCATACCGCGCCGTATGGAAAAATCTTTTAAATTAAAACCAGCCATGCATCTTCTGCTTTCGCCTGACACAAAAGTTTCAAATAAAAACCCGCACCAGCCTTTCTCGGAGGAGAAGTCTTAAAGTCCGGGAGCGGAAACCCGTTCTTTAAGGGCGGTGCGGGGACATCTTTAGCAAACCGCGATCCAGCTTTTATAAATGTCCAGCATTTGAGTAAAATACACTTTTCTTAAAGAAAGTTTATATCCGCTCAAACACCACAAGGTCACCATGGACTGTATGCTCCCGAAAAACAAAATGCTGGCGGAAGCGGGGTTGATGTCTTTACGGAAAATACCGGATTCCATGCCCTGGACCACAATGGTTTTGATCGTTTTAAGGTACCTGTTGAGAACCTTGAACATCTTTAATTTCAAGTGCTTGGGGCCAATACCTGAAACCTGATTGATGATCGCAAAGGAGGTCCCCCTCATTTGTTCGGAATAAGAAAGATGCGCTAAAAACATGCTTTCCAGCTTTTTTAAGGGATTGCTGGTTTCCTTTGCCGCTTCCCGGATGGTCGCAAGCATGGTCTCCTCAATATCATCGATCAACAAACTAATGATCTCATTCTTACTCTTGAAATGCCTGTACAAGGCGCCGTTGGTCACTTTAAGCTCTTTGGCTATTCCCCTGACAGTTAAATTTTCAATGCCCTGTGAAAATATGACCGAACGCGCAGCAATGATGATCTCCCGCTGGCGGACCGTACCGCTATAACCCAATGGGCTCCTCCTTAAAATGCTTATTATGTAAGCATTTGGTTACAAAATATACTACACCGTAAACGAATACCGGTCAAACAAAAAAACCCCGCCGAGACGAGCCGGCAGGGCGGATTCCCTTCAAGAACTGGCGGCGTGGCCGCATCACAGATAGGCATTCCTCTCTTGGCCACGCTATTAAATAGTAGGTCATGATAGCACAAAACGGCAAGATATGTCAAAAGAGGAGTAACAATAGCTGATATAAAAAAGGGGGCACTTTCAAAGTGTCCCCCTCTCTCCCCTTCTGCCATAAGGCCTAATAACTGCTATTTGTTGCCGAATTGGTCGTACTGTTCATCATGCTGTTCGACATGCTATTCGACATAGATCCTCCGGCGCCGGCACTGCCCATGGACTGTGCAAAAGCAACGCCGACAAGAGCTGTTGCCGCCAAAATTAAGAACGAAAACATTGTTTTCATAGAATCCCTCCGTTAATAGTTGATAATTGAACTGTGGCGACTCTAACATAACGAAGATTAATTTATCCTTAAGATCAAATTAAGTTTAGTTAAGGGGCGCCCCTCATGCTCTTCGGGAAAAGGCCTCCCCGTTACGGTACGCCTCACACCAAATCACATCGGAAAATATCAATAAAAAATCCCTGCTTAATATGGAAGGGAGTGGGAAAGTGGCGGGGTCGACGGGAGTTGAACCCGCGGTCTTCAGCGTGACAAGCTGATGTGTTAACCAGGCTACACCACGACCCCGTATGTGAAGCGATATATTAATATCTGTGATGCCATTTGTAAAGCAAAAAACTTCGAGCAAAAACTGGTGGGCGGTGAAGGAATTGAACCCTCGACCTTCTGAATGTAAGTCAGATGCTCTAACCAAACTGAGCTAACCGCCCAAAATCGAACTCGCCCTATCCCTTCCTGGCTTGCTTTTTATACAACAGGCTGTTGAAACGGCTGTAGGTGAAATAAATAATGAGCCCGATGGCAAGCCAGATGATCAGCCGCCACCAGGTCTCCTCATCGAGCGAGGTCATCATCGCCAGGCACACCAGGATCCCCAAAATGGGAAACAACGGGACATAGGGGCATCTGTACGGCCTTGGGACATGGGGCTGGGTGTTGCGCAGGACCATGACCCCGGCGCACACGAGGATAAAAGCCAGCAGGGTGCCGATGGAGGTCATATTTCCCAATTTGGAGATCGGGAAAAACCCGGCGAAAAAACCCACGAAGACCATAAAAAGCATATTCGACCGCCACGGCGTGCGCCACTGCGGATGGATGTCGGAAAAAAGTTTCGGCAAAAGTCCGTCGCGCGACATGGCATAAAAAATACGCGACTGGCCCAGCAGCATCACCAGGATGACCGATGTCAATCCGCCGATGATGCCCAGCTTGACCACGACGTGCAGCCACGGAAACGGCGTCAGATTGATGGCCGTGGCCACGGGGGCGGCATCCCCCCGCATCATTTTATAATTGACCATGCCCGTCAGTACAAAAGAAAAAAGGATATACAAAACCGTACAAATGACCAAAGATCCTATAATGCCCCGCGGGATGTCCCGCTGAGGATGGTGCGCTTCCTGGGCCGCGGTCGAAACCGTATCAAAGCCGATATAGGCAAAGAAAATAATGCCCGCCGCGCGCATGATGCCGCTTAACCCGAATTCCCCGAAGGTGCCGGTGTTGGGCGGGACAAACGGCACATAATTGGCCGGTTTAATATAATGGAAACCGACCGCAATGAACGTCAGCACGACGATGAGCTTGACGACAACGATCACGTCATTGACCGTCGCCGATTCCCTGATCCCCAACATCAACAGAAGGGAAATGACCACAATGATCGCCATCGCCGGAACATTCATGATGCCGTGCACATGGCTGCCGTCGGGCAGGGTCACCATGTCGAAGGGGCACGCAGCCCATTGCGCCGGGATATGGACGCCGAAATCGTTCAAAAATGAGGTGACATACCCGGACCAGCTCATTGCCACCACCGATGCTGCCACAGCGTATTCCAGGACCAGGTCCCAGCCGATGATCCAGGCGATAAATTCGCCCATGGTCGCGTACGCGTAGGTGTAGGCGCTGCCTGCCACCGGGATCATGGAAGCCAGTTCGCTGTAGCACATTCCGGCAAAGGCGCAGCCCACGGCCGCCACCACGAATGAAACAACGACGGCGGGCCCGGCATTGACGGCAGCCGTGTTGCCCGTCAGGGTGAAAAGCCCCGCACCGATGATGGCCCCTATCCCCAGGGAGATCAAATTCAAGGCCCCCAGGGAACGTTTCAACTGGTACTCCCCTCCCTCGGCGGTTTCCACCAACTGGCTGATCGGTTTCTTGACAAAAAGATTCATCTTTTCATCTCTCCCAGGATTTTCAAGGCAGCCTCGCGCGGGGAGGCGGCATGGAGGATGGGCCGCCCCACCACCAAAAAATCGCTCCCCTGATCCATGGCAGCTTTCGGCGTGGCCACCCTCTTTTGGTCATCCGACGACGCCTCCAGGGGCCGTATGCCCGGCGTCACGATCAAAAAATCTTTGCCCAATTCCCGGCGGATCAAAGCCGCTTCTTCCACGGACGCCACCACGCCGTCCAAACCGGACTCTTGGGCCAGACGGGCGCGCTCTAAAACAAGTTGGCGGGTTCCGGCGTCTTTGGGCGCGCTTGTCAATACCGTGACCCCGACGAGCAAAGGCCGCGGCACCCCCAAAGCCTTGGCTTGGGCTTCTGCCGCGTGTACGGATGCCTCCAGCATTTCCCTGCCGCCCGCCGTATGCACCGTCAGCATAAAAAGCGGGGTAAAATCAGGGTCCCGGTTAGGGCTCACGCTCAAGCCCACGGCGCTCTTGACGGCAGAGGCCACGGTATTGGGTATATCATGGAATTTCAGGTCCAAAAAAACTTTCTTGGCCTTCGATTGCAGGTAACGGGTGATGAAGGGGCCATAGGCCGTGAACATCTGGCTGCCCACTTTAAATATGTCTACGGCATCCGCAACCTCGTCGATCAGTTGGCGCGCCCTCTCAAAAGTTTCCAGGTCCAGGGCCAGTATCAATTGGGCTTTACGCATTTTTCAAGCTTCCGATGATCTCGCGGATATCGCTGATCTTATTTTCCTTCATAAAAGATTCGATCCCTTCCAAAATATCGATGGGGGCCCGCGGGTTTATAAAATTGGCCGTGCCCACGGCCACCATCGAGGCGCCGGCAATCAAAAATTCCAGGGCATCCGGCGCTGTCATGATCCCGCCCATGCCGATGACCGGGATCTTGACGCGGGAGGCAACGCGCTGCACCATATAAAGGGCGATGGGCCGTATGGCCGGCCCGGACAACCCGCCGGTAAAATTGCCGATACGGCTCTGGCGTTTCTTGATATCGATGGCCATGGCCGAGAAAGTATTGACCAGGCTCACCGCGTCGGCGCCTCCGGCCTCGGCGGCCTGGGCGATCGCGGCGATGTCCGTCACGTTGGGGGACAATTTAGCAATGACAGGAACCTTTGACAAGACCTTTATCCTGGCCACCAGGCGGGTTGTGGCCGCGGGATCCTGGGCCACTAAAATTTTTTGCCTGAGATTGGGGCAGGACAAATTGAGTTCCACGGCCGCAATGCCCTGCTGAGCATTTAACTTTTCCATGATGGCCGCAAATTGTTCATCGTCGTGGCCCAGGATGCTGATGATCAACGGGACGCCTGTTTTCTTCAAGGCCGGTAATTTTTGGGCGATAAATCCGTCGATGCCGGGGTTCTCGATGCCGATGGCATTGATCATGCCCGACGGTGTCTCGAAAATACGTACCGGCGGGTTCCCCTCTTGCGGATGAAGGGTCACGGTCTTGGGGACAATGGCCCCCAGGCGTTTGACTTCCTCAAGATTGTAATACCGCTCGGCGTGTCCGAAGGTGCCCGAGGCGACCGTCACGGGATTTTTGAAAGTCACACCGGCTATTTTAACGGCTATGTTCATATCAATGGAATTTGACTTGATCCAAATCAAAGCACGGTCCGTCATGACAAACGGTCCTGAATCCGGCCGTGGTCTCTATCGAACAGCCCAGGCAAGCCCCCAGGCCGCAGGCCATGATCTCCTCGCAGGCCGCCTGCCCGGGGATACCTTTGCCCGCAGCAAACGACTGCACCGCCTTCATCATGGGATCGGGGCCGCAGGTATAAACAAACGAGGGCCCCGGGTTTTTGCCGATCTTATCGAATAAAACGCTCACCCTGCCCTTGGCACCAACCGATCCGTCGTCGGTGGCGATATGGACCGCCACCCCGTTGTCCTTGAACTCCTTCATCGGATACACATGGCTGCGGTCCCGGCCGCCGAAGAGCAACAGGAGATCGTATTTTTTATTTTTAAGCAAGTCGGAAAGAATGAGCATCGGCGCCACTCCAATGCCGCCGGCGATCATGACCACCTGGCGGGTGTCTGGGGGCGGCAGGACAAATGGCGTGCCCAAAGGGCCCAAAACATCAACCATGTCCCCTTTTTTCTTTAAGGAAAGCAACCGGGTGCCCGGACCCACCACCTGGTAGAAGATCTCCACGTATTTCCGGGCCCGATAAACGCTAAACGGCCTGCGGAAAAAAGGCTGCAGGCCTTCCTCGTCGGTGCGTATATGCACGAATTGGCCGGGTCTGGTGCGCAGGGCCAAGGATGGGGCATCAAAAACCAGGCGCCAATACTGCGGGCAAAGCCGTTCATTGACGAGGACTTTGTAATTGTTCTGGATTTTCTCCATACATCCGCTCATCTGTCACCCCGAATGTTTTATCGGGGGCCCTGTCATGCCATTTCAAATAGATTGCAAAAAGTATATCATTATTTCTGGCAATGCCCACAATAAAATGTGCTGCGTCCGGCCTGAATGACGCGCTTGACCGCGCGCCGGCAGCGCGGGCAGGGCAGGCCTTCACGGCCGTAGACTGCCAGCCGTCCGTGAAAAGCGCCCTTTCGGCCTCGGCCGTCGCGGTAATTGCGCATGGAAGAACCCCGGTGCGCTATCGCCTCGTTCAAGACCTCCCTGATAAAACGATGCACGGTCTTGATCTTTTCTTCGCTGATCCGGCAAGCCTGCCGCCGGGGGGCCAAGGCGCTTCGAAAAAGTATTTCACAGGCATAAATGTTGCCGATACCCGCCACAAAGGTATGGTCGAGCAAACTGTTTTTGACCGGCCGCCTGGACCTTCGAAAGGCCCAGGCCATGTAGGCGGGCGAAAATTGTGCGGCAAAAGGCTCCGGCCCCAAAATATTAAAGTAGGGCACATCCTTAAGGTCATCTACAGCCCTTAACTGCCCGAATCGGCGCTGGTCATTGTACAAAAGCCTGGTGCCGTCGCTGAAGTTGAAAACGATGCGGGAATGCCTGTCTTCCTGCCCGTCGATGACCAGCTGGCCTGTCATCATCGGCTGGATGACCAGAAACGAGCCGCAGGACAGCCCGATGATCACGGCCTTTCCCCGGCGGGAAATCCCGGCGACGGATTTCTTTCTGATCCGTCGGACAAAATCTTCCCGCCTCTGCCGCAGCAAAAAATCATCACGGACGATCACATCGGAAAAAATTTTACCTTCGAGGGACTTGCTTAAATCGCGGACAATGGTCTCAACTTCCGGCAGTTCAGGCATGTTCCAGCTTCTTGATGAGCTTTTTGATCTTTTCTTCGGCCTCGGCGACGTTCTTGACATCGATCATGCCGTCGATGTTCCACTGCCCCAAGTCTATGACAGGCCGGCCGTACACCAGGCCGTAACAGATCTCGGAATTGGTGCCGAAGCTTCCGGGCAGCGCCACGATGATGTCCGCCGAGCATGCCACGATCGCGTTGCGCGCGTAGCCGATGGAGGTGGGCAGCGCGATATCGATGTAGGGATTGGCGTCCCTTTTGTCCTTGCCGGGCAAAATGCCGATCGTCATCCCCCCGGCCTTTTTGGCTCCCATGGCCGCGGCCTCCATGGCGCCGCCCAGACCGCCGCAGACCAGGACACAACCCAATTGCGCGATCATCCGCCCGACGGCCTCCGCCAGGCCTTCGACTTTGGAACTGATGCTGCTGCCCCCGATGACGGAGATGGTGATCACTTGTTTTCGCATGAAGACCTTTCTAAAAAATGGCGCGCCCGGCGGGACTCGAACCTGCACAAGCAGCTCCGGAGGCTGCTGCCCTATCCATTAGGCTACGGGCGCATTTCTTAAATTTTATAAACCACCCTTCCACCGCAGATCGTATATTCGACCGAGCCTTTGAGTTTACGGCCGATGAAAGGCGAGTTCTTGCTTTTAGATACGAAACCTTCCCGGGTGACCGTCCATTCCTTGTCCGGATCAATGATGGTCAAGTCTGCATCATACCCCTGCCGGACGGCCCCTTTTCCGGTCAGGCCTACCAGGCGCGCAGGTGCGGCGGACATTTTATCGGCCATCTGGTTCAGGCTTATAATACCCGGTTTAACCAATTCTGTCATCGTCAAACTCAATGAGGTCTCCAGGCCGATAAGCCCGAAAGGCGCGCCGTCAAAACCCACTTCCTTGTCCTCCTTGGTGTGCGGCGCGTGGTCGGTCACGATGCAATCAATGGTCCCGTCGGCAATGGCCTCTTTTATGGCGTCCACATCTTCCTGGGTGCGCAACGGCGGATTGACCTTGGTCGAGGCATCGAAACCGCTGCAGGCCTCGTCGGTCAATGTAAAATGATGGGGACAGGCTTCCGCCGTAACCTTGATCCCCTGTGATTTGGCAAAACGGATAAGCTCGCAGGAACGCTTCAGTGACATGTGGGCCAAATGCACGCGGGCCCCCAGGTAACGGGCGATCTCGATATCGCGCGCCACCGTCACCGTCTCGGCGATGCCGGGGTCGCCTTTCAGGCCGATTTTGGTCGATACAATGCCCTCATTCATCACGCCGCCCGCCGTCAACAAAGGGTCCTGGCAATGCTCGATGATCAAAACATCCAGCATCATGGCGTATTCCATGGCCAGCCTGAACAGGCGGCTGTTGAGGACCGACTTTCCGTCGTCGGAGAACGCCAGGCACCCGGCGCTTTTGAGTTCCGCCATGTCGGTAAGTTCCTCGTCCTTTTGGGCCTTGGTGACGGCGCCGATGGGATAAACGTTGCACAGTCCCACGCGGTCGGCTTCGCGGATGATAAATTCAACGACCATGGCATTATCGATGACGGGATTGGTGTTGGGCATGCACATGATGGAGGTGAAGCCTCCCTTGACCGCCGCCCTTGATCCGGTCTCAATGGTTTCCTTGTCTTCGCGTCCCGGCTGGCGAAGGTGCGTATGGATGTCGATTAAGCCCGGCAGGACCTTCTTGCCCGCGGCATCGATCGTCTCATGCCCACCCGCAGCTATCCCGGCGGCGATCCGGGCGATTTTCCCCCCATCGCACAAAATGTCCTGCGGCGCCTGGCCGGTTTTATCGGCGTTGACGATTATAGCATTTTTGATCAATAGTCCCATAAACTCCTGCTCCCCGCCCGCTTTCAGGCAGGCGTTTTTGTCCCCAGGACCAAATACAGCACCGCCATGCGCACAGCCACCCCGTTGGTCACCTGGTCCAGGATGACCGACTGCGGCCCGTCGGCCACGTCCGCGGACAATTCCAGCCCGCGGTTGGTCGGTCCCGGGTGCATGACGATCAGATGGTCTCCGGCCTCGCTTAACTTGGCCTGATTTAAACCAAACAGCCTCGAGTACTCCCGCATCGAAGGCAAAAACTTGTCCTGCTGGCGTTCTTTTTGCAGGCGCAGGGCAATGAGCGCGTCCGACTGTTTCAAGACCCTGTTGAGATCATAACACACATCCACGCCCAACTCCTCGATGCCGCGCGGCATCAGTGTGGCGGGGCCGCAGACCGTGACCTTCGCGCCAAGCTTGGTCAGCCCCCAGATGTTCGAGCGCGCCACCCTGGAATGCAGGATGTCCCCGACGATCCCCACTTTCAGGCCTTCGATGCGGCCGAACTTTTCCTGCAGGGTAAAGATGTCCAGCAGGGCCTGGGTGGGATGCTCGCGGCAGCCGTCCCCGGCATTGACCACAGAGCACTTCAATCCCTCGGCCAAAAGGAACACCGATCCCGACGAAGAATGGCGCACCACCATGGCATCCACGTTCATGGCCTCGATATTGCGGGCCGTGTCCAGCAGGGTCTCGCCCTTGCTCGTCGATGAAACGTTGGCGGCGATATTAAGCGTGTCCGCGGAAAGGCGCTTGGCCGCCAGCTCAAAAGAAATGCGCGTGCGCGTGGAGGCTTCGAAAAACAAGGTGACCACCGTCTTGCCGCGCAGGGCCGGCACCTTCTTGATGTCCCGGCTGGAGACTTCTTTAAAGGACTTGGCGGTCTCTAAGACCATCTCAATGTCCCGTCGGCTTAAGTCCTGCAGTCCCAAAAGATGTTTGTGCTTCCAGGTCATACGTTGAGGCCCCCTTCATTGTTCTCGGGCGCGTCCTTCAAGACCACCTCGTCCGTTTTTCCGTCGGATTCTCCCAAAATGACCTGCACATCCTGATTTTGGGCGGTGGGGATGTTCTTGCCCACGAAATCCGCCCGGATGGGCAGTTCGCGGTGCCCGCGGTCGACCAAGACCGCCAGCTGGATGGCGGCAGGCCTTCCGAAATCGACCAGCGCGTCCAGGCCCGCCCGGATGGTGCGTCCGGTAAAAAACACATCGTCCACCAAAACGATCTTCATGCCGGTGATGTCGAAATCGATGTGCGTTTCCCTAACCACAGGCGATGTCGCAACCAACGTCAAATCATCGCGGTATAACGTGATGTCCAAAATCCCGGTCGGGACATCCATCCCTTCGATGGCCTTGATGGCATCCTTGATGCGGTGGGCCAAAATCACCCCCCGGGTGCGGATGCCGATGAGTCCCAGGCGTTCCACCCCCTTATTTTTCTCGAGGATCTCGTGGCTCATGCGCAATACAGCCCGGCGGATGGCCTCCTGGTCCATGATCTTGGTGCCTGCCATTGTCCCTCCGATCGAATCGCAATCAAACAAAAAACCCGCCTGCTTTCCATTAGAAAGAAGACGGGACGTAAAACGAAGATGACCGATAAAATATTCATGACTCCCTTTCCAGCCTCACAGAACCGGATTAAAGGCAATGCTTAAATTTTTTCAACTATACCATCTGTTTGAAGGCGTGTCAAGGCCGATGGCGCGCGGTCATTTTTACCATTGATTCGCCGATTTCTTTGATTTATAATCCCTTTGAAATGAAATTTTACGCCCTTTTTATTTTTTCCTTAAGCCTTGCCTTCCTCTCGTTGAGTCCTGTTATGACACATGCCCAGGACAACGCTGCGGCGGATTCCGGCATCACCACCGATAATTCTATGGACGCAAACCCGGCTGACGCGGGGGCCGCCACGGAGAACAACCCCGCCGATATTGTCAGCGCTGACGACAATGCAGCGGACGAAAACCCATCCGATGGCGGCGCTGCAACTGATAACCAAGGAGCCGAAAATAATCCGAAAGACAACGCCGTTACCAACAATATGTAGCTTGCGGGTGTTAGTCCTCGCCTTTTTCTGTGCGCTTGGGGCCGCGCCCTTGCTGGCCGCCACCCAAACCCTGACCACCTATTATCCGGCGCCCTCCGGCAATTACAATAAAATCCATACCAATTCCTTGCAGCTGGCCGCATCCAGCCTTAGCGCCGTTCAAGCCCAGTACCACTGCTCTTTTGAGCCCGCCGACAATCTGCCTCCCTGTCCGGCGGGGCTGATGTTTTTTGATACCGAAGCCCAGACGATATTTGTTTCTTCCGGAACCAGCTGGACATCGATCAACGCCACATGCATGCCGGTCAAACCCTGTTCAGCGACCCTTAATTGCGGCAATGACAACTGCGGAAATAAATGCGGAAATTTAGAAGGGGCCTGTCCCGCCGGGCAAGGATGCAGCAGCAACATCCCCGGCAATCCGGGTTCATGTATGTAAAGACCCGTCCTCGTCTTCGTTCCTCAGTAAAACGAATTCACCCTTAGGCGCATGGAGCCGGAAGTGCTCCATCAACCGGCTGGTCTTGTCCCGAAGCACTTCCTCAAACTTCTTGGTCAGCTCGCGGGCCACCACGATCACGGGATCTTCCCAAACATCCTGCATGTCTTTTAAGGTCTTCAACAGGCGGTGCGGGGATTCATAAAAAATGAGCGTGCCTTTAAATCCCTTCAGAGATTCAAGCTTATGGCGCCGCGCCCCGCTTTTGATGGGCAAAAACCCTTCAAACAAAAAACGGTGGGCCGGCAGGCCCGACGCTGTCAGGGCTGTGAGGCAGGCGCTGGCCCCGGGAATGACGCTCACAGGGACATTGTTTTCCATGGCGCGCCTGACCAAAAGAAAGCCGGGGTCGCTGATGCCGGGGGTGCCCGCGTCGGTGACCAGGGCCACGCTTTTGCCTGCCTTTAAAAGTTCAAGCAGACCCTCAGTCTTTTTAAGCTGGTTGTGCTCAAAAAAAGAGGTCAGCGGCCTTTGGATCTGGTAAGCCTCAAGAAGTATTTTGGTATGGCGGGTGTCCTCCGCGGCGATCAGGTCCACGGACCTTAAGGTCTCTATCGCCCGAAAAGTAATGTCTTTAAGATTGCCGATGGGGGTGGAGACGATATAAAGCATCTCTTTTATTCGACGGTGACCGACTTGGCCAAATTACGCGGCTGGTCCACGTCGCAACCGCGTTTGACCGCGATGAAATAGGCCAGCATCTGCAAAGGCAGTGCCGTCAACAGCGGGCTTAAAAGCTCCGGGGTCTTGGGCACCTCGATGACATAATGGGCATGGGCCCGGATATCTTTATCGCCCTGGGTTGCGATGGCGATGATATTGCCGCGCCTGGCCTTGATCTCCTGGATGTTGGAAAACATTTTCTCATGGACGTGGGAGGCGGGATTGATGCAGACGACCGCCCGGTACTCGTCGATGAGGGCGATGGGCCCGTGTTTCATCTCGCCGGCCGCGTAACCTTCGGCGGGGATATAGGAAATTTCCTTGAGTTTGAGGGCCCCTTCCAGGGCGGAAGGATAATTGACATGCCGGCCCAAAAAAAGAAAACAGCCGAAGTGCGAATTGGCTTCCGCCACTTTCCGGACATGGGCAATATTTTTAAGGATGCTTTTATACAACGCCGGGATGCGAAGCAGATGGCCGGCCAGGCTTTTCAATTCTTTGGGCGGCATGCTTTTGCGCACCTGCGCCAATTTCAAGGCCAGCAGATAAAACATCATGAGCTGGGCGGTATAGGCCTTGGTGGAGGCAACGCCTATTTCCTGACCGGCATAGGTATACAGGATCCCGTCGGCTTCCCGGGCCAGGGACGAACCCACCACATTGCAAATGGCGATGACCCGTGCACCCTTAGAACGCGCTTCCCGCACCGCCGCCAGGGTATCAGCCGTCTCCCCCGACTGGCTGACCGCAACGATCAGAGTATGCTTGTCGATGATGGGATTACGGTAACGGAATTCACTGGACGTATCTGTCTCGACGGGCAGGCGGGCCATGGCCTCGATCGCGTATTTACCCACCAAACCCGCATGATACGCGGTCCCGCAGGCGACGATCATCACCTTGCGCGTGCGCTTTAAAACATCGTCGGAAATCCCCAATCCTTCCAGGGTCAGCTGCTTGTTCTTCAGGCGAAGGTTCAACATCTGCTCGAGCACGCCGGGCTGCTCGTGGATCTCCTTGAGCATAAAATGCGCGAAAGAATCCTTGCGTGCGACAGTCACATTGAAGGCCACGGTATCGACGGCAGGCGTGACTTTCTTCCCGTCAAAGCCGTAAACTTCGACCTTCTCCTTAGTCAGGACGGCCATCTGCCCGTCTTTTAGATAAATGACCCGGCGGGTAAAATCCAAAATAGCGGGCACATCCGAGGCGATAAAATTTTCATGCCTGCCGATGCCGACGACCAGCGGAGAGCCCACCCGCGCGGCGACGATCACGTCCGGATGGTCGCGGCTGATGACCCCTAAGGCAAAGGTCCCTTTCAATTTGGCGATCGCCTGCCGCACGGCGGCAGGCAGGTCTCCTTTATAAAAATGCGCGATCAGCTGCGGAATGACCTCGGAATCCGTTTCGGAAGCGAATTTACAGCCTTTTTTCCTTAATACGGCCTTAAGGTCCTGGTAATTTTCGATGATGCCGTTATGGACGACGGCGATGGTATGCCTGCTATCGGTGTGCGGATGGGCGTTGATGTCGGAAGGAAAGCCGTGGGTGGCCCAACGCGTATGGGAGATCCCTGCGGGGGCAAAGGGCAGCTTTTGGCTTGCCAAAAGCTCTTCAAGATTGCGGATCTTACCCTTGGACTTATGGACGATGAGGCGCGCCTCATGGCCTAAAAGGCCCACACCGCTGGAATCATATCCCCGATACTCAAGCTTTTTGAGGCTCTCGAGCAATATGGGCAGGGCGTCCTTATTCCCAACATACCCCACAATACCACACATAAGCTATGGCCTTATGAATTTGAAGGCTTGATATTAATGAGCGTGATGACTTTGTTGTAACTGTTTTTGCGGCGGGTGAAATAAACTTCGCCATCGCAGGCGGCCGTCAACGAACTACGGCCGATCACGTTCAGGCCGGGTTTCCACTGATTGCCCTGACGGGTCAAAATGGTCCCGGACTTGACCTTCTGGCCGCCGGTGACCTTGATGCCTGCGGTCTCATAATAATATTTGCTTGTAATTCCTCCTACACGACCACCCATAGATTCAAACCTCCTGTAAATACCCCGTTATGGAGCGTACAATATACACTAAATCCCCGTCTTTGCAAAGAGAAAAAGAGGGGACGCTGGATCAAGCGTCCCCTCTTTTCATTATCCCGGACTGCCGTTATTTTCCCTTGAGGAGCGGATCGATCTGCTCTTTAAGGCTGTTGATGTCCCGGGCATTGGTTTTGCGGCCGTTAAGATAAAATGTCGGCGTGCCGCGCACATCCACCTCTTGGCCCAGCTTCATATCGTCCTGGATCACCTTTTCCCACCGGGCATCCTGGTTTTTATAATCAGCCATCAATTTATTATAATTCAACCCTAAATTCTGGGCATATTCCTTGATCTTGGCATCGGAAACATCCCCGCCGTTGGCCAGCAGGGACTCCATCATCCCCTGAAACTTGCCCTGCAGCCTGGCGGCCATGGCCAGCTTGGCGGCCGGACGGGCGTTAGGGTGAAACGGCAGCGGGAAATTCTTGATGACCACCCTGACCTTGCCAGGATAAGCGGCCAGGACCTCTTTGACGAGCGGATAAAACCGGGCGCAAAACGGGCATTGGAAATCGGAAAATTCCGTGATCGTCACCGGAGCGTTCTTGTTGCCGAGGACGGCGGAGGTGCCGACGGGGATATTGTAAACCTTGTTCATGTCCTCCGGGGGCGGCTGGAATTGGGGCTGCTGGGGCGCGACAGTATGGATGGAGTCAACCTTGCTGCTCACCAGGCTCAACTGCCTCTCCAGGCCGTCGAGTTTATTTTCAATGTCCCTTTCGGAACTCTGAATGACACCGAGCTTTTGGTCCAACGGGACCAGGGCATTCTGCAGGGAGCCTTTAATCGCCCCCTGGATGCCGACCACGGAAACGATGACGATTAAGACGACCAACAGAATAACAATGACGTTATTTTTATTGTCCATACGATCCTCCTTAAGGGATAAATGAATGCTTTTATACTACATGAATTTAGAAAACAAACAATAAAATTTTAAAGCAGGATGTGGCCGTAATGTTCAATGATATATTTCATGTCCGTCCACCGGTGGCGGCAACCGTAAACAGCGATGACCAGGGTGTCCCTGCCCCTGGGAATATAACCGACAAAGCAAAACCGCGCTTCTCTAGTATACCCGGTTTTGCCGAACACATGCCACCTCCAGCGGAAAAATAATGTTTTGTTGAAAGAACGCAGGAAAAAACGGCGGCCCGCCCTGGATGAGATGACCATATATTTATGGGTGATCGCCTGGCGGAAAAAGTCATTTTTAAGCGCCTGGGTGAAGATCAGGCTCATGTCCGCGGCCGTCGTATACTGCGGGCCCCTGGAGGGAAGCCCGTCGGGATTGGCAAAATGGCTGTGCAAGGCCCCCAGTTCCCTGGCCTTGGCGTTCATCATGTCGACAAATTTTTCCTGGGACCCTGCCACGGCCTGGGCCAGGGTCACGGCCGCGTCATTGGCCGACATCAGCAGCATGCCGTAAATGAGGTCGCGCACGCGGTAGGATTCACCGGCCCTCAAACCCAGTTTGGTTTCCGGCATCCGTGTTGCGATTTCCGGCACCGTCACATACTGGTCCAAGGAAAGGTGTTCCAGGGCCAAAAGTATTGTCAGCACCTTGGTGGTTGAAGCCGGATAAACTTCCCGGTCGGCGCCGAGGTCAAAATAACGATGGTTGTTCGCGGGGTCCCACAGAAGGGCCGTGCGGGCCGTTAAATGGTACGGCCGGCGCCAGGCCAACCCCTGCCCCGGCGCAATGATGACGGCCGCCAGGACGGCAATGAAAAACACTTTAGAAAATTTTGGCATAACTGGCAATATACTTTAGGAAGGCAGGAGATACAACAGTTAATTACTATTTTTCGCCGCCTCATAAACGCATTCAACGGCCCGGGCAACGGCGAGGGTCGGCATCAGCATTGTGCCTTCGGCCAAATTGATGCGCCAGCCTTTGGGGGAATGGGCGATCACGATGCGGATGTTCTGGGTGAGGGGCCCGTCGCAGGCGATCACATGGACCAGGGCCGTCTTCTTTTTGGCGTCATATAGAATTTCCTTGAACGCCACCGCGGTCCCTTCATGGGAATAGTCCTTAAAACTGAAATGCTCGGGGTCAAAATGATCGATACAATAACTTTGCACAACCGAGTCCTCCGTAATGCCGACAGGCATATGGTCCTGCTTGGTCAGCAGCAGCTGGTAAAATTCGCTCTGGCCGCCTTCCACCCATTTCTTCTCGAATTTGGTGCCGTGATGCGCGCCTGTCTTTTCAAACCCGACGGCAAATCCGGTGTCCCGGATATTTTCCCTGACCCAATCCACATAAGGATAATGGTCCGTCACGATCTTTAAAACACCCCCCGGCACCAGCCTGCTGTTGATAAGCCTCAAAAAATCCGCCGTAAAAAGCCGGTGCTTGGCATCCGATTTCTTGGGCCACGGCGGCGGATAAAGGCAATGCACCCTTGAGACGGTCTGCGGGCTCAAATACCTTTGAAAGCCGGCCCTGGCGTCCAAGCGCAATACCCGCACATTATCAAGTCCTGTGCGGCTTAATTTCCGTAAGGTCCTCTGGATGCGTTCGCAGTACTGCTCGAAGCCTATAAAATTGGTCCGGGGGGTCTGTGCGCTTAAGCCCGCCAGGTATTCACCGTTGCCGAAACCGATCTCGACTTCCAGGGGAAAATCATTGGCAAAAACAGCCTTCCAGTCCGTCGGGCGCGGCAAGGCGCCGTGGTTCAAAAAAGGCTTTAAGGAAATATAAAAGGCCTTCTTCATGACTTACGGGCGCAGGGAGTTGGCCAGGGGCCAGCCGCGGCCGATAAGCCTGCCGTCTTTGAACACCAGAGGCATCAATTCATCATCGCTTACGGTACCGTCAGGCTGGACGATGGACTGAATATAATATTCTATGAAATACCCCGTCCCCTTGATCGTTTCGCTCTTATACGGATTGGGGATGGTCAGGGGCTTGTAATCCGGCGCCTGGTACTGATAGCCTATGATCAGTTTCTGGCCCATGATCTGATGGACCTGATCAAGGGTCATGCCGTTGGCAACAGCCTTAAGGCCGCTTTCATTCAATAAAAGTTCCTGCTGATTGGCCACCTGCATGGGATTATAGACCGGCGCCGTCGCGCAGCCGGCCAGGCCCAAACTCAAAAGCATGATCCCTATAAAACGCATAAAAAACTCCCTTCCAAACAATCCCACTAAGCTTTACCACTGATCCGAAGTGCCGCTTTCATTAATTTTCATAGCAGCAAAAGCGGCCTGATAAAATATGTCATCAACAATCAATGGTGTTTCATTATAATAGTTTCAGGAGGATTTTGCCATGGAACTTTATTTTCTGCGCCACGGCCTTGCCGGCCAATACGGCGATCCCAAATACAAAGACGACAGCCTGCGGCCTTTGACGGCGGACGGTCAGGAAAAAATGCGCCGTGCCGGCCTCGGCATGCAGGTGCTGGGCCTGAAATTCGACTGCATCATCTCCAGCCCGTTTTTACGGGCCCGCCAGACCGCCGAAATCATCGCCAAGGTTTATAAGATCAAAAAAAAGGACATTCATCTGACCAACAACCTGCTGGAGCCGGCCCCTGTTGAAGATCTGCTGCAGGAACTCCGCCGCCGTTTCCCGAAGTCCGAAAGTATCCTGCTGGTCGGCCACCAGCCTCATTTGACGCAGATGATCTCCCGCCTTTTACAGAGCGATAAAGAGCTGCTGATCGATTTAAAAAAAGGCGGTCTTTGCTCTTTGAGCCTGCAAGGGCCCAAGGGCCGCCTGGGCGCCGTATTGAATTGGCTTGTGACCGCGCCCCAGCTTGGGCTCATGGCCCAATAGAACGGATCCACACCTTTAATTTGCCAAACAGGACGTCGATCTCCTCCTGTGTCAGGATGCGGTAGAGCCGCGGCCTGTCTTCCAGGTCCTCGAATTTCTTATTGCGCCGTCCGATGAGGACGATGTCATGCCCGCCGGGTTTGCCGCGCCGGTCGGCGGAGATGACAAAAATGAAATTGTCCTTGTCAAATTTCCCGTCGACGGATGTCACCGAAAAAGAGAGCAGGCAATCCTTCCTGATATAAAGCGGGATGGCCTGGTCAACGCTGAAGGTGATATCGTGGGATTTGTCCTTGACGAAGGCAAGGGTGTCCTGAGCATTAAGCACCCGGTATTCAGGAAGGTCCTTGAGCCTTGCGTATTTATGGAAACTGGGGTCGATCAAATAAATCTGGCCTTGGGCCTTGTCCGCCAGCAGCAAGGCGATATGGTTGGAACGGTCTGCGGAAAAGAATTCCGGTTCAGCGACCATGGCGAATTTGACTTCGTAGCGGCTGTTGAGAAGGGGCCTGATCTTTTCAAACAGGTAGGTGGCCAGCTCCGCGCAAAGGCCGAAACGGCCCTGGGCTAAAATGATGTTTCCGCGGCTGTCGTATTCATGGATGTTGTTAAGCGTCCATGTCCTGCGGCCGAAATCAACGCTCAAAGACACATGCGGCTTGACCATGACCGGCACCCCGGAATATTCCAAAGGGGCCATGATGGCCATGATGGTCTTATAAAACGGCGGCAAAGGCCTTTCTTCCCCAAGGCCGGCACAGGGAGCAATTATAAGAAACAGTACCAATAAAATAGATCGCATGTC
>JAGWKL010000033.1 GCA_028865345.1 Candidatus Omnitrophota bacterium | reverse complement strand
CCTCGCTCACTCGGTGGCCAAACAACTCGCCTTGAATTTCTCTGGAAATTCATGGCTCGAACAAGTTTGGCCAGCCCAGATTCCCTGTTTTTTGCTCAGCAACAGGGATTTCAAAAGCGGAGGTTCGCGTCGGCTGCGCCGCCTCGGGCTTCCCTCGTTCGCTCGGCGTGCGGCAGCTAAAAATCGAAGTGTCGCTCGAAGAATAAATTTAGCCCTTATAGTTGATTCATGTGTTGAAACTACATGCGTCGCGCAAAAATTCTTAGTAACGGGAAATGGGAAGCTATGTTACAATACCGCTTTCTGAGACCGGATTGCCGGTATTTTTTAATACTAAGAAAGGAATTCGTTCATGAAAGCTGCAGAGCAATCCGAATATCTTCGCACACATATCGCGCGGCAGGCCAAGGATTTTAAAGTGTGCTGGGTGCAGTTGGCCCAGGGCCTGTATGGCGTCTGGAGGGACAAACTGTATCAGTCCTGGGAATTTGAGAAATTCGAAGATTATGTGGTGCGGGAACTGGGCCTCAAGAAACCGTTGGCCTTAAAGCTGGTGAAAACTTACTTTTTCGTCGAGCAGGAGGAGCCGGTGTATTTGAAAAAAGAGTTTGCCGAAACCCGCCCCACGGCTAATATTCCCGGCTATGAAGGCCTTGACGTGCTGCGGTTGGCCCGCAGCCACAAGGAACTGACCAGGGAAGACTACACCAAGCTGCGCAAGGACATCTTTGAGAAAGGACGGGAAGCTTCGAGCGTGCGCAAGGACCTGACCGCGATCATTAAAGAACGCCGCGCCGTTGATCCCGAACAGGAGCGGGAATCCCGCCATGTGCAAAGTGTCAGGCGCCTGGTGGCCGCTCTAAAAAGTTTTAAGAAAGACATGGAGACTCTGAAATTAGCCGAGCCGGAGATCGTCGATGAAGCTGAAACATTGTTGAATCGCCTGGAAAACCACCACCCTCATTAATGCTCAGCGATGCCGACCAAGAAACAGGGAATATTGATCCCCAAACCCGTTGACCTCAACCTGCTTGACCCCCAAGAGCTGCTTTCCGCGCGCATCATGGACCTTCCCATTGCCATCGAAGGCACGTGGATCGAGGAGTGCGTCAAAGAATTGTATGCCGAGCTCGACGCCAAGGGGCTGGTCTTCCACCCGGAGGTTTACCTGGCCGATGAATGGCTGACCCCCGAAGGAGAGGTGGCCATCGGGATACCTTTTTATCTCGCCCATCCGGCCCTCATCAAGCTTGAGCGCCACATGATGCTGGAAGCAGAGGGGGAAGGAAAGCCCTGGTGTATGCAGCTGTTGCGCCACGAGGCCGGCCACGCGTTTTCCTATGCCTATGACCTTCATAAAAAACGCCAATGGCAGAAAGTGTTCGGTTCTTCCAAGGAAGAGTACGGGGACACCTACAAGTTCAAGCCCTACAGCAAAAGTTATGTGCGCCACCTGGACGGCTTTTACGCCCAGTATCATCCCGACGAGGATTTCGTGGAGACCTTCGCGGTCTGGCTCACCCCCGGCATCGATTGGCGGGAAAAATACCGGGGCTGGAAAGCGCTGGGGAAGCTGGAATTCGTCGATGAGCTCATGTCTTCGATCAGGGGCCTGGCGCCTTTAAAGGCCACGGGGCGCAAACTATGGCAGCAGAAGAACATGACCATGACCCTGCGTAATTTTTACAAAAAGAAACAGCGCCACGAACGCGAGGAGTTTCCGGATTTCCATGATGTGCAGCTGGGCAAGATATTCACCTCTTTGACCGAGCAGGAATGGCTGGCCTTTAAAAAGGACCGGCGGAAGGAAAAGACCGCCCAACTTAATTTCCCCTGGGCCCGGGAGATGGTGACGGCGGAAGAGCTCATCAGGAAGAATTCGAAAATTATATTAAATAGTATTGACCGATGCACGGGAGAGCGTAAATATATAATCAACGATTTATTAAAAAACATCGCCTTGAGGGCCAAACAATTGCACATGATCGTCTCCCCGCAGGGCGGCAAGGCCGTGGCCTTGATGCAATTGTCCGTCTATGTCACGAGCCTGACGATGAATTACATCCATACGGGTTGGTTGCGCGGCACGAGAAAAAGAAAATGAGAAAGAAGCTCAAAGTCCTGATGCTGTTTTACTCGCCCTACCGCAAGCCGCGGGGCTATGATTACAAGGAGGAATTCGCCGATCCGGACAACATGTATACGGAAAAAGATGTGCAGAAGGCCCTGCTGGAGTTGGGCCACGAGGTGTCCCTGCTGGGGATTTTTAATGACATCACGCCTTTGTTCGGCGAGATCACGGAGAACAAGCCGGACATCATTTTTAACATGATGGAAGTTTTTAACGGCCAGACCCAGATGGAGAAGAATATGGCCGCGGTCCTTGAGGTTTTGGGCATCCCTTACACGGGGGCCTCTTCGGGCAATATATTTGTCTGCAACAACAAGGCCTTGAGCAAGAAAATATTGGGCTTCCATCATATCAAGGTCTCCAGGTTCCATACCTATTACCGCGGCAAGCGCCTGGTCACCGCCAAGCTCAAGCTGCCGGCGGTGATCAAACCTTTATGCGAAGAGGCTTCCCGGGGCATAGCGCAGGCTTCCATCGCCGACAGCCCGCAGGGTTTTGCGGAAAGGGTGAAATTCATCCACGAGAACATGCAGATGGACGCCATCGCCGAAGAATACATCGAAGGCCGCGAATTGTACGTGGCCGTGCTGGGGCACAAACAGATCACGGTGCTGCCGCCGAGGGAAATGATCTTCGGCGACCTGCCGGAAGGCGAGCCGCGCATCGCCACGTATAAGGCCAAGTGGGATGAGGCTTACCGGAAAAGATGGGGGATCAAAAGCCTGGCCGCGGACAAATTGCCGGAAAGCTGGTATAAAACGATCGATGATGTCTGCCGCCGGGCTTACCGCGCGCTGGACATGGACAGTTATGTCCGTTTCGATATCCGTGTCACCCAGACAGGCGAAGTTTACATCATCGAACCCAATGCCAATCCCTGCATCGCCCGGGCCGACGAAATGGCCCAGGCCGCGCTGAAAGCAGGAATAAGTTATGAGGATTTGATCCAGAAAATTTTGGATCTGGGCCTGCTGCGCCACGGGCATCAATAGATGGAGTTCATATGAAATTGAAGAGACCGCTGGTGGTCCTTGATCTGGAGACCACCGGTGTCTGGATCGAAAAAGACAGGATCATCGAGATCGGCATGGTCAAGCTCCATCCCGACGGTAAAAAGGAAATTTACGCGAGCAGGGTCAATCCCTGCATGCCTATCCCGCCGGTCGTGACGGAATTGACCGGCATCAGCGACGCTGACGTGAAGGACGCGCCCGTCTTCGGGACCGTTGCTCCTCAGGTGCTGGCTTTTTTGGACGGCGCCGATTTGGGCGGTTTTAACGTTGAGCGCTTTGACCTGCCTTTATTGGCCAGGGAATTGGGCGATGCCGGGATCAAATTCCAATACGCCGACCGCAGCGTTTATGATGCCCAGAAAATTTATCATCTCCATGAGCGGCGGGATTTGGCCGCGGCTTTTGCCTTTTACTGCCACCAGGAGCTCAAAGGGGCCCATTCTGCCACGGCCGACGCCCAGGCCACGCTGGAGATCCTGGCCGAACAGCTCAAACGCTACGCCGCATCCCGCGAAGACATCGAAAGCCTGCAAAGTTTCGACTATAAACAAACCGGCGAGTATTTCGACAATGAACGCAAGTTCCGCTGGTGGAACGGTGAGCTGTACATGACTTTCGGCAAGTACGCCAAAAAAGAACCCTTAAAGACCATTGCCAAAAAGGACCCCCAATATCTGGCATGGGTTTTGGCGAAGGACTTTTCCGACGAGGTGAAGGCCATGATCCAGGATGTTCTCAACGGCCGCCATCCCAGGCAGGATGGGGCAGGAAAAGACTAAAATCCTTGAGAGTCGATTGCCTCCTATGTTACAATAATCAAAAGTTCCCAGTCAAAGACGCGGTCAATAGTAATGTTCAATTCGTTTAAAAATTCATGGTGGATATTTCTTCTTCTCGCCGCGGGTGCCGTTTTTTTCCTGCTGAGCGCCTCGTCCTCCAAACCGCCGGCCGATCAAGGGGTCGTCTTAGGCAATATATTCCATCAGCAGCCCCTGTCCAGGGCCGTGGTGCGCACCCCGGCGGTCAAAAAAGATCCGGTACCGCCGATGGCGATCGTGGCCACTCCTGTCGACGGGCACGAAGAAGGCTTCAGCATTCAGGTGTATTCTTTCCAGGACAAGACCAGGGCCCAGGCGGCCTTGCAGAGCTTAAAAGACGGCGGGTTCAAGGCCTATTTGGTCATGAGCGATTTGGGCCCTAAAGGCATTTGGTGGCGGGTGCGTGTGGGCGGCATCGCCGACGAGGCTGCGGCGACCAAATGTTTAGAAAAGATACGCAAGGATTATAACAGCGGTTTTATCATCAGGTTTAAAAATTGATATGAAGATCCTTTTGGTCGATGATTCTCTGCTGGACCGCAAGCTGCTGGTCCGCATATTAATGAAGGCGGGCGTTACCCAGGAAATCCTTCAGGCGCAGGACGGCGAGCAGGCCATGGAGGTCCTGGCCGGCCAGTATGCCGACATCGGCCTGGTTTTGCTGGATTGGCAGATGCCCAAGGTTTCAGGCATTGAGCTCATGGCCGGCATGGTGAAGATCCCCGAATTGTCCTCCATCCCTATCATCATGGTCACGGCTTCCGGATCAGAGGACAACAAGCGCGCGGCCTACCAGGTCAATCCCAAATTGGCCGGGTTTTTGGCCAAACCTTATAAGCCCGAAGATCTTATGGCTGCGATACAACCGTTTTTGCATTGAACATGGGAGATTTCAAACCGTTAGACCTGCCTAAATTTAAAGGGATCGTCCGGCATGAAAGTGCCAGGATGGGTCTGGGTTCTTATTCCATGGAGGGCGAAAGCTCATTTACCCTGGCGCTGGCCCTTTCCGCCGCCGTCAAGAAAATCTTTTTTGAAAAATCGGAAACCACTTTTTCCGGCGAACCCCTGCTCTCCAAGAAAGCCATCACCCAGTTTGCCCACCGCATGCGCGTCGATGCCATGGAGAAATTCAACGCCACCACGGTCTGTGCCGCCGTTCATTTCGCGGCCAGCCAGGAAGACCTTGACCGCCAGGAGTACATGCTGATGCTGGTTGTTTACCTGGAACAGAGGTTTCTGCCGGAATTTTTACGGATGTTGCAATATCCGTACATTGATTTTGATGAAGTGGACGAAGTCAAAGACGGCTGCGGCACCCTGGCCAACCTCATCGCGGGGCAATATAAAAGAGAAATGATCCAGCTGGGGTATAAGGACCTGATGATGTCCCATTTTGAGAGTTTCATCAACGCGGCCCCGGACGGGCTGGGGATCCCGAAAGGGTTGACGGACAAATACGAGATCTCCTTCGAGGTGGAGGGGACCAAGCGGCTGGTCGTCGAGCTTGTGACCCTCGACATGCTCCCGAAATGGAAGGCGGTCGAAAAGGCGGCGCCCAAAAAACTATTGATCATCGATGATGATGTGACATTCATCAAGATCATCGAGCCCTTTTTAAAATCGCAGGGGTTCGATGTGATCGTCGCCTATAACGGGGCGGAGGGAATCAAAAGATTGGGGATGAAACCCCAGCTCATCGTCCTGGACATCCAGATGCCCGTCATGGACGGCTATGAGTTTATCCTCGAGAAGAAAAAGATCCGGGAGGCTGTGGATGTGCCTGTGATCGTATTGACCGCCAGGGAAGGGATGGCGGAGATGTTTCGGATCGAAGGGGCAAGGGAATACCTGCTTAAACCTTTTCAGCCCGCCGCGCTGCTTAAAAGCATCCAAAGGTGCCTGTAATGTCTCAAGGACATTCTGCCGTGGGGCGCCAACTTGTGCGCCTGGGCCTGCAGTCCGCAGGCCGGCTTTATTACAATCTTTCCTTTGATGAACTTTTTTCCCATGAAACCGACCCGAGGCTCGGGGATCATGAAAGAGGGCGGGTCTCTTCATTGGACGCGGTGGCCGTGGATACGGGAAGGTTTACCGGACGGTCTGCCCGGGACAAGTATGTGGTGCTGGATGAATCCACCCGAGGCAGTGTCTGGTGGGCTGACGGTACCGTTCAGGGCTCGGACAATCGGCCCATCAATCAGGAAACCTGGACGCACCTTAAAGAATTGTCGGCCGGACAATTAAACGGCAAAGACCTGTATGTGATGGACGGTTTTTGCGGGGCCAATCCGGATACGCGGCTCAACGTGCGCCTGGTCACCGAAGTCGCCTGGATGGCCCACTTTTTTAAGAACATGTTCATCCGCCCGACCCCTGAAGAATTGAAGGATTTCAAACCGGACTGGACCATCCTGAATGCCTGCAAGGCCACTGCCAAGGATTTTGCCGCGTGGGGCCTGCGCTCGGAGGTGTTTCTGGCTTTTAATATCGCCGAGCGCATGACGGTCATCGGCGGGACATGGTACGGCGGTGAGATGAAAAAGGGCATCTTTTCGATCATGAATTATTTTCTGCCCTTAAAAGGAATAGGGTCTTTTCACTGTTCGGCGAACATGGGGAAAAACAAGGACACGGCGTTGTTTTTCGGCCTTTCCGGAACCGGCAAGACCACCTTGTCCACCGACCCCAAGCGCGCGCTCATCGGCGACGACGAGCACGGCTGGGACCAGAGCGGCATATTTAATTTCGAAGGGGGCTGTTATGCCAAGTGCATCGGCCTCACACCCCAGCGCGAGCCGCAGGTATACGCGGCCATCAGGCGCAATGCCCTGCTTGAAAATGTGGAGATGGATGACTTTGGGAACATAGATTTTGCTTCCGACAGGAAAACGGAGAATACGCGGGTCTCTTATCCCATCGAGCACATCGACAATATCGTCAGGCCGCGCTCCAAGGGAAGGCCCCCGAGCAAAATCATTTTTCTGGCCTGCGATGCCTACGGCGTGCTTCCGCCGGTGGCCAAACTCTCGGGCGAGCAGGCCATGTACCACTTTTTAAGCGGGTACACCGCCAAGATCGCGGGGACCGAACACGGGATCAAGCACCCCCAAGCCACGTTTTCCGCCTGTTTCGGCAAGGCGTTTTTGATGCTGCACCCGACCGCGTATGCCGGGATCCTGGCCCAAAAAATGCAGGAGCACCATACGGCCGCCTACCTTATCAATACCGGCTGGGTCGCCGGCCCTTACGGCACGGGCCACCGGATACCTTTAAAAGACAACCGCCTGATCGTGGACGCTATTTTAGACGGTTCCATCGAGGAGGGCGATTTCGATCTCCTGCCGGTTTTCGATCTTCATATCCCGCGCCACATCAACGGCGTCGATGACAAGACCCTCAATCCGCGCCATTTATGGGCCGACAAGAGCGCCTATGACGCTTCCCTGCGCAAACTGGGGGAGATGTTCGTCGAGAATTTCAAGTCTTTTACGGACACGCCCCTGGGAAAGCGCCTGGCGGGCGCAGGCCCCCGGTTGTGAAACTTTTGTGATATAATAAAAATATGTTGAATGAACTTTTATTGGTTTTTATTCCGATGTTTTTTACCGTTGACCCGATCGGTATTCTGCCGGTTTTCGCTTCCCTGACCCACGGATTGACCCCTCAGGAAAAGAGGGACATCATTTTTCAATCCCTCCTTACCGCAAGCCTGGTGGCCGTGGGTTTTATCCTTTTGGGCAGGGTCATTTTTCAATTTCTGGGGATCACCATGGGGGACTTTATGGTGGCCGGAGGGGTCATTCTGTTTTGCTTAGGCATCGTGGATCTGACGACGCAGGGGAAGACCCGCCGGGGCAATGCCAAAGAATTGGGGGCGGTCCCCATCGGCACGCCTCTGATCGTGGGGCCGGCCGTCCTGACGATTTCCCTGATGCTGGTGAGCGTGCACGGGTTTTTGATCACTATCATCGCTTTATTCCTTAACCTGATTTTGGTGGGCATCGTCTTTACCTTTTCCGACACCTTAATGCGCCTGCTGGGTCCTTCCGGTTCCCGCGCTCTGTCCAAGGTGATGATGCTTCTTTTGGCCGCCATCGGGGTGATGATGGTAAGGAAGGGCATCATGGACATCATGTCCGGCGTCCACGCCTTTTAATCATTCGAAGAACCGGTTATGCATCATTTCAGAAGATTATTAACAGCTGTTTTTCTGACGTTATTTTCCGTCATCCTATTGCTCAGTTTAGCCCTCGGCTACCTGATCGTGACACCCGTGGGAGGCAAGCTGCTGGTGAGGTATTTCAAGCAGCAATTTGCGGCGGTAGGCTTGATGCATGTGGGCCATTATGAAGGCGATCTTCGCCGCGGATTCGTCCTGAGTGAAGTGAGCATCAAAGGGCTGGCCTATCTGCCGAAGGCCCTCTTGCGCATCCAGGAGGTCCGCGTGCAGCTTGACTGGCGGGACATGGCCCATCCGGACGCGGACATTTTTAATGCCCGCCTTTTTATGCCGGGCAGCGACCCGGTGGTGTTTACGGGACGGATACAAGGGGGAGAGATCAAAGGCAGTCTTTTTGCAAAGTCCGTGGACCTCCATACGATCAGCCGTTTTTGGCCGAGCGTCGATGTCGGGGAAAACCTGCATGGATATGTGAGTGATGTGAACCTTACCCTTCAAGGGCCCCTGCTTTCGCCCCGGGCCACGGGCACTTTCTTGATCGATGAGGCATGGTATGGGTCCGTGTTCCTGACAGACGATTTTTCGAGGGGCGATGTGGTCCTATTTCCGCTTGCCCCCCAACTGCAGATGAAGGGCGAGGTCACGATAGATTCCGGTCTTGTCAAAATCAGAAACACCAGCCTGCAATTGGCCCCCAGCAAACTTGATTTTAAGGGAGATGTGCTTAATCCTGTTCTTGACCTTCATCTGGGGGCCAGGGTGGAAGACATGGAGATCAGACTTGCCATCACAGGGCCCATGAATTATCCGAAAATGGCGGTCAGTTCAGACCCTCCCATGGCGCCCCAGGAGGCCCTGCAGGTGTTGTTCACCAACAATGCCTGGACAAGTTCCACTTCCCCTTTTTATGCAGGCACCTCCACCGAACTGGCGGAGAATTTTCTGAGCTATTCCCTGCAGGACGTCAACAGCAAACAGCAGTTCGGCCTCAAGAGGAGGCTGACCAAAAGGTTAAGATTGGGGGTGGAAATGGACCAGATGACTTCGCAGCCGGGACAAACCAATATTTATTATACCCGCAGGGTCGACGGCGAGTTTGATTTGGACGACCATATGAGCTTGAATGTTTCCCAGCAGGTTTTCCCCCAGGACAGTTATCCGTCTGCGAGCTATCAAGACGCGGACCAGCGGGCCGACACTCAGTTCTATTTGAAGTATAAAAAAAGGTTTTAAAAGATTTAAATGTTGTGCCTTCCTTATTAATAGGTTAGAATGCTGCTCTTTGCAGTTAAAAGCGGAGCAATAAAAAAGGAGAATTTTTTATGAAAAAATTTTTGGCAGGCTGTGTGATGTTAGTGGCTGTGGGAACTTTCAGCGGGCACGTTTGGGCCGATACGGTCGTAGGCCCGGGCAAAAAAGTGACCATGGATTACACCCTGACCGTAGATAATAAGCAGGTGGAGACGTCCGTGGGCAAGGCGCCGTTGGTTTATACGGTCGGCGACCATGAGATCATCCCCGGCCTGGAGTCCCAGTTAAACGGCATGCGCGTCAATGATGAAAAGGTCGTCCATGTGGCGGCCAAGGACGCGTACGGCGAGGTTGATCCCAAGGCCTTTAGAGATTTCCCTGTGTCCTCTTTGCCCAAGGGTTTGACGCCCAAGGTGGGCATGATCTTGCAGGCCACTGCTCCCGACGGTTCCAAGTTCCCGGCGGTCATTTCCGCAGTCAAGGGGGATCAAATGACGTTGAATTTCAACCATCCTCTGGCCGGCAAAGATCTGACGTTTAAAGTGAAAATTTTGAAAATTGAGAATGCGCCGGCAACGGCAACGACTCCTTAATTTCAAGGAAGGGGCCGCGATCAAAAGGGGACACTCTAAAGTGTCCCCTTTTGATTTTTACGGCGTCGGCAGCAGATTGGGCAGAAGGTCGATCAGGTTGGTCAACAAGAGCATGGTGCACAAGCCCAGCATGATGCCCCATGCCGCCAGGGTTTTCCCGCCTTCTTCAACAGCCCCGGGCACCATTTCCGCCATTACCAGATAGATCATCGAGCCTCCCGCAAAACCCAAACCGATCCCCAGAAACGGTTCAAAAAACCAGCCCAGCAACGCCGACGGCGCGGCCAAAAGCGGCTGGGGCAGGCTGGTTAAAATGGAAGCCCAGGCGCACTTGACTGTGGAGGCCCCGTCCTTTTTCAAGGGAAGCGAAACGGCAATACCTTCGGGAATATTGTGCACGGCAATGGCAATGGCCATAACCAGCCCGAAATGGAAATTGCCCGTGGCAAAACCGACCCCGATGGCGATGCCTTCGGGGATGGAGTGGATGAACATCGCGATAAAGATCAGTATGCCTTTTTGCGAGATCCCCCGGGCAAGATTGTGGTTTTTCCAATCCCGGCCCTCAACGAGCCGTGAGGTCCACCAAAAAAAGGCCGCCCCCAGCAAGAGCCCTGCGATGACTTCATAAGGCGCCCAGGGATTTTTGGTTTTGAGCGCAATGCCTTCCTGGGCCAGGGAAAACACCGCGGCGGAGATCATCATGCCTGAGGCAAAGGCCGATGAAAAGGCGCGCATCCATCTGGAATTGTTCTTGACGAAATGGACGGGAACGGCCCCTACGCCGGTGATCAGACAGCTGATGATGCCGGTCAGCGAGGTCCAATATATCAGGCTTATTTGGTTTGACATAAAAAGGTATCATAACATATAATTTAAATGTGGCTGCCAAAAAATCGGATATCAAGAAATTTTTCCTGGAAACGAAGATCAGCCAGGTCATGGCATCGCCTGTCATTACGGTCAAGGAGACCGATAACTTTGCCCTGGTCCAGGAGAAAATCGCCTTATATGATGTGAGGCATTTGCCCGTTGTTAACGATGCCGGCTGCCTGGTCGGCCTCATTTCCCAGCGCGATCTGTATCAAATCCATTCCCCCCGGCGCCTGGAAGACGGCAGTTGGTACTATGATAAGGAAGCTTTGAACCGGTTTCTGCTTTCCAAGGTCATGGCTTCCAATCCGTTTACTTTAAAGCCGGATGACACCCTCTATTCAGCCATTGAAGCCATGGTGCGTTTTAAATTCGGCTGCATTCCCATTGTAGATGACTATCAAATACCCTGCGGCATCCTGACCCGCCATACCATCCTGAAGTTTTGTGTTTCCTGAAACTTTACCCCTGCTTTATCTTTCTCTAATATAAGAGGCCTATTCTGGGTCATCGGAGGATAAAATTATGACCCCAGCTATTTTTATCTTCATCTTTGATCTTTTTTTCAGTCAAATTCGGTTTTAATCGTCCCCTAACACTTAATCTGTCGTTAATATTAGCTTAACAATTGGATTGTATAGTCAATCTATTCTTAGAATTTCTTAATTCGCCGTGGCGTACCTTAAAGCGGCATTTACATACAATCGGAAACAATACAAACAGGAGGAGTCATGAAGAAAATAGTTCTAACTGTAGCCACGGTAATGCTTTTCAGTTGGCAGGGACTGAGCTTTGCCGATAGCTCAGTGGATGCGCTGATCCAAAAGTTGGAGGACAAGGGTATTTTGACCTCTGAAGATGCTTCCCAACTTAAAGACGAAATTTCAACCAAGGAACAATCATCCACGGAAGCAATTGTTAAAAAACAACTTCCGGGTTGGCTGGATAATCTTAAAATAGGCGGGGATTTCCGTTTGCGTGACCAAATTCAGCGCACCAAGAAACCGACCGGCGGTACGGGTAATGACGCCAGAAACAGAGGCCGTCTGCGCGCCCGCTTGAATCTGGAAGACCAGATCAATGACAAGGTCAAATTAGACGTGACCTTGGCCACAGAGGGCGGAAGCGACAATGGCTCCTTGAATAACAGCCGTTCCAATAACTGGACCTTCGGCGGCAACGGATCTGCCGGCTCCGGGTCATTTTCCAAACCTTACATTGCCCTTGATAAGGCCTATGTCACTTATACGCCTAATAAGATGGTTACATTGATGGGCGGTAAAATGGCCAATCCGATTTGGGAACCGGCCAGCCTGCTTTGGGATCCGGACATCACTCCTGAAGGCGGGGCTATCGAATTAGAGAAGAAACTCAATGGGATGGTCACCGCTTTTTCAACGGATGCATTTTTTGTTCTTAAAGATTCCGGGCCAAGCTCTTCTCAAAGAACAGATCCTTATGTTTTTGTGACACAGGAAGGTGTCAAAGGCGATTTGACCGACAAGGTGTTCTATCAGGCGGTCGCACAAGGGCATTTCTTCGTCAATCCCGGCCATGTGACGCTTGATAACGGTGCGGGATCAGTGGGCAATACCCTGACCAGCGGCGGTTTATATGCTTATGGTTATAGTTTAGCCGGCGGCTCCATTAATCTCGGCATGAACGATCCGTTCGGTGACATGCTGCCCAATCCTATCTATATTCCCCAAATCGGTATATTCGGGGAATATAACCAGAACATGGATGTATCCAAGCAAGGCGCCTCATGGGATGCCGGCTGGTATATGGGCAATTCTTCGATCAACGGCTGGGGGACCTGGAAACTTTCTTCCTTCTATAAGGTCCTTGAGGCTGATTCAGAGCCTGATGCCCTTCCGTCGGATGATTTCTATTCCGGCGATACGGATACCAGGGGTTGGCAGAACGAAATCGATATCGGCTTGGCCAAAAATGTATGGTTTGATATGCTGTATTACCATACCAATGTGTATAAACCGATCGCTGCCATAACGAACTTGAGCAAAAATGCACCGGAAGATATCTTCCAAATCGATTTGAATTTCAAATTCTAAAGAAGAAAGGATTGTTATATGAAAAAATTGTTAGCCTTTATCGCCGCGATGGCCGTGAGCGCTTCGGCCTGGGCCGGCCAAATCCAGATCACCGGGGCAGGTTCGACCTTCATTTATCCTGCCATCACAAAATGGTTTGAAGTGTAT
Source organism: Candidatus Omnitrophota bacterium (assembly GCA_028865345.1). Classification (GTDB taxonomy): domain Bacteria; phylum Omnitrophota; class Gorgyraeia; order Zapsychrales; family Fredricksoniimonadaceae; genus JABDGZ01. The sequence continues at coordinate 63 of JAGWKL010000033.1, read as the reverse complement.
TCCACCATTGATCCGAACATCCAGTTCAACTACCAGGCCATTGGTTCCGGCGCCGGCATCAAG
>JAGWKL010000032.1 GCA_028865345.1 Candidatus Omnitrophota bacterium | reverse complement strand
GACATCTTCAAACCTAAGAAATCTTGATAACCAGCATATAAGGGATAAATTTGTTCTTCGAGCGACACTTCGATTTTTAGCTGCCGCATGCCGAGCGAACGAGGGAAGCCCGAGGCTTTTGGCCGCGGAATGGCCAAACTTGTTCGAGCTTTGAAGTCCCAAGAGAACTTCAAAGCGAGTTGTTTGGCCACCGAGTGAGCGAGGATCGGCAGCGGCCGCCGAAGGCGGCAAAAAAGATTCCCTGTTTTTTGCTCAGCATTAGTTCAGCTAATGCGAGTGGATCAAGAAGAATAAATCTATCCCGCTATCAAGATTTCTTAGGTTTGAAGATGTCCGTGCTGTTGCCGAAGAAGATTTCGGCCGCGCCCATGTTGGTTTCCGACAGGGTGGGATGCGGATGGATGGTCAGCTCCAGGTCTTTGGCCAGGGCGCCCATTTCAATGGCGAGCACCCCCTCGGCGATCATCTCGCCGGCATTGACCCCGACGATGCCGACCCCCAAGACGCGCTGGGTTTTCGGATCGATGACAAGCTTGGTCAGGCCGTCCTGGCGGTCCAGGGTGAGTGCGCGTCCCGAAGCGCCCCAGGGGAATTTAGCCACTGTGATCTCGCGTCCGGCCTTGGCGGCGTCAAGCTCAGTCAAGCCGCACCAGGCGATTTCCGGATCAGTAAAGACAACCGCAGGAATGGCCTGGGGGCCGAAAGCCACCTTATGGCCGGCGATGGCTTCGGCAGCCACACGGCCTTCATGGGTGGCTTTGTGGGCCAGCATCGGGTCTCCGGCAATGTCGCCGATGGCATAAATATTCGGGTCGGTGGTCCGGCGCTGGTCATTGACTTCGACAAAGCCGCGGGGTGTCACCTTGACCTTGGTATTCTCCAGTCCCAGATTCTCTGAGTTCGGTTTGCGGCCGATGGACACCAGGACCTTATTGTAATTCTCTTTGAATTCTTTCCCATCCTTGCCGGCAAAGGTCACGGCAATGCCGTTGGAGACGGCCTCCATTTTAACGACCTTGGTCTCAAGCATGATTTTGGCAAACAAATTCTTCACGCGCCTGGAAAGCACATCAGCCAGGTCACGGTCCGCGCCGGGCAGAAGGCCGGGCGTCATTTCCACAACCGAGACCTTGGAGCCCAATTCACGATAGACCGTGCCCAATTCCATGCCGATGTAACCGCCTCCCACGATCAATAGATTTTCCGGAATGACCTCCATATTCAACGCGGCCGTGGAATCCCAAATATCCGGAGATTGTGGCAGGTTGGGGATCACCGCGGGCCTTGAGCCCGTCGCTAAAATAGCTTTCTGAAATGCCAGCTCTTCGTTGGTGCCGTCGCTTTTTTTGACCTTAAGGGTGTTGGAATTAAGGAAGGAGGCCTCGCCTTGGATATATTTGATCTTACGGGCGCGGGCCAGGGAACCCAAGCCGCCGGTCAGCTTGGTCACGACACTTTTCTTCCAGTCGCGCAGTTTGGCGATATCAATGCGGGGCTCGTTGTATTCGATGCCGAAGGCCCTGGCGTGATTGGCTTCGCTGATGATCTTGGCCGCATGCAGAAAAGCTTTCGAGGGGATGCATCCGCGGTAAAGGCAAACACCGCCGGGATTGGTTTCCTTTTCGACAATAGCGACGGAAAGCCCGAGGTCAGCGGCCAGAAAAGCCGCAGCATAGCCGCCGGGGCCGGCACCGATCACCACCAGTTGGACGAAAGCACTCATGGTTTCAATTCCAGCAGAAAAGGTTGTTGGATGGCCTCAACTACCCAGCGGATAAAACGGGCCCCGTCCGCACCATCGATGATGCGATGGTCATAGGACAAGGACAAAGGAAGCATCAGCCTGGGCACAAATTGCCCGTCCACATAGACCTGCTCCATGGCCCCGCGCGATACCCCCAAGATGGCGACTTCCGGCCAATTAATAATGGGCGTAAAATAGGTCCCGCCGATGCCGCCTAAATTGGAGATCGTAAAGCACCCGCCTTGCATCTCTTCGATGGTGGTCTTGCGCAGGCGGGCCCTCTCCGCCATAGCGGCCAGCTCATCCGAGATCTGGAGGATGGACATTTTGTCCACGTTCTTTAAAACAGGGACCAAAAGCCCGCGGTCCGTATCAACAGCGACGCCTATATTGACGTAATCCTTGAGAACTATTTCCCGCGTGGCCATATCGACGCTGGAGTTGAATTGCGGGAACTTCTTTAAGGCCTCAGCCACGACTTTAATGATGAACGGGGTCACAGAAATCTTTTTGTTGGTGCCGGAAATGCTTTTGCGCAGTTTTTCCAGTTCGGTGATATCAACCTTGTCGAATTGGGTCACGTGGGGGATTGTGTTCCAGGCCATGGACAAATGCTCCGCAGTTTTCTTGCGGACATTGCTCATGGCGGAGCGCTGCACAGGGCCCCATTTGGAAAGATCAGGCAAGGCTTGAGGGGCAATGCCAACGCCGCCGCCAGCGGGGCGGGAGGTGTTGAGCATCTTGCAATAAGCTTTCACGTCGGCGGCTGAGATGCGTCCGCCCGGGCCTGAGCCCTGCACTTGGCCGATGTCGATCCCCAATTCGCGCGCCAATAAACGTACCGACGGGGCAGCGGGGACGTCCTTACGCACGGGCGGTATGGCGGAACTCGGGGAAGACGGCGGGTTGCCCTCGACCCCAGAGCTCGAGGGGACAGAAACCTGCTTAGGAACAGAGACCGGGCTTTGTTCCCCGGTCGGCAGGCCTTGGGCCTGCGCGGGGGCAGAAACCGCACCTTCGATTTTAAAAATCGGCTGGCCGACCTTGATGACTGTGCCGCTCTGGATAAGGACCTCCTTGACCACCCCTTCAATAATGGAAGGGACGTCCAGGACCGCCTTATCAGTCTCAACTTCCAGGATATTTTTCCCTTTATCAAGACGGTCTCCCGCCTTCACATAAATCTTGGTGACCGTGCCTTTTTCGATGTTCTCACCTAAGGCAGGCAGGGTCATCTCAAAAACACCTCCGGAAACCGGGGCGGCGGATGGTGATTTCGCCGCTTGCGGCGGCGGGGGTGTTTTAGTTTCAGGTTTGGCCGGGGATGCTTTTTGTTGCGCAAAAGCAGAAGGAGCGGCAGCCGGGGAAGAACCATTCACAGTAAAGATCGCCTGGCCGACTTTAACCACCGCGCCGTTTTGGACCAGGATCTCGCCCACAACGCCTTCGATGCTGCAAGGCACTTCCAGGACGGCCTTGTCGGTCTCCAGTTCCAGGACGTTCTGCCCCTTCTTGACCGTCTCACCGCTTTTGACCAAAATTTTGGTGACTGTGCCCTGGGTGATATTTTCACCCAGTTCGGGAAGTTTGAAATCAGCCATAAGAATTCTTTCCAGAGACTGTTACGAGATCATGGGATTCGGCTTGCCGGGGTTGATCTTCAATTCCGCTTTCGCCTTGGATAATATTTCATCACTGATCTGTTTTTGTTCATGCAAGCTTGTAAGCGCCGCCCAGACAATATGTTTGGCGTCCACCTCAAAGAAATCGCGCAGGCCCTCACGGCTTTCCGACCGGCCGAACCCGTCGGTGCCAAGCACGGTATAAGGTCCCGGCACCCATTGGCGGATCGAATCGCCCAGGGTCTTCATATAATCGGAAGCGGACACGAAGACGCCTTTTTCATCTTTAAGAATTTGGGTGACGTAAGGCACGCGCATTTTTTTGGCGTTCAATAAATTTTCGCGCTCCGCGTGCAGGGCTTCACGGCGCAATTCATTGTAACTGGTGGCGGACCACACGTCCGCCGACACATTGTATTTTGTTTCCAGGACTTTTTGGGCCTCCAGGACCTGGTTCATGATGGCGCCGGAACCGAACAAATGCGCTTTTAAATCGGAAGCCTTGGCCGATTTATTAAAACGGTACAACCCTTTGATAATGCCGTCCTTGATGCCTTGGGGCATGGGGGGCATGCTGTAATTTTCGTTGCCGACCGAAATATAATAAAAGACACTGTCCTGTTTTTCGTACATGCGCTCGATGCCGTGGCGGATAATGACCGCGATCTCATAGGCAAAGGCAGGGTCATAGGAGATCAAATTCGGCACCGTCGAGGTCAACAGGTGCGTATGCCCGTCCTGGTGCTGCAGGCCTTCGCCGTTAAGTGTCGTGCGGCCGGAGGTGCCGCCCACCAGGAATCCCCGGCAGCGCAAATCGCCCGCGGCCCACACCAGGTCGCCGACGCGCTGCGGCCCGAACATCGAATAATAGGTGTAGAAGGGGATGATATTGATGTTGTGTGTGGCATAGGCGGTCCCGGCGGCGATAAAAGAAGAGACGGCGCCGGCCTCATTGATGCCTTCTTCCAGGATTTGCCCATCCTTGGCTTCCTTATAATACATCAGGCTGTCGGCATCCACGGGTTCGTAAAGCTGGCCGACGTGGGAGTAAATGCCGCATTGGCGGAAGAGCCCTTCCATACCAAAGGTGCGGGCTTCGTCAGGGATAATGGGGACGATGAATTTACCGATTGTATCATCGCGCAGCAGCTTGGAGAGCACGCGCACGTAGGCCATGGTGGTGGATACGGCACGGCCTTCGGTGCCTTTGTAAAATTCTTCAAAGAGTTCTTCGGGGGGGGTTTTAAGCGCCGTGGATTTGGGACGGCGCGCGGGCAAATACCCGCCCAGGGCCTGGCGGCGCTCCCGTAAATATTTCATTTCAGGGGAATCTTCCGCCGGTTTATAAAACGGCGCCTTGGCCACTACATCGTCTGAAATGGGAATGTTGAACCGGGAGCGGAATTCTTTAAGTTCCTGTTCGTTGAGCTTCTTTTGCTGATGGGTGATGTTTTTGCCTTCGCCGGATTCTCCCAGGCCGTAACCTTTGATGGTATGGGCCAAAATCACCGTAGGTGCGCCTTTGTATTCAACCGCGGCTTTATAGGCGGCATAGACTTTTTCGGGGTCATGGCCGCCGCGCCTCATGGCGCTGATCTGCTCATCCGACAAGTGGGCCGCCATTTCCATCAGGCGCGGGTCCTTGCCGAAGAATTTTTCGCGGATATAGCCGCCCGATGAAACAGAATATTTCTGGTATTCGCCGTCCACTACTTCTCCCATGCGGCGGGCCAGCAGGCCTTCAGTGTCTTTTTCTAACAGCGGGTCCCAATCACCGCCCCAGATGACCTTGATCACGTTCCAGCCGGCCCCGCGGAAAAGGGCTTCCAATTCCTGGATGATCTTGCCGTTGCCGCGCACGGGCCCGTCCAGGCGCTGCAGGTTGCAATTGATGATAAAAATCAAATTATCCAGTTTTTCCCTGGAGGCCATGGTCAGGGCGCCCAAGGATTCCGGTTCATCGCATTCCCCGTCGCCCATGAAAACCCAGACCTTGCCGTCATCTTTAGGCTTCAAGCCCCGGTCTTCCAGATAGCGGCTGAAGCGGGCCTGGTAAATGCCCTGCAGAGGCGCCAATCCCATGGAAACCGTGGGGAATTGCCAGAAATTCGGCATCAGCCAGGGATGAGGATAGGAGGACAGGCCGCCGCCGGGTGCAAGCTCCCGCCGGAAATTATTCAAGTTGGTTTCCGACAGGCGGCCTTCCACAAAGGCGCGGGCGTACATTCCCGGTGAAGCATGGCCTTGAAAATAAACCAAATCTCCGCTTTGGGACTCCGAAGCGGCCCGGAAAAAGTGGTTAAAGCCGATTTCATAAAGAGTGGCGGAAGAGGCATAGGTGGAAATGTGCCCGCCGATACCATCGGCCATTTTATTGGCGCGCACCACCATGGCCATGGCATTCCAGCGGACAATGGACTTGATGCGGCGTTCCAAATCGCGGTTGCCGGGAAACGGCGGTTGTTTGCCTTTGGGGATGGTGTTTATATAAGGAGTGTTATAAGTGAAGGGAAGGGTGACGCCGGATTCCTGGGCCCGGATTTGCAGCTGCTGCAGAAGGAATTGTACCCGGTCAGGCGTTCCGCTTGTTAAGACATAATCAAGGGAGGCCAGCCATTCCTTGAGCTCGATCTCTTCCATGGCCGCGTTCTTTTTTACATTGACATCATCACTCATAAGGCTCCCTATTCTATAAAATTAATGGTGCCGGAGGAGAGATTTGAACTCTCAAGGCTTTCGCCATACGCTTCTGAGACGTACGCGTATACCAATTCCGCCACCCCGGCAATTTTTACCTCTGCTTCAGGCTCATCAGTATAGCTGCATGAAATTTGTTTGTCAACGAAGACCCAACTGATATAATCGGAACGACCTAAATCAACCTTTTACCAAGCAAGGATCAGTGAATATTGTTTCCTATAACCTTTCAAACATCCGCGGTAGCCGTGGCCCAGATCTTTGCCATGGGCGCCATGGGCTTCTATCTGGTCAAAAGCGGCATTGTCCAGGAGTCCGGGCTTAGGCTGCTGTCCTTCTTAAGCGTTAATGTTCTTTTCCCTTTGTTTATTTTTTATCAGATCATCGCCCATTTTGATCCTGTCCACATGTCTTTTTGGTGGCAGTTTCCGCTGATCAATATCAGTTTGGCCCTGACAGGTTTGCTGATTTCTTCCCTGGTCACCTTCAGGCACCGCGGCCCGCTTAAGGACGGGTTTTTAGCGGTTTCTTCCTTGCATAACGGCGGGTATATCCCTTTGTTGATAGCATTGTCCCTGCCTTTAGGGGCTTGGGGCACGCAAGTATACACGGCAGTGATCCTTTCCATCATCGGCTTTGACCTGTGTTTGTGGTCACTGGGGATTTGGCTCGTGACCAAGGATGAATCAGGACGGATGGATCTGACAAGGCTCATTAATCCGCCCTTGCTGGCCATGTTCGCCGCCATGATCATTGTCCTGACGCTGGGGGGCGGGGTGATCCCGGGGGAGGTCTTAAAACCGGTCAAGATATTCGGTGATGCGGCCCTGCCCATTGCGATGATCGTCATCGGTGGGAATTTAAGTCTTTCGGGTCTCGCCAAAATGAACTGGGTCCATGTGGCCCCGGCAGCCCTGATCAAATTGGTCGTACTGCCCATGATAGCGTTGATCGTTCTATCAACGGTCAGATTAAATCCCTTGGTGAGCCTGGTGGCCATGATCCAGTCCTGCATGCCCAGTTCCATCACGATCTCAATTATTGCGCGCCATCATGAGACCAAAAATCAGGATTTTATCAACAGGGGTATTTTTGTGACCCATCTTTTGAGTATAATAAGCATACCTGTCTTTTTGGGGCTGTACGGAAAATGGGTGCATTGATATGTCTGTCATTGCCACGAATAAAAAGGCCTTCCACAACTACCATCTCCTCGATAAATGGGAATGCGGTATTGCATTAAACGGCGGGGAGGTCAAGAGCCTGCGCAGCGGCGGAGCGAGCTTCACCGATGCCTTTGCCCATATTGACAAAGGCGAACTCTATCTCCATAATCTGCACATCAATCCTTATGAGCAAGCCTCTTATTTGAACGAAGCGCCTGACCGTCCGCGTAAACTCTTGGTGCATGCCAAGGAACTGGAACGAATCAATGGCCGCCTGGCCGGACACAGTTTGACGCTCGTTCCTACCAAGATCTATTTCAACAAGAAGGGCTGGGCCAAGGTGGAGATCGCCCTGGCGCAGGGCAAGAAATTGTATGACAAGCGGGAGGACATTAAGAAGCGGGAAATCAAAAGAGAAATTGACCGCTCTGTTAAGCGCAGGTAAACGCCGGCGGGGCCTGGCCCGGATCGACATCCAGGAGCGCTCGGCAACACCAAGCCCGAGCCGCCCGCCGCCATCCATTGAAAATTTGCTTCCTGGCCTGTCCTGCGGTATAATAAATCAGTTCTTTGATATGGGGGTGATTGGTTTCGACTTGTTTCAATCGGGTATAGGTTGCGTGTCGAGGAAGCTTGGTTGGCCTCGTAAAACATCCGAGCACAAATTAAACGCTAACGACACGTTACGTTTCAGCGATTTCCAGAAGTCATTGGCCGCTCCAGCTATGCCGGAGCCGGCTCCGATGGCCATGGGAATGGCTGTTTAAGCCTTAACTACACCGTAGTTAAGCCCGTTTATCTGTAACGCCTGCTAACAGGCTAAACGGACGACAGCAGGCTGGTTTCGCCGGATGCCTTCGACGGCGAGACGAGATTTTAGGGGGCTTGGTCCCAAAACCATCCTGTTTGCCGGAGGGTGAGGGACGAGACCAAAAAGACAAACTACACATGTAGACGCTTATATCACGAGACTCAAGGACCCGGGTTCGATTCAAAAGAGTCGACTTCTGAAGTAATTCAGAATGATAAACCTGGCTTACATCAAGGAAGCCCTTAATTCCATATTAGTTTATTGGGAAGGGTAATCTTGAGGGGTGCAAGCCCTGCAGAGACTTCCTCAGAAATGAGGGGATAGGGGACCCTGTCGTTGGATGAAGTTGAGAAGGCTTATATTGCCGGTATTGTTGACGGTGAAGGAACCATTGGACTGTGGAGGCATCATAGAAATGAAACCCATACGCCCAATGTCACCGTCGCCAATAATAGCCTAACTCTCCTGCAATGGATTAAATCCAAAGCCGGTGGAGGCATTGTTTCCAAAAAGAAACGCCAAGCGCATCATAATGATTCATATGCTTGGTCAGTACGGCAAGATCACGCAATTAGTTTTCTCAATGAAATCAAGCGGTATCTAATTATCAAGAGGCAACAGGCCGAATTAATTACGGGCGAATATAAAGCAGTAACTCATAGAGCCGGAAAATATACGCCTGAAATGCTAATGAAAAAAGAAGCCCTTGTTGCGAAAATTAGAAAACTGAACCAACGGCAAATGAACGTTTCCTATAATACGCCAGGCTCCTTAATTGCCAAAATTAAGGGTGAAGAAATAGTCCACGCTATTCAGAAATGAATAGGTTTCGTGCCCCGGCACCTCCACCAATTTTATAAAAAATCGTAATTCATTCCTCTTGAATGGATTATATTTTTTATGATTAAATCGCATGTGCAGATGCGAAAATGAAAAGATGCCAGTAAAATGGGGAAGTGCCAAGGGCCGCTTAACAGCGGGAGGGGAAAATGATTGAATGGCAGGACGCTTATTCAACAGGTATCGTTAAACTTGATAAGCAGCATCAGAATTTATTCCGGTTTTCCAATGATCTCGAAGAGCGCATCAATTGTGGAGTGGTCTCTAAACAGACGGTGGATGGCGCTTTGCAGTTTTTGGGAAATTATATCAAAGGGCACTTTGGCCAGGAAGAAACCTGCATGCATAGATATGTCTGTCCGGTAGCGGAGAAAAACACAATTGCCCATCAGGAATTCATCAAAGAGTTTGGTATTTTTCAAAATACAATAAGTAAGGACGGCGATAACGAGCGCCCCTTGAGAGAGCTTCATCTCTTTCTCCAAGGTTGGCTGGTTGACCATATTTGTAAAATAGATCTTCAGCTCAAGCCCTGCGTTGAAAAGAGCAGGTAAATTGCCCCGAATTTAACATCCAAACAAGGCTCCCCCAAAGTCAAGGGGCCCCGTAATATCCGCCACGTTATGAAAAAAATCCTTTTGATCATCGCTGTTGTGTTGCTGGTCTTCATCATTGCCGTCGTGGTCGTGGCGGCGGCCTATCTGGGACCGATCGTCAAGGTCGGCATCGAAAATATCGGCCCCCCAATGACCAAGGTCCCGGTCACCGTCGATGCAGTGAGCGTGTCGCCGTTGGCCGGTTCTTTACAAGTCAAGGGTCTCGTGGTGGGCAATCCGCCGGGCTACAATACCCTTTATGCCATCAGTGTGGGAACGGTCTCGGTTAAAGTGGATCCCTGGTCCCTTTTATCGAAAAAAGTCATTATTCATTCGATCCGGCTTGTATCTCCTCAAATTACCTTTGAAGGCGGACTGCTCGGCAATAATTTAGGCAGGATACTGAGTAACGTAAATGCCGCCTCCCGGAACCCTTCGGCATCGGCCCAGGCGCCGGTCCATCCAGGTTCCAAACCCGCCCCTAATATCGAAATCGATGATTTTTGGGTGACCAAGGCAAAAGTCCACGTCAGTCCTACGGGCCTGGGCGGCAGGGAATTGACCCTGCCGTTGCCGGATATCCATCTGACTGATTTGGGAAAAAACGGGGCCGGTTTGACCCCTGTTGAGATGACCCGCATCATTCTTGGCGCCATCACGGTTGATACCGTCAAGAGCGTTTCAAGCTCAATCGCCGATTTGAAAAACGGCGTCAGGACTCTGGAGGGAAGTTTTGATAAAGGCGCCGGAAAAGGGTTCAATGCCATAACCAATACCATCGGTAATCTCTTGGGAAAATAGAACTGAAATTTGTTCGCAAGATGGAATGGTAAGATATAATGAAGCAATGGCGATCAAAGAGCTCCTGAGAGAAATGGCGCAGCGCAAGGCCTCGGACTTGTTTTACGGGACGGGGTCTCCCGCCCGCTTTAAGATCGACGGCAGTATTGTTTCCCTGGACAGCCGTCTATTGACCCTTGATGAAGTGACCAAATCCGTCGAGGAGTTGACCACCCCGAAGCAAAGGGAGGATTTAAAGAACCATTGGGACATAGGTTTCGCTTTTTCCCTCGAGGAAACGGGCATACGGTTTCGCGTCAGCGTCTTTATGCAAAAAGACGGGCCTTCCATGGTCATCAGGAGGGTCAACAGTACGGTGCACTCGTTCGAGGAGTTGAACCTGCCCGCCGGCATCTTAAAGACGCTGGCCATGGAAAAAAGAGGATTGGTGCTTTTGACCGGGAGCATGGGCAGCGGCAAGTCCACGACCATCGCCAGCATGATCGAGCACATCAACCGCAACTCCAGAAAGCACATCCTCACCGTCGAAGAGCCGATCGAATATGCATTCAAGGACAAAGAATCCCTCATCAACCAGAGGGAATTGGGGATAGACGTGTCCTCCTATCCGGCGGCCCTGCGCGCCTTCACCCTCCAGAGCCCGGATGTCATCTTTATAGGCAACATTTGCGATCTTGAAACCATGTCCAGCGCCATTGTCGCCGCAGAAACCGGGGTCCTGGTTTTAAGCACCCTGCATACGGTCAACGCGGCGCAAAGCGTCGAAAGGATCATTAATTTTTTCCCGGTGCATCAGCACCAGGAAGTGCGCAACCAGCTTTCCGTCCTGCTTAAAGGCGTCATATCGCTTCGGCTGCTGCCCTTGAAAAACGGCGCGGGACGCGTTCCCGCCTTCGAGATCATGTTGCTGACGCCGACCATCAGCCGGCTGATCAGGGAAAACAAAATTTGGGAGATCCCCAAATTTATCGAAGACGGTTCGGTAGTGGGGATGCAATCGTTCAGCCAGTCCCTGTTGAAATTGGTCCGGGAGGGCAAGGTCAGCGAAGAGCAGGCCATTGAAAATTCCGACAATAAAGATGAATTTGTCCAGGCCTTGCGGGGCATCAAAAGACCCAGGGACAAGGAACTTCACGGGTTTAATTAATTCTTATTAAAATTTTTATTTTTAGTGTCCCGCCGCAGAAAACGCTTCCCCCCAACAATCTTCAGGCCTTGAAAATCATGGGTTTATCTTAAATACTTAAAGATAGGGAGTATTTAGATAAACCTATGAGAACCCCGTTAAAACCCCTCAATTGTCAATCGTTGGTGAGCCTGTTAATGACGGTATGTTTTACTGTTTCTGGTTTGGGATTTCCCCCTGCCCGGGCCGAAGATTTTAAATTACCGGTTCCCGGAGTGATGGTGCAGTTGAGCCCGCCTCTCGTCCCTCCGCTGTTAAAGGGGATCAAGGTCTATGCGAAGAATCCCTTCAGGTTTGATTTTATCCTGGACAAAGGGGAGGGCGAATTAAGCAGGGACGAACTCAAAGAGGAATCCACCAGGCTCATCAAGTATTTTTTGACCAGTTTGACCATTCCCGAGAAAGATCTTTGGGTCAACTTAAGCCCTTATGAAAAAGACCGCATCATCCCGCAAAACTTCAGCCTGACGGAGATGGGGCGGGACCTTCTGGCGGAAGATTACATGCTCAAACAGATCACGGCCTCGTTGATCTATCCTGAAGGCAGGGTAGGCCGGAAATTTTGGAAAAGGGTCTATGAAGAAGCGGCCAGGAGATACGGGACAACGGACATTCCGGTCAATACGTTTAACAAAGTGTGGATCGTGCCGCAGAAGGCGGTGGTGTATGAGAATGCGGCGGCAGGGACCGCGTATGTGGTGGAATCGAGCCTCAAGGTGATGCTGGAAGAAGATTACCTTTCGCTCAGGGAGCATGAAGGGGTCCAATCGGCAAAAGCATCCCGGATAAATTCCGCCTCTACAAGCGAACTGGGCTCGGAAATCATCCGGCAGATCGTGCTTCCTGAACTGACCAGAGAGGTCAACGAGGACAAGAATTTTATACGGGCCAGGCAGATCTATAATTCATTGATATTGGCGACATGGTACAAGGAGAAGATCAAAAACAGCCTGTTAACGCGGGTCTATGCAGACAAGAACAAGGTGGCGGGGGTGAATGTCAGTGACCCTCAGGAAAAGGAAAAGATCTACAAGCGCTACCTGCTGGCCTTCAAGAAGGGGGTCTATAACTACATCAAGGAAGTGCAGGGCCCCATGGACGATGAGATGATTCCCAGGAAGTATTTTTCCGGGGGGTTCGATTATGCCATGAGGGTGGACAATGTTCCGGGTTTAAACGCCGAGGGGGTTATAGAAACGGTGCATAATGTTGACGCGGCATCGTTGGCGGCTGATGGGAAACTCGACGTGACGGTAAACCTGGAGGTGACGGCTCCCCATACGGGCCCTTCCGGGGAGCAAGCAACGGCTGCAGAGCAGATGTTAAGAGAGAGACGGTTAAAATCATTCTCAGAATTTTTGTCCCTGGACGGCCAATTGAAGGATCTTATGGTCCAGCCCCTGGCCGCGGACCGGGGCGAGTTTGATACGGAAATCGGGCCTTTTCGCAATGAAATCACCCGTCGCTTATCGCAGATGCAGAGCGTCATTGATTCCATGGCAGGGGATTTGGCATCGCAAGAGGGAGTGTCTCCTGAAGTCGTGAATAAGATAAAAGAAACGGCCCGGGCCCTTGCGGCCCAATACCCTCAAAGTTACCAATACCATTTCCTGAAACAATGGTACGACCGTCTGGTCACGGGCATGACGGATGCCTTTCTGGAAGGGGTCAACAGCAAAATAGTCGGTTGGGTGTCTTTGGACGAAAATTTCATTAAAGTAGCGGGCACGGCAACAAGTTTCAATGAACTTTTGCACTTAATGCATGCGTACGCATTGGTCAATTTCCGGATTACGGACGGCCTTAGTATTTGGAGAAAGACGGCGAGGGCCGGCCATGAAGGGGACATCATAGCCACGGGTGAGGAGACGCCGGTGGCGACAAGCATCTATAACGAACTGCAGCGGGTTTTCAATATTTTGGAGGACCCTGCCTCCGCGGACCATGAAATGTACGCGAAACGCTGGCCGGGCGGGCTTCCGGCGGTTGTGCATATGTTTTCTTTACCGGGCATGACCTACCTGATGGTCCGCGACTACGGCCACGCGTTGTTCATCGAGGTCAAAGGCCATGAAGGGGAGAAATTAACGGTGAATTATAAAATTCCCAAAGCTTTTTCAAAGCAGGAAGTGAGCCATTTGCCGGATGTGGTTTATTCCCCCAAGACAGACACTGCCAGCGGCCAGTTGAATCTGGTAGATGCCGCGAACATAGGCCCCGTCCTGGCGGATTTTATCCGTAAAGTCCCAACCGACACTTCCCGGTGGAACCCGGAAAATGATAAGGCAATGGCCGC
>JAGWKL010000050.1 GCA_028865345.1 Candidatus Omnitrophota bacterium | reverse complement strand
GGATACCCAGCGCATCGTATCGCGTTGCAGTGAACTTGCGTCTGGGATGGGAATTAAGGGGAAAGAGGGGGAAGCAGCAGGAAAATCAAGGACTTATGCATGCAAATAACCAGTGGGCGGCAGCTGAGAACTTTTGAGGCCGCGACCAGCACTTTCGAATAAGTTTGAGAACTTTTAAGCATGCCGGAAGGGCTTTTAAACTGGCGTTTAAAGGGCATTAAAAAGGACACAGCGGAGCGCTGGAATTAGCCTCTTCGGGCTTTGGGGTGTTGGCCAAGGCGGGCGGCAAGGTGACGCTGGCTTTAATGCATCGAGAGCAGTGGCAGTCCAGGGAGGCGGCTTTGCGCATGTCGTGGATGGTGTGGCCGGCGGTGTTGCGGAGGGTATTCAGCCGGGCGCTCAGGGTGTACTGGAGCTGCTTGAGCTGGCCGGCGTCGAGGTCTTCGATGCGGATTTCGCGGGATGGGCGGTCGGTTTTGTGCCAGCGGGTTTTGTCAGCCATGATTTGCTGGAGGTACGCGGGAACGTCCTGGATATAAAGCTCGAGGCAAGGGATGATTTCGGCGGCGATATTATGGCGGAGGATGCGGGCCTGGTTCAGTGTGGGATCCTCGGTTTCGCGGGCGGCCTGGATGCTGGTGCCGCGCATGGAAATAATCTCATTAAGGACGCGGGTGAAGCCGTCTGTGCGGTCGACCTGGGTGAGGGATTCAAAACCACATTGGCGGAGGATCTGACGACGGTAATTTTGCTTATCGACCTCAGTGAGCCAGCCCTTGGATCTGCAGGTGGCAGACCATTCGCGCCAGAAGCGTTTTAATTGGGCGGGGGTTAGGTTCATAGGCGGTAAACAGCTATTTTTGGGTGAGATAGGTGGCGTATTTGAGATGGAGTTTGTCCGTGGAATTGCGACGACCGGGAGTGAACCTGTCGAGGCTGCCGCGATGGCGGAAGCTGGCGACAAAATTTTCCTCCCATTCGGGCAGAAGCAAGTCGCTCTTCCCCAATGCCACCAGGAAGTTGAAGCGATCGAGGTCCCCATCCGGTCCAGCCGTAATATTATTTTTTGGTGATGATGCATTCATCTGTGTTGGCTTTATTGCCGAAAATGAACTGGCTGTTGCGAGTTGACTGGATTGTCTGCCATTGCCACAGGTCTGCCGGGTATAAGGATTTAATCAGGCCGGTGGAATAATAGGTGCAGACGACCTTGGCTTCACAAGACCCAAGTGCAAGGGCCAGAAATTCATGGTCGCCCAAATTAAATGAACGGGAATAATATGCCTCTGTACCTTCATAGGGAGGATCGCAAAAAAGGACGACGTTACGTCGTCCACCGTACCGGATGATTATGTCCTGGAAATGTTTGTTCTCGATCATGGTGCGCTGGAAGTTGCGGGCCACGATGGCGAGTTTACGGAGGGTATTGCGATAGCGGTGAACTTCTTTTATCCCGAATTTGTCATTGAGGGAGACGCAAAAACCACCGGACCTTGTCTTACCGCCGAAGGCGAAAAGGTGCCGGTAAAGTGTGCGCCTGGCGCGCTCAATCGGATCCTGACAGTTTGAGAAGCTGAAACCGCCATTGACATATTTAATTCCATCCTCTTCAAAGATGCGGCGGGAGCAAGGGAGGTCGCGGATAATGCGAAAGAGTTTAAGGCGCTGCGAGTCATCTGATATGACACGGAATAGATTAACGAGGTCGCCATCAACGTCGTTGTAGATAACTTTTTTAAATTTCTCCACAGCTGCCAAGGTAACTGCGGCGGATCCTCCGAAGACATCAACAAAGGTTTCGGCGCCGGTGGCGGCGCATATTTCCACGAGCTGCCGGGCAATGCGGTGTTTGCCTCCAATATATGGTATGATGCCGTGGTTCATGGACGTTGGTGGGGTTCGAGATAGGAGAGGCCGAGGAATTCAAAGACGTCGCGCTCAGATTTGACGGTGACAGGGTAGCCGCGTTCGTTGGTGAAGCCTCTGCTTGTGGGATGCCATTGCCAGCCTTTGCGCTGGGCGGCCTGGCAAATGTTAATATTGTTTTGTTTGCCGCCGGTGCGGCAGACGAGGTAGTTCCACCAATTGCTTTCGCTGGCTTGAAAGAGGTCGACGGGGACGCCGTTGGGGACATAGATGGCGAGCTTGTTCGATGGTCCCCAGGTTTCGTTGCCGTTTTTATTGAGGCGCTTGGCGAGGATGCCTTCCTTTAGGAATTGATCGAGGATTTGATCGGCGCGATTGACTTTTTTGGTGTCGAAGAGGCCGTCGCGGGCTTCGCCGAAGAGCGGGATGTAAAGGATCTCGACATCACCAACCATCTCCTTGCCGCGACGAAGGCTGCCGGCGCAGATGAGGCGCGAGGTCACGTCTGCGAGTTGGAGGCAGATATGGCGGGCAGCTTTCAGGGCCTCTGCGCGGGGAAATTTGATTTTGTCGCTCACGCTGGGTGCTGTGAAGGATTGAGGACGTAAATCACGCGGGCGTTGATGCGTAGTAATTGCAAATAAGGATAACGGCCGCGATGGAGGCGTATGTAACATGTGTGGGGTTTTGTGCCACGCCGTTCAGCTTCTTCAATTGTCCATTCTTTTAGGGTGATGGCACCCGGAGGTGGTTGGATGTGAGGTTTCATAGAAGCTTGATTGATTGGCGGCATCGATGGACCAGCTTCCCCAGCGCCACATAGGCTGTGGCCTGTGCCGTGGATACCTTCAGGCCAAGTGCACGCCCGATCTCAGGAAACGTCATGCGCACAGGCATGCCACGGGCTGCCTCAGCTCCGAGCTGGTAATACGTGGACCAGTCCGGAGCGAGTTTTCGCCCGGTCAAATGAGAACGCCGTTTGGTTTGGAAATTATTCATGGTGGTCAGCGACCACTGGCGATTACGGCCCTCCGGCGGGCCGTGAAG
>JAGWKL010000031.1 GCA_028865345.1 Candidatus Omnitrophota bacterium | reverse complement strand
GCCTGTGTTTTTTGCTTCTGCCTTTTCTTTTTTATTCGATTTTTAAAAGATTGACCGCCCCTTCCCGGGCCATGGTGGGGGCCTTTGTGTGCACCTTCATGTTTGCCGCGGTCCGGTGCGCTTTGATGGCATGGTCGGACATACCATGCCTGTGTTTCAGTTTAATGGCCCTGCTCTTGGCGTTTCGGGTCATTGAACAAGGGGGAAAAGCGCCGGTTCTTTTAGTTTTGTCGGCGGGAGCTGCGGCGGGGTATACGTATCTCATCAGGTTTGTGGGCGTGACCTTGATTTTCAGTATCGCTGCAGGCTTTGCGGCCTGGGTGATCTTAAAACTTGTATCGAAGAAAGATTTCTTTAAGACGATTTTCATTTACCTGGCAGGAACGGCCATGGTGACCGGTCCCTATTTTTATAGGAATTGGCATGTTTGGGGCAGGATCCAATCTTACGCCGCGCCGCCCTCGCATGTCGGGTGGGCCAAGAATATCATGGATTATTTGGGCGGTATCGCCGTGATGTTTTGGGGCGATGCGTCGATGAAGGGATTGGCCCTGCTGGTGATATTGGTTGCGGGGGCCGTTATGCTGGCCCATTCCAGGAAGGCCCTGCAAGGCAACCGCAGAGTGTTTGTTTTTACTGTTATTTTGGCGGTGTATTTTCTGACGAATTCCGTTGTGTTGGTCGCGTTTCGGTCGATATGGTATTCGGTGGAGAAGATCGACAGCCGTTACCTGGTCCAGATCGTATGGATTTTGATGTTCGCCGCCGTCGCAGCCGCGGGCCGCGGCATTGATTTTCTGAAAAACAGGCAGGGTTTAAATAAGGCGAGGACGGCCGGGTTTTTATTATTTGCTTTTTGTGTCATTCAGGTGGTTTCAGCCCAGGGGGCCTTGAAATATGAAAAAAACCAGTTGGCGTACTCAAAAATCATTGAGCATTATGTCCCCCTGTTACAAAAAGTCCCAAAGGATTTCGTGATCGTGACCAATTTCCCGGAGCTGGTTTATTATCATGTGCCGCGCAATGTGCGGGCATTGAATATTTATACTCCCGGTGATTTGGCTTACTTTAAAAGAAAATTCGCGGTTTTCCTGATTAAAGACGGATGGAATTCCGCGAAGAAATGGGGATGGTATAAGCCGGCGTGGATATTTCCCGCGGGATACCATATCCTGTTCGCCGATGGCCACGTGGACCTATTATGCCTTCACCAGCGCAAAATATAAAAGAAAATCTTGGCGCAGCCTCCCTGATAGATATTTTCTATCTTATTTTTTTAAGCTGTATCATTTCTTTTTTCTTGATCATTAATTCATACACTGCCGGGGTTTCCCTGTTCTTTCTGCCTTTCGGCATCGTCGCATTCTTCTGGCTGGTTTTTTTATCCGGCCTGAAACCGTCACCTTCGGCACTAAGGTCAGCCCGCCTATCCCTGATGCCGGTGGGGATCGTCCTTCTTTTGATCCCTTACAGTTATTTTTATGCTCCCCTGGAAGGCATGGAACCTTGGGGCTGTTTGAGCATCGTTTTCATCGGGACCGTTATTTTTTATGCCGTCATAAAGAACAATGTTCAAAAAACGGCGCCGCTGCCGTTGGTCCTTGCCGTTGTGTCGGTGCTTTATGTCGTTTATTTCGGCTTCTTGAGTGTTTTACGGCACTTGAATTATCAGGACGCCAGCTCCTTTGATGTCGCCATCTACAGCCAGATCCAATGGAACAACATTCACGGGCGCTTTTTCCACGATTCCATCAGCGGTTCCAACTTTGTCACGCACAATTCACCCTTTCTTATTCTTCTTTCTCCTTTTTATGCCGTTTATCCCCATCCCGCGACGCTGCTTGTCCTTAAAACGCTTTTTTTGGCTTTCGGGGTGGTGCCTTTTTACCTTATCCTTAAGACCTTCGTTAATAAAGGATCGATTTTCCCTCTGGCGCTCGGGTATTTGTTCTTTCCGTTCATCGTGGGCCAGAATTTTAATGCGCCCCATGAGACCTGTTTCCTGACGCCGCTTCTTTTATTTTCGTTCTATTTCTTTATCAAGGGCCGTTTCAAAAGCTTTCTGGTTTTCCTTTTCCTTTGCCTGTCCGTCAAAGAACACATGGCGCTCATCGCCGTCATGTACGGGTTGTACGCGTTTTATCTAAAGAAGGAAAAACATTGGATCATAGCGCCGCTTGTCATAGGTGTCGTGTGGGGAATATTCTCCATGTGGATCATATATCATTTCCAGAAGATCTATAACGTGGATCCTTATCCCGCGTGGTTGATTGTAAATATCAAACGGCGGTTTTTAAGGCCGGACCATCCCATCTGGTCGAATTTAATCTGGGGCCTGGAAACATCCAATCTCGGCCATTGGTGCAACTTTTCCTCTTTTTATCTGCTTTTGGCGCCTTTAGGCATTATTTTGCCTTTTTTTACTTCCATCTGGGTGCTTGGCCTGCCGGAGATGGCGATCAATTTTTTGTCGACCGTTCCTTTGGATTACCCGACCTGGCATTACAATTTAGTCTCCTCGGTTTTTCTGCTCCTTGCCTCTGCCGGCGCAGTTAAGAAGTTGTCCTCTTATCCTTGGCTGTGTTTTCGGGCCCAGCTATCCCCTGATAAGATCCAGGAGCTGCTCTCCTGGTTTTTGTGCATTTGCATTCTGAGTCATTTTTTCCTCTGGTGGGATTTTACCCATATCAAAAATCACCCCCGCTATGTCAAAACGATGGATGCAGCGATTTCAATGGTCCCCCAAAGCGCCAGCGTCAGCCTTACCAAACACCTGGTGGCGTATGTCACGGACAGGAAAGATTATTTTCTATGCGAAGATAAACGCAAGGGCCAATATATTGTGCTGGATAAGAATGAAAGGATGGGGGAGTGCATCCCGGATGCCGGGCAAGCGGACCATTATGTCCTCATATTCCGGCAGGAGGGGATAAGAGTGTATAAACTGAAATAAAATGTTTTTTTGCCGATAATAAAGAAGCCCCGTACCGTTAGGTACGAGGCTTCT
The DNA here is from genome assembly GCA_028865345.1 of Candidatus Omnitrophota bacterium. GTDB lineage: Bacteria > Omnitrophota > Gorgyraeia > Zapsychrales > Fredricksoniimonadaceae > JABDGZ01. Next base: position 11,725 of record JAGWKL010000031.1, on the reverse strand, counting down.
TTATTATCGGCGTTATTAGGATAATTACGGAGTTAAAACGCCGCCGGTGGTGATGGTTTCCACCGTGGATCCTGTGCTGTTGACGACCAGCGGTGTAGCCACGATGGTATAACCGGCCGTAGACATGCCCGCGCAGTCATACGTAAAACCTGCAATCGGCGAATTGGCGCAATAAGCCTTATTCAGGTACGGAGGCGTTGCGTTGGTTAAAGCAGATTCACTGGGCGGATAATTGCCGTTGTTGGCTGTCGCGTAAGATTCCGCGGCCGTGGACATGGCCCGTAAGGTCGCCTTGGCCAAAGAATCATTGGCCGACATCCTTGCACGCAGCAGGTTGGGGATCGCAATTGCCGCCAACAGGGCGATGATCGCCACCACGATCATGATTTCCACCAGCGTAAAACCTTGTTTGTTCATTCGAGTACGCATAAGTACCCTCCTTCTTGTTATATGGTTTATGTATGACTCCGAATCAAGTATAGCATGATAAAAAAGATACGACCATGCTATTTATAAAAAAACCCCCCGCCTGTGGCGGGGGGTATATTTAAGCCGGATATGGAGAAAATTACGGAGTTAAAACGCCTCCGGTGGTAATGGTTTCAACGGTAGACCCTGTGCTGTTGACGACCAGCGGTGTGGCCGTGAAGGTGTAACCGGTAGAGGACATTTGGCTGCAGTCATAGGAATAGCCCGCAATCGGCGAGTTACCGCAATAATCCTTGTTAAGATACGGAGGCGTGGAGCCGGTCAAAGCCGTTACGGAGGTCGGGTAATTGCCGTTGTTGGCTGTCCCGTAGGACTCAGCGGCTGTTGACATCGCCCGTAAGGTCGCCTTGGCCAGCGAATCATTGGCCGACATCCTTGCGCGCAGCAGGTTGGGGATCGCGATTGCCGCCAACAGGGCGATGATCGCCACCACGATCATGATTTCCACCAGCGTAAAACCTTGTTTGTTTCTTCGAGTACACATAGTACCCTCCTTCTGATGATATGGTTATATATAACTCCATCTTGAAGTATACACGCCAATACGAGGGCTTGCCATCTCTTTCTTAGGATAATTTAATGTCTTTAAATGCTTGAAATCCTTAAGGAGGCGGTGTTATACTTCATAACGCTAAGATATCTTTTAATGGCCCTCGGGTTTGGGGCGGGTCCCTTTAATTTTTGAAAATCCACTATGAATGAGGATTTGAATAAGCTTTGGCAATCCCTGGCGCTTTTGCTGCGCAGCCATCCGTGGCATGGCATACCGATAGGGGAAGAATCCCCTCATATCGTCAATACCTACATAGAAACCGTGCCTTCGGACACGGTCAAATATGAAATTGACAAAAAAAGCGGCTTTTTGAAGGTGGACCGTCCTCAAAAGTATTCCAGCATATGTCCCACTCTTTATGGGTTCATTCCCCAAACCTATTGCGCCACCCACATCGCCCAGCTTTGCCGTGAGCGCACCGGCCGTGATTCCGTGGTGGGGGATGACGATCCTTTGGACATATGTATTTTGAGTGAGAAGGTCATCACCCACGGGGATATTATCGTGCGCGCCCATCCCATCGGCGGTTTCCGCATGATCGACCGCGGCCAGGCGGACGATAAAATCATCGCGGTCATGCACGGGGACGCTTTGTACAGCCAGTGGAACAATATCGAGGACTGCCCGCGTTCATTTATCGACCGCCTGAAACATTATTTCCTGACCTATAAAGACATCCCGGGGTCGGACGAACGCATTTGCGAGATCACCCATGTGTTCGGCCGCGAAGAGGCCCTGGAAGTCATACGCTCTTCACGCAAAGATTATCAGGAACGTTTTGCAGGCCTGGAAGGGATGATGGCCTCCATTAATAATGACTAAAGGAAAGGAATGAAGATGGCACCCACCACTGTTCCCAGGAAAATTTTAGTCGTGGATGATGATAAGGCTGTTACGGCCCTGCTGGAAGGCGTGCTGGCGGCAAAAGGGTACGACGTCACCAAGGCCCATGACGGTCTGGAGTGCATGTCCAAGGTCAAAAGCGTGATTCCGGATCTTCTCGTACTTGATGTGATGATGCCCGAACTCAACGGTTATGATGTCTGCAGGGACATTAAATTCGACGCCAAGTTCAAGCATATCCCCATCATCGTCCTTACGTCTCGTGACCAGGAGCTGGACCCCAGGATCGGCGCCCTCATGGGGATCGATTATATGCACAAGCCTGTTGATACCAAACTTTTGTTGGAAAAAATCCAGAAAGCTTTAAAATAGCATTATGTTTCGATGTTTGTTGTTGCTCCTCGTCCTTTATGGGCTGATGCCCGCAGGCACCGTCGCGGCCGGCACCGGGGGCGCGTTCGCCCAAAATAATCCTGATGTCCTGAAATATCAATTTGCCCGCAGCTACATCACCGCCCTGAGCTACCTGAAGGACATTGATGACCGCCTCAGCAGGAACACCCCCGAGAAATTATTCGCCCATCAGAAAAGAAAAATGATCATGGCCACCATCAACGATCTTACCCTGGACAGCACGGACCTTTTGGTCGTCAAAAATTACCTGCTCAAATATCTGACTGCCCCCAACATGTTGATGCGAAAGACCGCCGACATGGTGGTGGTGTCTGTGTCCCGCCAGATCGCCATCAATCGCGATGAAAAAACATTGTGGGAAAAATGGTATGACCTGAATGCCGCGGGCCAGGCCACCCGGCCCAAGGAAATACAGTTTGTCAAAGACCAGTATGCCCTGGAGTTGCGCCGCAAAGCGGCCGATGATAACATCGTCCAGGCCTCGGTCCTGATGACCAAGGTCCTGCAGAGCGCCAAAAATAAGGGCGGTCGCGGCCATCTGTTGGCCATCACGGCCGCACAGCGACAGGAACTGCTTGATAAACTGGATTCTTTCGGCAGCAGCGAATTGGATTGGGGCTTAAGGCCCGGGCAGACGACGCTGCAGGCCTCCATTGCCGTGATCCGTGAAATCCTGGAAGATTCCATCTGGACCTCCATTGATGAGAAGTGACCCGCAAGTCCTTGTGGTCGAAGCCTCCGCGGGCAGCGGTAAAACGTATTGTCTCTCAAAGCGCTACGTCAGCCTAAGTTTGGCGCTCTGCGAGGCCCAAAACCCGCCGGGGCCGCAGGCAGGCATCCCCATCCAATCCATTCTTGCTATTACGTTCACCAATAAAGCCGCCTGGGAAATGAAATCCCGCATCCTTGACTTTCTCAAGCGTATCGCCCTTAAACAATTAAAATCTCAGGAAGCCCGCGACATCCTCAAGCCTCTGGGGTTGGATGAAAACAGGGCCTCATGGCTTGCCTTCAGGCTCATGAATGATGTGGTCCGCCAGTACCATTATTTCCAGGTCCAGACAATCGACAGTTTCATCAATATTTTGCTGTCGGGTTGTTCCTTTAAGATAGGTCTTTCGGCGCACTTCAAGATCCAGCGCAACTGGCGCGAATATCTGCAATTAAGCCTGGATGAGCTTTTGGACCGGGCCGCGGACGATGTGAAGATACGAGGGCTTTTTGAAGATTTTGTGCGCCAATATTTATTTTTGGAGAACCGCTCGGGCTGGTTTCCCAGGGAAGATCTCCTGAATGTCTTAAGCGAGCTGTTTAAGGCATACAATATCTACCAAAAGCCGCTGTTGGTTTGTCCCCCCGGCGAAGATGCTTTCTCGCGTAAAAGAAAAATTATCGCCCTGGTGAAAGAGTTAAGGGAGATAGTCCCTCTGAATACGAAGAAAAATTTTCTGGACCATATTAACGCTCTGTTAGCCGACGGCAGCGGGGTCTTTGACGTCGATGATCTGGGTTCTTACTGGGCCAGGGAGGATTTTCCCGTCAATAAAAACGCCGAGGTAAGCGGGCAGCTGGAGGACTTATGGCAAAGGTTAAGGCGGCAGATCCATGATCTTTGCCTTTGGGAGGCCCGCAGCATGTTCAACCCGTATGTGGCCCTGTTTGGAGAGGTGTCGTCCTGTTTCGCCCGGTTGTCCCAACGGGACGATGTCCTTTTTCTGGAGGAACTCAACCGCAGGGCCGCCTCGCTTTTTGAGGACGATCTGGTCACCATCGAAGAACTGTATCTGCGGCTGGCGGCCCGGCTGCAGCACTACCTGATAGACGAATTTCAGGACACCTCCCTGTCCCAGTGGCGCAATATGGCCCTGATGGTCGAGGAGGCCCTGGCCCATGGCGGGACGCTTTTTTATGTGGGGGATAAAAAACAGGCGATCTATTCTTTCCGGGGAGGGGAAGCCCGATTGTTCGACGCCTTGCAAAGCCGGCTGGCATCCTATGATATTCAAACCGCCAGCCTTGATAAAAACTACCGCAGCTGCCCTGAGATCATCGCCTTTAACAACCGGGTGTTCGGGTTGGATAATTTGCAGGGGTTTTTGGAACGGCGTGGGGAAAATTCGAAAGAAAACAAGAGAAACGATGTTCATTTTAGCGAACAGGATTTCCGGGAGATTGCTTCTGTCTTCGCCCATGCCCGGCAGTCACCCGGTAAAGACGCCTCAGGCGGAGTTGTCCGCGTGGTGCACCTCGAGGGAAGGGTCAAGCAGGAGCGTGCCGACGAGGTCCGCGGAAGGCTCATCCCTTTGATCAAGGAGTTGCGCGGGCGTTTTGCCCTCAAAGATATTGCAATCCTCACCCGCGGCAACCGCCAGCTGGAAGAGATCACCCAGTGGCTGCTGCAGGAAGGCATTGACGCCTCTTCGCAGCGCAGCTGTGATATCAAAAATAATCCGCTGGTGGGCGAGCTCATGAACCTGCTGGTCTTTCTTCATGCGCCCGCCGATAATGACGCTTTTGCGCAATTTTGTCTGGGCGAACTTATGCCCCGCGCCACGGCCATCGGGCCCCAGGCTTTACGCGATTTTCTTTTTGAATGCGCCCTGGAATCAAAGCGCGTCAAAGAAGTCCGTTTTTATCAGAGGTTCCGGGAGGCCTTTCCCGGGGTGGCGGCGGCCTTTTTCGAAGATTTCTTTCAGCAGGCGGGGGTGAGCCCCTTGTATGAGTTGACGGCCGGCGTCATCCACCGCTTCGGCTGTGAAAAGAACTTTCCCCAATATCAGGGGTTTTTCATGCATTTGCTGGAATTGATCAAAGCCCATGAAAAAGAAGGCTGCGACCTGTCTTCATTTTCTTCCTTTTATGAAAGTCTTGAGGGGGAAGAGCGTTTCGTGCCCATGGCCCAAATCGATGCCGTCAGGGTCCTGACCGTGCATAAGGCCAAGGGGCTGGAATTCCCGGTCGTGGTCCTGCCTTTTCTGGAAATGGACATCAAGGCGGGCAGTGGCGGTGGCGACGGCGGTCAGGCGTACATGCTCCAGGTGCAGGAACAGGGCCTTGAGCTTTTGCGCATCAAGGAGAGCTACAGGAAGTTTTGCCCCCCGTTGCAGGAAAGGTATGAACAGGAATATAGAAAATCATTTTTAACGGAATTAAACAGCGTCTACGTGGCCTTGACGCGGGCCATCGAGGAGCTTCATATTTTTGTGCCCGGCCGGGTGGGCAATACCGTTAATCCCGCCAGCTTTCTTATTCCGGAGGATTGTTTTTCGTCCGGCACGCCGGCCGCGGCCCCCAGGACCCATCAACCGGCATCGCCGCATCAAAAGATCAGGCCGTTTATCGGCGATCCCTGGGGTTCGCTGCAGAAAGAGTTTCTGGAGGCGCCGCCGGCCGGTAACGCCCTTCTAGCGCGCCAGGGACAGTTTATTCATGCCATGCTGATGCACGTGGGCCGCGTGGATAAAGTGACGCTCCGGGCAACGCTTAAAAACGCCTGGGAACAGGCCCGCCGTTTGTACACGCCTGGGGAGAGCCAAGAAGAGGCGTTGGAGCGGATAGAGCGTTTTTTAGGCCGCGACGATGTGCGCCCATTTTTTTACTTACCGCCTGAGACGGCGGTTTTCTGTGAAAAGGAATTCGTCAATGCCTATGGAGACAGCAGGCGCATCGACCGCCTGATCGTGGGGACATCCGAAGTTTGGGTGGTGGATTTCAAGTTGTCTGCGGCCGGCGAAAACGAACATCACAAGCAGATAGAGGAATATGTCAATCTGGTCAAGTTTTTTTACCCGAAGCATAAAGTTTCAGGCCATGTTCTTTATTTGCGTCTATGAAACTGGTATGGCGGGCATAACTCCTTGCGCCAAGGTATTGGGTTTCTCAACTCCACCCGGAATTTATCAAAACCATGTCGGCCACCCGCCTGCAAAGAGAGACAAGAGATGAGCACTAAACATATATTGATCCTCGTTGGGTTGACCTTGAGCGTCTTTTCCTGCACGCTGTTCAACCGTTTTGTGGGCGATGACCATGTCCTTTTCGAAGGCAATGCGTTTTATACGTCCTGGAGCCACTGGCCCGACCTTTTTACAAGGAGGTATTTGACCCCCGGCACGATAGGCGGGGGGTCGCCCGGCCCGGTATACAATTCCGGATCGGTGTCTTACCGTCCGGTCCTCTCCCTGAGCTATTTTTTTGATTACTCCCTCTGGAAGCTGGATCCTTTCGGATATCATTTGACCAACCTGGTCTTGCACCTGTTTAATACCCTGTTGGTTTATGCCCTCCTGGTTGCGGTTTGCCGCAACCCTACGGCGGCCCTGTTGGGCGCGTGTATTTTCGGCCTGCATCCCACCAAGGTCGAGGCCGTGGCGGCGATCGGTTACCGCGCTGATCTGTTGGCCTGTTTTTTCCAGCTGCTTTCATTCCTGTCGTTTATCTATTACCGTACCCGGCATAAAGCAAGATATTGGACAGGCTGTTTAGCGGCATATTTTCTGGCGCTGTTCACCAAGGAATCAGCGGTGGTCATGCCTCTTATTTTCTTGGCTTATGATTTTTATTTCAGCAGCTCATCGGGGCCTGTCCATATTCCCTGTTCCTTTGTTTGGCGCAAACCACCGCTCAATCGCGAAGCAATAGGGCAAATAAGCCTGCGCGCGCAGGGGATGCCCCTCCCTTGGCCACCCGATGAGAAGCGTGGATTGATATTGGAATATATGTTATTAATGGCGTTAACCGTTTTTTATCTCTATATCTACTTTTTCGTCTTCCCTAACACCTCCCTGACGCATATCCAATATTTGGGAGGGACGTTGGCCCGCCAAGTGACCGCCGTCTCCTGGATTTTTACTCGCTATATGATAGATATGATCCTGCCTTTCCAGGTGACCATGCTTCCGCCGCTTTATCTGCCAGCCATTGAGCCGTTTCCTTTTTTAAGATTGTTGTCGGGAATCCTTCTTTTCGCGGCAGCGGTTGCGATGACCATCAGGTTTTATAAAACAGACAAACCTGCGTCTTTTTTTATGGGTCTCTTTTTGGTCAGCCTCATTCCCGTTGCCAATATCATTCCATTGGCCAATCCCATGGCGCACCGGTTCCTGTATTTTCCTTCGATCGGTTTTGCCGCTGTATGCGCAATATTTTTGGCCCGCTGGCAGGGTTTTTCCGGCGGGATATTCAAAACGGCCCTGATAGGTTTATGCGTGGCCTACACCCTTCCTCTGAATGTGCGTTGGAACAATGACGTGTCGGTCGCAAAGACCCTTTTGGAACATTACCCCGATAATATCAAAGCCCATTTGATCTTGGGGTGGCAATACCTGAAGGCAGGGGATAAGAAACAAGCCAGACAGCAATTTGCGGCATGCATCCGGTTGGGGGACAGAGACCCCTGGATTGCCGATTTAATGAAGGCCGCCCATGAGTAGGATCATCACCGTCCCATTTACGGAAAAGTTTCTGCCCCGAGTGGTTGATTATGTCCATGACCATTACAGCCACAGGCAGGGCGATTTGTCGCGTCTGGGCGTTGTTTTCGGCGGCCGGCGTCCATCGCTGTTTATCAAAAGAGATTTGGCCGGGCGCATCAGGAAGCCCTTCGTGCCGCCGCGTTTTTTCACCATCGACGAGTGGATGGCTTTTACGGCTTACGGCGGCCAAACACCGTCCCCCGGACGTGACCTGGACCATTGTTACACCATTTACCAGCTGGCCCTTGAGCTGTGCCCCTCGGTCTGCCGCGGCAGGGAGACATTTCCCCAATTTCTGCCGTGGGCCAGGGAGATCCTGCGTTTCATCGAACAACTGGACCTGGAAGATGTGCCGCTGGATTCCTTGCAGGTCATCCGCCAGCACGCCGCCATCGGTTTCAGCGTGCCGCAAGACATCAACCAATTATTGATGCATTTAAGCGCGTTACGGGGCGCCTTCCATGAGGAACTTGAGCGCAAGGGCCTATGCCCTCGCTTTTTTCAATACGTCCAGGCCGCCCAAAGGGCAGGAGCCTGCGATTTAAGCGGTTTTGATGAGATTTTATTCTGTAATTTTTTCTACCTGCACCGCACGGAAAACGTCGTCATCAAAAGCATATACGACCGCGGCAAGGCGATCTTGTTTGTGCAGGGTGATGAGCGCCGGTGGCCCGCGCTTTCACGCATCGCCGGGACTTTCGGTGTGCCGGTCCTTGAAGGCCCCCAAGTCAAGCCGACGGCCTTTGATCTGAAGATCTATGAAGCCTCCGACAGCCATGCCCAGGCGGGCCTGGTCAAAGGGATTTTAGACACGATCGAAGACCACGAATCCACCGTCATCGTTTTACCCGATGGGGATTTTCTTGTCCCTCTGCTGACCGCCGTCGGGGGAGATCTCAAGGAATTCAATATATCCATGGGCTGCCGCCTGAAACGCAGCGCCCTTTACGCCCTTCTGGCAAAGGTCATGGACGCCCAAAAACATCGCCGGGAAAATTGCTATTATACCCATGATTATCTCGGTCTTTTGAGGCACCCTCTGGTTGAGGGCCTGGATTTGGGTCCTTCTCCGTCGGCCGTACGCGCGATCGTCGCGGCCATTGAAGCGGCGCTTAAGGGAGAGTTGCTGACGGAGGTTTCAGGGAGGCTCTTTTTGGACCCCGAAGACGTCCTCCGTGACGAAGAGCTTCTGGGTGCCGCGGCGGCGTCCTTGGCGCAGGCGGGCGGCACCGTCGGTCTCGAGGGGATCAAACGAACCATCCGGGCGGTCCATAAAGTTTTCCTGAATGGTTTTGAGAATATTCAAAGCGCGCCCCAGCTGGCCGGGGGGTTGCACGGTTTCGTCGCTTTTATGCAAAAGCACAGCGCCATGGACAGGTATCCCTTTAATGTCCAGATCGCCTCGAGCCTGCAGGCGATCGCCGATGAATTGAAAGATTGCTCTTTTGCGGGTGAGATTTTCGGGCCCGGTGATCTGTTCAAGATATTGGAGGAGCGTTTATCAGGGCAGATGGTGGCCTTTAGCGGCTCGCCTTTGCGAGGGCTTCAGATCCTGGGCCTTTTTGAAACCAGGGCCCTGAATTTCAAGAACGTGATCGTAGTCGATGTCAATGAGGGCCTCCTACCCAATTTGAATATCTATGAGCCTTTGATCCCGCGGGAGGTGATGATCAAGCTCAATCTGGACCGTCTGGAGCTGGAAGAAGAGATCCAGCGTTACGGGTTCATGCGTTTGATCTCCGCGGCGGAAAATGTGCATTTGATCTATCAGCATAACAGCGACCGTACCCGCAGCCGGTTCCTGGAAGAGCTCATCTGGGAACAGGAACAAAGGGCCTCGAAGGCCGGCTGCGTCGAGATCATCCGGGGGGCTTTCGAAGTGTCCGTCGATAAGAAACAGCGGGTGGTCCCCAAGACGCCTGCCATGGTCGCTTTTCTCAAAGACTTCCGGTTTTCCGCCACCAGCATCAACACGTATGTGCGCAACCCTTACCTTTTTTACTGCCGGTATGTGTTGGGGCTCGGACCCAAGGACGACCTGCTGGAGGACATGGAAAGCCGCCACATCGGTGTTTTTATCCACGAGATCCTGCAGGAAGCTTTCGGCCGGTTTGCGGGCCGAAAACCGGTCGTGGATGAGGCCTTCAGGAAGCATTTCCAAAAGATTTATGAATCCAGGTTCGCCTCCGTTTTCGGCCGGCAGAAGAAGAGCGACACTTTTTTGATGGAAACGGTTTTAAAGACCAGATTGGAAAGATTCTTAGACCAGGAAGCCCAGCGTTGCGAATCCGGCGTCGCCCGGCTGCTTTATGTCGAGCGCGCTTTTGAAGATGAGATCGAATTGGGCGCAGGGAAGGTGCGTCTGGGCTATAGGGTCGACCGCGTGGACGAGATGACGGACGGGACAATATTGGTCCTGGATTATAAGACGGGCAGCGTGGAGTCGATGCCCAAGGACTTGGGGGCCGATTTCATGTTGACGCGCGCATCCATTGCCCGGAGGGTCAGAAGTTTTCAGATGCCCCTTTATGTGCATTATTTGCAGCGGGCCTTTCCCGGCCGCCGGGTCAACAGCGCCGTGTATCATTTAAGGACCCTGGAGTTGGAAAAGTTCCTTCCGGAGTCCTTAGAGATAGACATCGACAGGATTTTGGGCGGCTATTTGAAGGCGCTGGATTTTATTATGGCGGAAATATATAATTTGGAAACTCCTTTTATAGATGACCCTGAGGATATAAAATAATGCCATGTCCAAATCCATTTTAGTTATCGATGATGAGCCGGTGGTGGTTGAAATCAGCAAGCGTAAACTGGAAGAGACCGGATTTGAAGTGCAGGTTGCCCACAACGGCAATGAAGCTTTCTCCGCGTTGAAAAAGAAAAAGGCGGATTTGATCTTTCTGGACGTTCAGATGCCGGATATGAACGGCTATACCTTCATTATGGAGAAGGACAGGATCCCCGAATATGTCAATATCCCCATCGTTGTGCTGACCGCTTACAATGAAACGGAGCCGCTGTTCAAGCGCCACGGCATCAAAGCCTACCTTCTCAAGCCCCTTAAGCTGCAGGACCTCGTCAATAAAGCCGTTGAAATTCTAGGCCGGCCGTGAAAATACCGTCATCGCATCCATTGTTTGACCCGATTTCTATTTTGTGTTAATCTTTTCGATTGCTATGGTCCGAGATAATGTCCAAAAAATTCTTTCTGAGATCGAGGCAAGCTGCCGCAAAGCCGGCCGCGAGGCGCGGGAAGTCACGCTTGTGGGGGTCACCAAGACGGTCGGGGCGGATGTGATCCAGGAGGCCATCGGCGCCGGCATCAAGCACATTGCGGAAAACCGCGTGCAGGAAGCTGAAAATAAATTTCCGTCGCTGTTAGCAAAGAATCCGCACATCAAGACGCATATCATTGGCCATTTGCAGACCAACAAAGCCAGGGACGTTATTAAGGTGTGTTCTTTGCTCCAATCGGTCGATAGTCTTAAACTGGCCTTTGAAATAGAAAAGCAGGCCGCCAAAAGCGGCCGGGTCGTGGATATTTTGGTCCAGTTTAATACGGCGCATGAAGAGCAGAAATTCGGCGCTGACCCGGTGCAGGCGCAGGTTTTGATTGAAGGTATAAGTCAGCTTGAGCATGTCCGTATCAAGGGGCTGATGTGCATGGCGCCTTATACTGAAGACCAGGGGATTATCCGAAAAACATTTTCTGATTTGCGGGGCATAAGAGAAAGCATTAAAACGCGTTTCGCCGGGCACCCGCGCGTGGATATGGGCATTTTGTCCATGGGCATGAGCGGCGATTATCAGATCGCCATTGAAGAAGGCTCCACCATGGTGCGCATCGGCAGCGCGATTTTTAAATAACGCACGGCATCAGCCTGCGAGGTAGTCATATGAAGAAAATTATCGGCATCATCGGCGGCGGCAACATGGGCGAGGCCCTGATCAA
>JAGWKL010000030.1 GCA_028865345.1 Candidatus Omnitrophota bacterium | reverse complement strand
CCCCGGAAAGCAAACTACGGGTGGGGCCGGAAATTTCTGCGATGACCTGGCCCAACCGGACCTTTTGGCCGTCTTTAACCAGGGCGCGGAAAACAATTTTGGGGTTTAATGTTTTAAAAACTTCACGGGCAATCTTTAAGCCGCAGACAATGCCCGGGGCCTTGGCGATCAGGCGGGCTTTGCTCTTTGATTTTTTAGGAACCAGGTTATCGGACGTAATGTCCCCTGCGCCTAAATCTTCGGCGAGAGCCAAGCGGACTATCGTGCGGATATATTCAGGTTTCATAAATGATCCATGCCGCGGGGCCTGGCTCGGAACGTGGTTTCCCTATATAGATGACTTGGACAGTTGCCGTCCGCTCGTTAACATCGTTCCTTGCCACCCAACGCTATGATAGATTAGCTAAAATACTATTCAATTCACAAACTTCTTTATTCAAAGAACCCAAACGTTCTTTTTCTTTCGCAATCACATCCACAGGAGCTTTGGAGACAAAATCAGGATTATTAAGACGGGCATTTAAACCATCAATGGATTTCTTTTTCTCCATGATGTCGGCATTCATACGTTTCTTTTCAGACTCAAGGTCAACAATACCCTCTAAAGGAACGAAAACTTTAATTGCACCATACGTAGTGCCGACCAGGGCTGTTGCCGTATTCTTTAAATTAACGGCTTTGACATCTATATTTAATTGGTCAATGCGCGCGAGTCGTTGAATATCGGCACAATTCTCCTGTAAAAGTCTGAGCCATGTCCCCGGAGTGACCACAAAGGCATTAATGGATTCATTGGGCTTAATGTTCCATTGGGCGCGAATATTACGGATGGCGGTGATTGAATCAAGAATAACCTGCATTTGCTGGGCAGCCACTTTGTCTATCAGCTGTTCATTTAATTCAGGCCAATTCGCGATTGAAAGGCATTCGTCTTTGGTGTTCAATTTGCTGTAGATCTCTTCCGTCACAAACGGAATAAACGGATGCATGATCTTCAGGGCATTCTTCAGGACAAATAGAGCGGTTTTCTGGATATTGATATCGTTGAATTTGGCTTTGACCAATTCCAGATACCAGTCGCAGTAATTGCCCCAGAAGAAATCTTGAATCAGAGTTTCAGCTTCAGAATAACGGAACTCTTCAATGGCGCGGCTGACGTTTTGCAAAGTATCGTAAAACCTGGCGATGATCCAGCGGGATGGCAGGTCGAGGCGATTGATATTTAAAGATTCTTCGTTTCGCTCAGAATGACTGAACTCTTTTAGAATTGAACCACAGTTCATGAACACCAGGCGCGAGGCGTTCCAGATCTTGTTGGCGAAATTGCGGCCGATCTCGAATTTTTCCTTGGAAATAAAAATGTCCTGCCCGGAATTGATGATCAGGCTGTAACGCAGAGCGTCGGCGCCGTATTCTTCTATTATTTCCAGCGGGTCAATGGCATTGCCCAGGGACTTGGACATTTTGCGTCCTTTAGCATCACGCACCGTACCGTGGATAAGCACATCGGAAAAAGGCTTCTTTCCCATAAATTCATAACCCGCCATGACCATGCGCGCCACCCAGAAAAACAAAATTTCCGAAGCGGTCATCAAGGTATCGGTTGGATAAAAATATTTCAGGTCCTCATTTGTCTTGGGCCACCCGAGCGTGGCAAAAGGCCAGAGCCAGGATGAAAACCAGGTATCAAGCACATCCTCGTCCTGCTTGAGGTTTTTAGACCCGCAATGCGGGCATTTCTCCGGCGCTGTCTTGCTGACAATGGGCTCCTTGCATTTTAATTGGCAATGGTCATCCCCAACGCAATACCATACCGGAACGCGGTGGCCCCACCATATTTGCCGGGAAATGCACCAATCCTGGATGTTTTCCATCCAGTTGACGTAAACCTTGGCCCAGTGCCCCGGGTGGATCTTGATTTGACCTTTTTGCACCGCTTCCAACGCCGGTTCGGCCAGGGGTTTCATCTTCACGAACCATTGCTTAGACAAGCGAGGCTCCACAATAGTTTCACAACGGTAACAATGGGCAACGGCATGCTTATGGTCCTCGATTTTGACCAAAAGCCCCTGCGCCTCCAAATCCGCGACAATACGTTTGCGGGCCTCAAAACGGTCCAGGCCTTTATAGGGTCCTCCCTCTTCGTTAATGCTTGCGTCCGGATGCATGATATTGACTATCTCTAACTGATGGCGCTGGCCCATGGCAAAATCATTGGGATCATGGGCGGGCGTCACCTTGACGGCACCGGTGCCGAATTCGGCAGCCACAAAATCATCGCTGATGACCTTGATCTCACGGCCAACCAAAGGCAAGACCAGGGTCTTGTCGATGAATTTAATATACCGTTCATCTTTTGGATTCACGGCAACGGCCGTATCGCCCAGCATGGTTTCAGGACGGGTGGTGGCAACAATGATATGTTGTTTTTTTAGGGATCCTTCGCTTCGCTCAGGATGACTAATAGGGTATTTAATATAATAAAGCTTGCCGTTTTTGTCTTTGTGCTCGGCTTCTTCATCGGAAAGCGCGGTCTGGCAGCGCGGGCACCAGTTGATGATGCGTTCGCCGCGGTAGATCAAGCCCTTGTTGTACAACAGCACGAAAACTTCCTTGACAGCTTCGCTGTATTCATCATCCATGGTGAAGCGCGTGCGGGGCCAGTCGCAGGAAGAGCCTAATTTCTCCAATTGGCTGATGATGGTATTGCCGTTTTCTTCCTTCCAGGCCCAGAGGCGTTTAAGAAACTCTTGCCTGCCTACTGAATGGCGGCTTTTGCCCTCCTTTGCCAATTGCTTTTCCACCACATTCTGGGTGGCGATGCCGGCATGGTCGGTGCCCGGCATCCAAAGGGCCTCAAAACCCTTCATGCGTTTATAACGGACCAGAATGTCCTGCAGGGTATTGTTGAGCGCATGGCCCATGTGCAGGATGCCGGTCACATTGGGCGGCGGGATGACGATCGTAAAAGGCTTCTTGGACGGGGCAGGCTCGGCATGGAAGACATTTTTGTCCTTCCAAAATTTCAGCCACTTGCTTTCTGTTTCTTGTGGGTTATATTTTGTAGATAGTTCCATATTTTTGAATTAGGTAATTTAAAAGGGTAAATTTGTTCTTTAAGCGACGCTGTCGATTTTAGCTGCCGCATGCCGAGCGAACGAGGGAAGCCCGAGCCGCAGGGCTCGGGCTGGCCAAACTTGTCTGAGCTTTGAAGCTCCAGAGAGCTTCAAAGCGAGTTGTTTGGCCACCGAGTGAGCGAGGACCGGCAGCGTTAAAAAATCGACCGCGGAGCGAAAAGAACAAATTTACCCTGCGAACTACTTTTTATCCTTCAATAATTTATACTCGATGCTATCGACCAGCGCTTCCCAGCTGGCTTCGATGACGTTCTCGTGCACGCCGACGGTGGTCCAACTGTCGTGCTGGTCATGGGACTCGATCAGTACGCGAACCCTGGCGCCGGTGCCTTCCTGGGTGTCCAGGACGCGCACCTTATAATCGGAAAGATGCACGTCCGCAAGCGCCGGATAAACCTTCTGCAGCGCCGCGCGCAGGGCGTGGTCCAGCACTTCCACGGGGCCGTGGCCTTCTATGGTCGCCATTTCATCATGGCCCTGCACCTTGAGCCTCACGGTCGCACCGGCGGACACAGACCCGTCTGCCTTGCGTTCCGTGAACACCTTGAAACCGTCCAGCTGATAAAAAGGCTGGTAGAGTTTCAGCCGGCGTTTCATGAACAGTTCAAAAGAGGCGTCCGCCCCTTCGAACTGGTAGCCTTGATATTCCTTCTCCTGAAGTTCCTTCATGATCTCCTTGGCTTCGGGGGAATTCTTGTCCAAAGAAATATTCATTTTCTGGGCCTTGAGAACAATGGGCATTTTACCGGCCAATTCCGAGGTCAACAGGCGGCGGTGATTGCCCACCACTTCAGGCTCGATGTGCTCATACGCCAGCGGATTTTTGAGCATGGCATCGATATGCACCCCGCCTTTGTGAGCAAAGGCCGAATGCCCGATAAAAGGCTGGTTATTGGCCAGGGTATAATTGCTGATCTCGCTGATGTAATAGGACGTGTCCATGAGCAATTTGATCTTATTATCCGGAATGGACTGCTTTTTCATCTTGGTGTGCAGGATGCTCATGATCGTGCACAAATCCGCGTTGCCGCAGCGCTCGCCCATGCCGTTGAAGGTGCCCTGCACCTGCACGCAGCCGCAGTTGATAGCAGCCAGGGAATTGGCCACGGCGAGCCCCTGGTCGTTGTGCGTGTGGATGCCGAGCGTTACTTTAACCTTCTTTTTGACCTCTTTGACGATCCGGGCAACCTCTTCGGGCAGGGTACCGCCGTTGGTATCGCACAGAATGATGCAATCCGCGCCCCCGGCCTGGGCTGCCAAAACAGTCTTTAAGGCATATCCGGGATTGTTTTTATAGCCGTCGAAGAAATGTTCGGCATCATAAAAAACTTCCCTTTGATGCTGTTTCAAAAAAGCCACCGACTCCTGGATCATCTTCAGGTTCTCATCCAGGGTCGTTCTGATGACGTCCGTCACATGCAGGTCCCAGCTTTTGCCGAAGATCGTCACCGTCGGAGTATCGCTTGCTATCAAGCCGTTGAGGTTAGCATCGTCTTTGGCCTTGATGTTGGCCCGGCGGGTGGAACCGAAAGCCGCCAGACGGGAATTTTTGAGCTTGTGAGACTTCATGGTCTCAAAGAATTCCTTGTCCTTGGGATTGGAGCCGGGCCAGCCGCCCTCGATATAATGGACGCCCAATTCATCAAGCTTGTGGGTGATCTTGACCTTATCACCGACGGTATAGGAAACCCCCTCGGTCTGGGAACCGTCTCTTAAAGTTGTATCGTATATGACTATTTTAGACATAAGAACCTTTTGTATGCGCCGGGTCCTGGCCTCGGGTTTCCCCGCCGTGCTCACAAAAGCCTGCGCGCGGCGGGGACGCCCCTCCCTCAGCCACCCGGCGAGGATTAAGGTTGTTCCAATTTGAACGCTTTATGCAGGGACCTCACCGCTTTGTCCGCCGCGTCCTGGCTGATGATACAGGAAACGGAAATTTCAGAGGTGGAGATCATGCCGATATTGATCTGGTTGTCCGCCAGGGTCGCAAACATCCTTGCCGCGATGCCGCTGTGCGAACGCATGCCTGACCCCACCAGAGACACCCGGGCGATGTTCCTGTCTTCCAGTATTTCCCCGGCCCCGATCTTGCCGCCGATGGCGGAGGCCGCCTTGATGGCCTTATGCAGGTCCCCTTTGAGGACCGTGAATGAAATGTCGGACAGCTTGTCATGCGGCACATTCTGGACGATGGTATCCACGTTGATGCCCTGCTTGGAAATTTCTTCAAATATCTTCGCGGCGATGCCCGGCTTGTCCGGCACCGAACATATGGTGATCTTGGCCTCGTTTTTATTGCAGGTGATCCCGCGGACAGCCACTTCCTCCATCTTTTCATTCTCTTTGGTGATCATGGTCCCTTCCTCCTTGGTAAAACTTGAACGGACATGCAACGGAATATTGAAACGTTTGGCCACTTCAATGGAGCGCGCCTGCATGACCTGGGCGCCCAGCGAGGCCATCTCCAGCATCTCTTCAAAGGTGATGTGCTTGATCTTGCGGGCCTCCTTGACGATGCGGGGGTCCGCCGTATAAATGCCGTCGACGTCGGTGTAAATCTCGCAGACCTGGGCCTTGAGGGCCTGGGCCAGGGCCACCGCGGTCAAATCCGAACCGCCGCGGCCCAGGGTGGTGATCTCGTCGTTGGTCGTCACCCCCTGATAACCGGCGACGATGACGATCTTGCCGTCCTTAAAAGCTTTTTTGATGCGCTTGCCGTCGATGGTGATGATGCGCGCCTTGGTGTGGGTCCTGTCGGTCTTGATGCCCACCTGGCTTCCGGTAAAGGAGATCGCATCATGCCCGGATTCCTTGATGGCCATGGCCAGAAGCGCGCAGGAAATCTGTTCGCCGGTGGACAAAAGCATGTCCATTTCGCGCTCCGGCGGGGTCTTGCTTAATTGAAAAGCCAGGGCCTCCAATTCATCCGTCGTGTCCCCCAGCGCTGAGACCACCACCGCAACGTCCGTGTGCCTGTTCTTATAGGCGATCACGCGCTGGGCCACGTTCTTGATACGGTCGATGTTCGCTACCGACGATCCGCCGAATTTCTGAACGACAATGTCCTTTTCCATCTTACGAATTCCTTCCCCCGGCCCCCGCTTCGGCGGGGGCGACATATAACCTTAATTCTTTAAAAAAAACCCAACCATCTCCCGGCCGCTATTGAATTTAATCCCCCCAAGCGCCGCCGCTTTTTCCGAATATTCTTTGGCCCCATTGGCCGCGATGCCATCGCCCCACATCACAAAAGGCACAGGGGCTTTTGTGTGGGAACGGACCGCCACCGGTGTGGGATGGTCTGGAGAAACCAGGACCCTGACCTCTTGGGATTTTTTAAAATATTTCAATATGGTGCCGACGACCTTATCATCAAAATGTTCGCAGCATTCCTTTTTGGCCTTCCAATCGCCGTTGTGCCCGGCCTCATCGGTAGCTTCCACATGGACATAGACAAAGTCATGTTTTTTCAGGGAATCCAGCGCATACTCAGCCTTGCCTTTGTAATTCGTATCATAATAACCATTTGCCCCGGGCACGTCAATGACATCCAGGCCTGCCAGACGGCCTATGCCGTTGACCAAATCCACGGCGGAAATGACGGAACCGGTCAGTCCCCAGCTGTCTTTAAACGAAGGCAGCTCGGGCTTCGCCCCCTGCCCCCAAAGCCAGACCATATTCCCGGGATTTTCACCGGACTCCCCGCGTATCTTATTGATCTGGTGGACCGCCAGAATCTCTTTAGATTTCTCCATGATCCTAATCAGGATATCGCTCAGCGGACCTGCCGGCAAATAGGCCTTAAGCGGCTTGCCCATGATATCGTGCGGGGGCGTTGTCTTGACCGCGGACATGGCCTGGACATTGAGCGTTTTAACGACCATCAAATGACGGTAACTTTTCCCGGGATAAAAACGCACATCCGGCCAGTCAATGGCGCGTTCCAGATGTTCTATAAGGTTCCTTGATTCATCAGAGGAGATGTGGCCGGCACTGTAATCAACCATCTTCTCATCCTGGACAGTGACCAGGTTGCAGCGGAACACCACCTCATCTTTTTTAAGTTTTATCCCTAAATTGGCCGCTTCCAGGCAGGCGCGCCCGGAAAAATTCTTGCGGGGATCATAACCCATCAAGGCCAGATTCCCGACATCCGAGCCGGGAGACATGCCGTCGGGAATGGTCTGTACCAGCGCGCAAAGGCCGTTTTGGGCCAGAAAATCCATATGGGGCGTTGAGGCCGCCTCCATGGGAGTTTTTCCGTCCAATTCTTTGACCGGCTCGTCCGCCAAACCGTCCGGGACAAGGATAATGTATTTCATGATGTCAGGATCCCAACCAAATCTTTTGCCATTTCAGCTTTGCCGGCGGCTTTGCTTAAAACGCGGCCGTCCGCATCCAGCACGTAACCTTTATAACCGCCCTTTAAGGTATTGGCCACAACCAGATCACAGCCTGATCCCATAAACAGCGGCCCGGCTAACCTATAAATATTCTTAAGATTTAAAGATGTCTCCAACTTAAAGCCGACCAGAAAACTTTCGGGGCTGAGGCGCTTGACGGCCTTGATAAGCTTGGGAGCCGCCTGTAAATCCAGCCTCAATTTCTTACCGGAGGCAATTTTATTTTTTGAGACACGCCTGACCCTGAAATCAGAGACCGCTGCGGCGTGCACGACGATATCATATTTCCTGGCCAATTCTTCATTAAGAATACGGGCCAGCTCGTCGAAAAACCGGTACTTGATAATCTTAAACGGATTCCCGCCTTGGCGGGAACAACTTAACGTATGTGTCACCGGGCCTTCAATGATGGTGACATCCGCCCCTTTTTGCCTGAAAGCACAGGCGATCAAATGCCCCATCTCTCCGCTGGAGACGTTACTGATCACGCGCACCTGATCGATGGGGGCCCAGGTCGCTCCGCAGGTGACGAGGACCCGTAACTTCTTCATAGGCCGATGCATTTCAAAATTTCTTTTTTACCGGTTTTCAAGAGCGCGGGTTGGGGCAGACCCTTCATGGCTGTGGACGGATCTTTAAGGCCGTGCCCGGTGACCGTGCACACCAGCCGCCGGCCCTGATGGCTTTTAAAAAATCCGGCTTTCGCAAGCTTGACCGTTCCTGCCACTGACGCGGCAGACGCCGGTTCCACAAAAATGCCCGCAGATGCCGCCAGTTGATGGTACGCCTGTAATATCTCTTCGTCTGTCACGGCATCGATCAGGCCTTTGGATTCGTCACGGGCCGCGAGGGCCGTCTTCCAGCTGGCCGGATTGCCGATGCGGATGGCGGTGGCGATCGTCTCAGGCTTCTCAACGACGCGGCCCAGCACGATGGGCGCCGCCCCCGCCGCCTGAAAACCCAGCATCCGGGGCAAGGCACTTGATCTTCCCGCCGACTTGTATTCCTTATAGCCTTTCCAGTAGGCGGTGATGTTGCCGGCATTGCCGACGGGAATGGCATGAAAGTCCGGCGCGTCCCCTAAAAAATCGCAAATTTCAAACGCCGCGGTCTTCTGGCCTTCGATGCGAAACGGATTTAATGAATTGACCAATTCCACCGGATATTGGGACGTTATTTCCTTGACCAGTTCGAGCGCTTCATCGAAATTGCCTTCGATGGCGATCACCTGGGCCTGGTGGACCATGGCCTGGGCGAGCTTTCCCATGGCGATATTGCCGTGAGGGATAAGCACGACGCATTTGATCCCTGCCCGGGCCGCGTAAGCCGCCGCCGAGGCCGAGGTGTTGCCTGTGGAGGCGCACATGATGATACCCGCGCCCTTTTCGCAGGCCTTGGAAACCGCCATGGTCATGCCGCGGTCTTTAAAGGAACCCGTGGGATTCAGTCCTTCGTACTTTAAAAAAACCTGCAGCCCGGTGAGCTTGTTTAAAAACTCCGCCGGGACAAGCGGCGTGTTGCCCTCATATAAAGTGATCACCGGCGTTTTTTCGGAGACCGGCAAATATTCACGGTAATGATCGATCAAGCCTACCCAGCGCATTATAACTTCTCCATACGGATGGCCACGGGCTTGCCTTTGACAACAGCCAGCTCCGTGATCTTCTCCAGGGCCTGTTTGACCTGCAACTCATTGGCCTGGTGCGTGAGGATGACAACCGGGACCGTGGAGCCTTTGTTCTCCTGTTTTTGGCTGACCGAGGCAATGGAAATATTATGCTGCCCAAGCACCGTGGTTATGGAAGCCAGGACCCCGGGCTTGTCAATGACCATAAACCGGATGTAGAACCTGGTTTCCACTTCTTCAATCTTGCGCAAAGACAAATTCTCAACCTCGTCGGCCGGGTTAAAGGCCCAGATCACGGCAGGCGCATCGACACGGATCCCTAAGTTGATAAGATCAGCCACCACCCCCATGGCGGCGGTCATCTGCCCGGCGCCGTGCCCTTCGATATAAACGTCCCCCAAAGGATCGGAATCCAGAAAGATGGCATTGTCCACCCCGTTGACGGTGGCAAGCCCATGGTCCTTGGGGATCATGGTGGGGTGCACCCGCACATCCAGTTTATTGGCGGTCTTCTTGGCAATGGCGAGCAAGCATATGCTCAAATCCAGGCTTTCGGCAAATTCGATATCGTCATGGGAAATATGGTTGATCCCCTCGACGTAGATGTCTTTGACGTTGACGAATTTGCCCATGGTGATGAACACCAGAATGGCGAGCTTATAGGCGGCATCCATCCCGCTGATATCCAGAGTGGGATTGCTTTCCGCATAGCCTTTTTCCTGGGCCTCCTTGAGCGCCTGGGCAAAGGACAATTTATGCCTGGACATCGAGGTCAAAATATAATTGCAGGTGCCGTTGATGATGCCGTAGAGCCCGTTGAATTTGTTGCCGGCCATGCCTTCGGTGATGGTGCGGATGATGGGGATGCCGGCGCCTGCCGATGATTCAAAAAGGATGCTGCGGCCGTTGGTGTCGGCTTCCTTGAAAAGCTCCAGGCCGCACTCGGCGATCAAGGCCTTATTGGCGGTGACCACGTGCTTTTTCGCCCTTAATGCGCCCAGGACGATTTCCCTGGCGGGCGAGAGGCCGCCGATCAGTTCAACCACCACATGGATGTCGGGATCGTTTAATACGACGTTATAATCCGACGTCAATAATGTGTTGTCCAGGCCCGGCGGGGTTTTTTTCTGGATGGTGCGGTCGCAGATGGTCTTGATAAAAAAGTCCGTTTCATATTTCTCGCGCAAAAACTTCCTACGGCCTTTGAGGACCTTGACGACCCCCTGGCCCACGACGCCGTAACCGACCAGACCTATATTAAGACAATCCATAACCTATCCCTCTGAACCGGCTGTACCGTATTTCTCGATTTTTTCCAAAACGCCCAATTCCCTGGCAGGAACATCCTGAAATTGAAGCCGGATTTCATAAATCAGGCCGGCAACCTTTTCTTTGCATTCCAGGACGACGCCTTCCAGACGCAGGGAATCGGTGACAAAAGGCGTTTTTAAATCAAGCACCAGAAGGTCCCCCTTTTCCAAAGCACGGGCCGAGGAAAAATTGATCCCTCCCCGGCTGACGTTATTGATCTGGGAGACCTCATGCGACGCTGCCGGCAGGTTTTTTTTATGGTAACTGACTATGAAATTGCGCAGGATGCGCACATACATCCGGCGATCTTTGGGAGATTGTTCCATAATTTAAGGCCAAAAATGGTCGGGACGGTGGGGCTTGAACCCACGACCTCTTGAACCCCATTCAAGTGCGCTAATCCAACTGCGCTACGTCCCGGACCTAATTAGTTCTTTATTTTCAATAGGTTGCGAAAAAACAGAATTTTCTTTATTTTGGCTTTTTTCGTTTAGTGTCCAAAAAGTGTCTATCTTTTTGCCAAGCACTTCCACCGCATGCCTTTTGTGACCCCTGGATAAATGGCTATATCGAAGCGTCATTCTAATGTCCTTATGGCCCAACAATTCACGCACCGTATTTAGATCAATCCCTGACATAACAAGCTGACTGGCAAAGGTATGCCGCAGGTCGTGAAAGTGAAAATCTTTTATACCAGACTTTTTCAGGGCTGTCCAGAAGCTTTTGCGGATATCATGCACAGGTTTACCATCTCTTTTACAGAAAATATATGGGCTGTCAGGGTTTCTGAACACCCTTATCAGGGCCGTCTTGACCTGCTCGTTCATGTCCACTTCGCGCTTTTCGCCGTTCTTAGTATTATATAGATGAATAGTATTTCTCTTAAAATCTGCATCGTGCCATTTAAGACCGAATATCTCTCCCCTTCTCATTCCTGTGTTGAGCGCCACCACCAGGATAGGACGCAACTTCTTATTAGCATTAGTTAAAAGCTTGACTATCTCTTCCTGCTCCAAAAACCGCACCCTGCCCGGCGGTTCCCTTAAAAATTGGACGATTTTAGCGGGATTGTCCCTCAATCTGCCCCAGATAACGGCTTTGTTGAACATGGTCTTTAAGGTGGCCAGCTCCCGGTTGACGGTTGTGGGGACAATGGTCCTTGGGGTTTTGTTTTTTGTTTTAATTGTGCCGATATGGGTTTTTAGGCGTTCGACCTTATAATTTTCAATATCCCTGACCTTGATGTCGCTAAGATATTTCCCCGCGAAATATTTGCCCAGGCTGTTAAGATTATATTCATCCGACTGCCAGCTTTTTTTATTGACCTTGGAGTGAACATTGAGGAATTCTTTGGCGAAGTCTTCGAATTTGATTTTGTGAAACTTTTTGGTGTCTAAAAACTTGTCTTCGGCAATCTCAAGCTTGCGCTTGGCTTCGACGGTTTCAGCAAGTTTTCTGCTTGAGCCGACCTTTTCCCGTATCCTGCGGCCACCGGCATATAGCTCTATAAAGAAATTGCCTTTAGCCGGGTTGACAACAATTTTCTTTTTACATTGCGTGCAGACAATAGCCCTTATCTCTTTTTTATAAACATTATGGTGTTGTCCGCAATCCGGGCAGGTCACTCGATTATAAACGGACATATTGTTTGTCCCCGCCTCTTTGCTACGGCGATCATTTTGTTGGCGCCAGCAAAACGATCCGATTCATGACCACTAACCAATCACTTTTTTGGCTTTTTGAATTACCTGATCCACAAAAACAATATAATCATGCGTTTCTTTTTTAGTCACATCAACGCCAGGATCATAAAGGCCTTTATTACGCTTCATGCGCATGGCATTTCCTATAGTAAAAATATCCTCATCATTGAGAATTTCACTAAGCTTTTCCAGAATCTTGACATGATGGCCCATGACACTTCGAACCTTGACTCCGGCTTTCTTTGCCAAAACAGCTATGCCAATCTTGATCAAAGCCTGGTAACAATAGGTAAATTTGACATCAAGGTATTGGTCTTTTTGGGCAATACCGTAGTCACGGTCAGCGCTTTGGACATACCGTTCGATTTGTGAAGGCGCAAACTTAAACTTTTTAAAAAATTCCTGCTCATAAGAAATCATATAATTTTAACATTCTTCTTAGTTTCAACTGATTTTAAGAAGGGGTCCGTCCCTTTTTTCCGTGAGTATTCTTTAAGAGACATGCTGACCGCATTAATAGCCCTTTGTATGGACTTCTGGACTTGAGCTATCGCCTTTTGAAGCTCTACAGTGCCGTGAGCACCGACAACTAAAAGATCAATGTCGCTGTGCGCGTCCATTTTGTCGCTGGCATAAGAGCCAAAAATAACGGCTTTTTTGATGCCGGGGATTCTTCCAAGAGCGGTTTTTAATACCTGCTCCAATCCAATTGTCTTAAGCACGATATTTTTGTATTCTTTCAACAAAGGAAAATTCTTATTCAATGAATAATACCGCTGGTTTCCCTGCAGGCGGCTCTTGAGAATGCCTTCTTTTTCCAATTGATTGAGTTTACGGACAAGGTTTCCGATGTCCAGATCAAGACTTCGGGAAAGGTCGCTGACATACCTTTCCGCATCTTGCTGAAGCATGAAGAGGCTTAATACTTTTTGAGATATCTTTGAACGAAGCCCGACCATAATTTAGTATCCATGTAATATTCTACATTGATTAATGTAACTTATTACATGGAATCTGTCAAGGTGAATATTAAGCCCCCATTTGGCATTGTTTCTTATATGGAACATATGTTCGATATAAGAAACGACCATTAATTTAACTGCGCCACGGAGTTTTTCTTAAGCCACTCTTCCAACTGATTAAGATCAAATTTTACCAGTCTTCCCACTGACCTTAATCTCTTACTTATAAACATTATGATGCTGCCCGCAATCCAAACAGGTGATTCGATTATAGATCGACATATTATTTGACCTTAATGCTTTCTTGAAATCGAACTTTCGGTATGCAAAGGACAATAGGCCTCCAAGGCACGGCGCCAAGGAAGTACAGTCACATCGTTTTTTAATCTACGAGGATGAGTGTCTTTAAGAGAAACCACATAAAGATGGACCTTTGGAAACCGCCTGCGAAAAGCCGTCAATGTGTCCTGTGATATGGTTTCAGAAGACGTTTTACATTCAAAAGCCATCAATGGCCCCTTGGGGGCAGTAACCAATATATCGACTTCTTGTTTACCCTCCCTCCAAACCGAAAACTCATCAGGCTTTTCATAATAATCACGAAGCCGTTTTAATTCGTTCAAAAAGAACGTTTCAAATAAATGCCCTTTTTCCTGCGGAGTCGGAGGGTCAACTAAACGGTTTTGTAAAGCTCGAATGACCCCACAATCAAAGAAATAAAACTTCCCGCGGGCTTTTTTACGCTCACTGCGGTCCCAGGGCCATAAAAACGACCCTAAAAGAGTGTCTTCGAGGATTGAAAAGTATTCCTTAACCGTACTCATCGGTACAGCACAATCACGGGCAATGGAGGCGAACTCGATGACTTCCCCGTTCATTTGCGCGGCCACATTTAAAAACCTCTGAAAAGCGCCAACATTACGGGTCAATGCTTCCGCCTGAACTTCCTCTTTAATATAAACTGTGCCGTAAGTTTTAAGCTGTCTTCTGGCATCATCTTCCCTATTCTCGAGAACGGATGAAACGATACGCGGCAGGGTCCCGTAAGACAACGCCTTTTCAATATCAAAATCATGACCTATCTCGATAGTGGTCAATGGATGCAATCTTAAATCAAGCGCCCGGCCTCCCAATAGATTTGCGCTGCCACGACGTAATTTGCGCGCGCTTGATCCTGAGAGGATGAACCTTAAATTCAACTCTTCAATCCCCTTTTGGACATAATCCAATAATACAGGCACGCGCTGGATTTCATCGACAATGACCACTTGCCCTTTTTTTAAAGCTTTTAATAGCTCCCAAAACTCTTTCGGTGCGCGTTTAAATTTCAGTTCTTCTTCGGGGTCTAAAAGATCAATGAATAAATCTGTTTTAAGGCGGCGCAATAAATATGTTTTGCCTGTCATGCGCGGCCCAAACAAAAACAAGGAATCTGAAATATGCTCTAATTTTAATAATCGTGGAAATTCCATATCAAAAGAATAACATATTTATGTTATTTGTCAAATAAAAATAACATGTTTATGTTATACATAAAATCCTTTAAACTATCGTCATCTGCATACTCTTAACCAGCTTGCCGGACATTTGTCCAGATATATAGACAAACAAAAAACTGTCAATTCAGCATTGCCACGGAATTCTTTTTAAGCCACTGCTCCAACTGGTTAAGATCAAATTTTACCAGTCTTCCCACTTTTAGGTAAGGAATTTATACTGCCACCGGTTAAGACAGTGGCACAGCAAAGATAGTTAAGTTAGAATTGGCTCATAACCAAAAGGAGCCAGTTCAATGAAAAAACGCGTATGGGCCAGCAAACAAAAATCTCAAATTGTCTTAGAGGGGT
>JAGWKL010000049.1 GCA_028865345.1 Candidatus Omnitrophota bacterium | reverse complement strand
TGCGTGCCGTTTTTTCTCTTTATTGCGTTGGCGGCAAATATTGTTTTAGCCCTGCATTTCCCGTACGGTGTTTTACTGGCCATGCAGTTGGTATTTTACGGCTGCGCCTTGATAGGGCAGATATTGAGCCGGCGGGAAAAAAAGGTAAAGATATTTAATTTATGTTACTATTTC
The DNA here is from genome assembly GCA_028865345.1 of Candidatus Omnitrophota bacterium. Classification (GTDB taxonomy): domain Bacteria; phylum Omnitrophota; class Gorgyraeia; order Zapsychrales; family Fredricksoniimonadaceae; genus JABDGZ01. The sequence goes on along the minus strand of JAGWKL010000049.1, from coordinate 3,001 downwards.
GTATCCATGAATTTGGCCCTTTTTTTGGGCTTTCTGCGTTTTGTGTCCGGCACCCAGAAGGTGACGTGGGACAGGACGCAGCGCGTCGAGTGCGCGCCTCAGGAGTCTTGAAATAATGTTTAAAAATCTTCATCTATGGCTGGGAAGCTATTTGTTTCAGGAAACGGTACGGTCCTTCAGGTTTGGAAAACCTAAAGGGCCTGTCCATATCATGTTTTGTTTTGTGGACCATTTTGAGCCGGACTGGAACAAGGCGGATGAAGCAACCCAGCTGGAGCGTGTCAAACGTTGGGTGAAGGAATATCCTTTATTGGCACAAAAGCACCGGGATGCCGATGGTCGACAGCCCCGGCATACTTTTTTCTATCCGGCTGAAGTTTATAATTCTCAACATCTGGATCTCTTGGCAGAACTGGTGAACGCCGGTTATGGGGAAATTGAGGTCCATTTACATCATGACAAGGACACGGAAGAAGGCCTGAAAGCCAAATTGGAAAAGGCCAAGCAGGATTTTGGCCGCCACGGATTCTTGGGAAAAAGGCCTTTGTCCGATACCATGCGTTTTGCGTTTATCCATGGCAACTGGGCGCTGAATAATTCCAGGCCTGACGGCTGTTGGTGCGGGGTCAACGATGAATCGCGCATTCTAAGCGAAGCGGGTTGTTACGCGGATTTCACCTACCCGTCCGCACCGAGCCCCACCCAGACGGCCAAGATCAACAGCATTTATTATACCAGCTCCAATCCCCGTAAACCTAAGTCTCACAATCAGGGGAATAATGTTTATAAGGGAGGGGCCACCAAAGGGGATTTGATGGTCATCCAGGGGCCGTTGGCGTTGAATTTTAAACAGCGTAAATTCGGCCTTTTGCCCCGCATTGAGAACGGGGACATAACCGGCGCCAATCCGCCCAATGCCGGCCGTGTGGATTTATGGGTCAGGCAGGCCATCTGTGTCGAGGACAAGCCGGAATGGATCTTCGTGAAGGTCCACACTCATGGTGCGCCTGAAAAGAACGCGGGTACGCTGTTAGGCGCCCTTTGCGATGGGATGTACAGCTATTTGGAAAGCCGGTATAACGACGGCCGGCGTTTCTTCTTGCATTATGTCACGGCCCGGGAAATGTACAACATTATCAAGGCCGCTGAAGCCGGGGAAACAGGCAATCCCGGAAATTACAGGGATTATATGATCGAAAAAAATCATCTTCTGACGGTATAACTGTATGAAAAAGAATTTCATCATCATCGCTGCAGTCCTTTTGGGCCTGGTTTTGCTGCGGCATATTGTCCATCATTTTCAAAATGCCGTTGTGGCGGGGCATGGCAACGTCCTGTGCGATTTTGAGAATAAAAAAGTCTGGGACATTGATCCAGAACATGGGTTTACCCTTCATTTAAGCGATAAGCATGTCACTGAAGGCCGGCATTCGCTGGAGGTGGTCTTTCCGGCCGGGGAGTATCCCAGCATCAACACCAAAAAATTAAGGCACAATTGGGGCGACTATGAGGCTTTGGGGCTGGACGTCTTTAATCCGCAAAATACAACGCTTGATTTTGCCGTCCGCCTGGATGATCTTTCGGGTAAAAGGGTCAACATAAATCTCAGTCTGGATCCGGGCTTCAATAAAATCGAAATTCCGCGTTCCCAAATAGCGGCGCGTATCGACGCGTCCCATATCCGTTTTGTGGTCTTTTATTTGAAAGGACCTGATCAGCGCTATACGCTTTATTTCGATAATCTGCATTTGATCCATCCGAAAATGATCCCTGGCCTGGCAGAAGAATTCGGCGGGCTTTCGGCTGCTATGGCAGGCCATAAACCGCCGGCGCCTTTGCCTGTGCGTAAGGCTGTTATCATTCCTGCCAAGCCGCCGGTCAAAAAGGGAAGCATCGAAGCCGTCTTGGTAAAAAGAAAGAATGTCCCGGACAATAAGCCTCTTATATCGACCGGGGTCCCGTTTGCGCCTGGACAATTGACCTCGGATAAGGATATCGCCTTTTTTGAGCCTTCAGGCAAGGAAATCCCTATCGCTGAAAAAGTACTGGCATACTGGCCAATGGACCATTCCATCCGTTCGGTCCTGGTCCAATTCCACTATCCCATTGAGAACACCTATAGCTATGTGACGATGAAATGGGGCTTGCCGCGCCAAAGCAAGGATTTGAATATCATCGAGCCCACCTGGAATTATCCGGAAGGCTTTATTCTATTGCCTGCCCAATGGCTTTGCGATTCTCGAGTTGTTGGTGCGCAGGTGCCTATAGGCCAAAGGATGTTCCCGTTGTATGATGAGCATATTGATGAAAATTTTCCCATGATGGAACAAAAGGGGCTTACTGGAAATATTGATACGCATACTTATTATTCTTCCGCCCATGTTCTATATCAAATTTATGTCCGTTCAGGCGAGTTGAAATATTTTTTAGCGGCGCGAAAAGCCCTGCTTTATTACAGGGAGAATGAGATCATTCATGAAGGCCCCAATCGCGGGCGTGACCGCCATCATTTGAACGACCGGTACATTTACGTTGATGCCATGGCCGACGATTATCTTTTGACCGGTGATCCGCGCACCTATACCGTTGCCGGATACATGGAGGAATATCTTAAAAATCATTTTCCTCCGAGGAGGGCCTTTTTTCCTAAATCGGGCAGATATTTTTGGACGGAAAGGTTGGAGGCGTATCCTTTTTTGGGCGCCATAAATTGGTATGAGATGAGCGGGGACCCTGAATATTTAAAACTATCCGGGGAATACATGAAAAATTTATATAGAACGCAGTTGCAATGGCCGTCCAGAGGGGGATTTATCCATAATCTTTATAATGCCGACCCCTCTGAAGGCGCCAGGCCCGACGAATACGGCGGATCTCCATTTATGACAGGTTTATTGCTCGAGGCTGTAATTGACTATCATCAGTTGACCGCAAGTCCGATCGCGGCGGATTCTATTTTCCGCGCTTTGCATTGGCTTATCCACGAAGGCCTTGCCTATAG
>JAGWKL010000029.1 GCA_028865345.1 Candidatus Omnitrophota bacterium | reverse complement strand
AGATCGACATCACCAAGCTCTGCCAGAAATACCAAGTCTCCCAGACCCAATACTACAAATGGCGTGACCAATTCCTGGCCAACTGCCATGAATCCTTTGAAGTTAAAAAGAAAACTGATAAAGAACAGCGCTTAGAGGCTCAAAACCAAAAACTGCGTAACATCATCGGTGATCTGACAATCGAGTTAAAAAAAAGCGAATACGACGTATGAAACGACAACGATCACGAGCCACTCAACAACGGGACCAAGAACTCTTAGACCTCATTAAGCCCATCAAGGATGACCATCCCCTCTGGGGTTATCGGCGCATCTGGGCCTATCTGAAATACCGCCAAGGCCTTTGCTTTGGCATTAATCGTATTTATCGCGTTATGAAAGAACAAAATCTGATAGTCACTAAAAATCAGCGCCTTCTAGCCCGTCGTGGCCCTATGCGCTCAAAGCCCAGATCCCATAAGCCAAATCACTTCTGGGGCATTGATATGACCAAGATCAAAATCGCCCCCTGGGGCTGGCTTTACCTGTGCATCGTCCTTGACTGGTGCACCAAGGAAATCATATGATTGGGATAATCCCTTCGCCTTTAGCGAAGCGCTCAACAAATGGATCATCGCTTACAATACTGATTATCCCCATCAGGCCTTGAACAACATGACGCCAAGGCAGTATTTTGAGTCATTTAACAAAGAGCCGGTTCTAACTTAAAAATGTCTTGCTTAAGTGGTGGCATTACAGTGCCCTGCTCTGTGCCCTTGGTTGTGCCCGGTTTGTGCTTCGCTTAATGCATGGCGCCGTACCAGGTGAATCTTCTCCATTCAATGCTATCGTCTTGTTTGCAGACAAGCTCATCCCAATACCATTTTAAACCGTTGATATGCACCCTGGCGGCCATCAAAAAAGAAATTCCTCCAATGACCAATGCCGCAATCCAACCAAACGAAAGCCCTATGGCAAACGAAATAAATGCCCACATGAGACTTATCGCTAAAAGAAAATACAACATGCCATTGCGCCTGCTCATGAGCCAAGTCAAAACAGAAACCACAATCACAAAACCCAGCCATGAATGACAAACCAAACCGGATATTACAGAAAATAAAATCAATTCCACCCAAAGCAACGGACGATTTTCTTCACTTAATTGCGCGCGTTTTTTAATCAATTTTATCATTTTTTACCCTCCAATTTTAGTGTCCAAAAAGTGTCTATAAATTGTCAAAAATGGCTAAATTTGATTAAAACACAATAAATAAAAAATCTCCGATTCTCGTCGGAGATTTGGTAAGTGGTTGCAATTTCATCAAGTCAAAAATTGACCTTTAAGCAACCACATTCAAGTGCGCTAATCCAACTGCGCTACGTCCCGGACCTATATAATTAGTTCTAAAAGATTAAAGATTATACACGAAGATGGCTGCAGTGAGAAGGAAAATTGACGCCGAATGCCCCCGTTACTCAGACTTAAATATTCCGCCACCATGCGCCACTGCAATCAGATGTGTCCCATTCGAAGATGAGGCCACGGATGCCCAATGCAAGTCCGGCGCAAGCGTCATCATCCAGGTAGAACCGGAATCGGACGAGATCTTTATAAAGCCGCCATCTGAAACTGCAACCAGATGCGTTCCGTCCGAGGATGAAGCTACGGATGTCCATTTCCAGGACGAAAAGTATACCCCTGACACACCGCTATATGGCCAGGTCGTTCCGGAATCGGACGACGTGCATATGCCTTTGCCAAAGGTGTCCGCACCGGAGTCGCCATAAGCGACTGCAACCAGATGTGTCCCGTCCGAGGATGAGACCACAGAACTCCATATCAAGGGGCCAGGCTCCGGAGGCACAAGAAGGACACCTTGATGAGAGCGGGAAGCATTCTTTATCCAGGTTGCGTCCGGCGTGATCCTCCTTTGCGTCCACGCAGAACCGGAATCCGACGAAGTATATATGCCGCCGTCATCTGAAACCGCAACCAAATGTACCCCATCCGAGGATGATGCCACAGACGTCCAGCTTTTGGTTGGCGCGCTCGTCCGTGTCCACGTAGTGCCGGAATCCGACGAAATATATATGCCGCTGCCCATATAAGGGTTTATGCCCAAGCCGCTATTCGCAGTTGCAACCAGACGTGTCCCGTCCGAAGATGAGGCCACAGATGACCAGCCTACATCCGGCGCGATCTTCCGCGCCCACGTAGAACCGGAATCCGACGAGGTGTATATACCCGCGCCATTGGCCGAAGCTACGATCAGATGCGTTCCGTCCGAGGATGAGGCCACGGACACCCAATTTGAGGTTGGCACAACCGTCCGCGTCCATGTAGAACCGGAATTGGACGAAATGTATACCCCCCCACCTAACACACCCGCAATCAGATGTGTTCCGTCTGAAGATGAGGCCACAGAAGCCCAACGCATATTGGGTGCACTTGTGCGCGTCCAGTTAATGCCCATGTCGTTTGGCTGGGTTTTGGCAGAACAACTCATCAGCGATAAGGCAAAAAACAGGATGGCCGGGAACAACTCGGATTTTCCTATGGACGGCATATATCTGATCAGCTCCTCACAAGATCTTCAATTATCATCGAAGATCTTGTATCATGTTGCAATTTCATCAATTTGGAAAATGGCCCTGAGAGCAACCCCATTCAAGTATGATAATCCAATGGTTTTAAATTTGAAAACGCGGCGCTTGTAAAATCCTCTTTTTCAAAATATTCAGAAAGGTCTGTGTTGGACCAAAAATTTCTTTCTTCATTTTCATTTTTGAATTTAGGTGTATGTAATTTCTTAATCATATAAATGCCTTTCTTTACGGTTCAGGTCCCGAGTTATATATACTACATTATACATCGTCAAATCTATTTTTACACCTTAACCAGACCAAACCAATGGTTTATCAGCCAAGCCAATCAAAAGAGCTTCTCAAAAAGGCGTGACCATCAGAGCGTTGCCACTGGCCGTGGGCCATGATGACCCGTTTGCAGCTCCAACTCAAAATCCTGGCCCGGGCCGCGCGCGCCGGGGAGCGGTCCAAAAAGGACAACCGCCATTCCAAAGGCGCCTGGTGCTTTTTAAGAACAATGCCGTCAAGGGTGGCCAGCGGCCGCTGCCACCATTTCCAATGTTTAAGCAAAAAACTTTCGCTGAAGGCTTCGATAAGATCGGCAATGATCACCGTTGCGGAAGAACGGTGGAAAAAGACGACTTCATCCATAAAAAATGAGCCCCTAAACCATGCCTGGTCGATATCAGGCTGCCACGGGCAAGGGGTTGTATCATTTAGCGCAGGGCAAAACTCAAGACCGGAATGTCTTCGTATGGTTGATTGCGGCCCCCAAAGTTTGGCATCAGGATAGGCGGCTTTCCAACTTTTAAGATAAAGATGATGGAGTTTGTTGGGACTGACTAAATGAGCGACCCTACCCAGCCCTCCGATTTGCCCCCGAAGTTCATCAGTCAGCTTGACGGGCGACCAGACCCATAAATCACCGCCGGAAAGACGGACAATGACCGAACGGGTGGGATATGGAAAGCCATAGAAACTTACAATTTCCCCTTCTGCCAGCCAAAGAGCATCATCGATTTTTTCAAGCATATTCTCTTAAAGTTTCCAGGTCCTAATGTTATGCCTGTGGCCGCATGCCGGACAAGTCATGCGGTTAAAAACTGCCATATAACTGCGATCAATAAATCAACTTCCTTGCCCAAAGCATCTTTAAAAATTCCTGATAAGGGATAATTTCTATCCCCCCAACCCTTCTCGGCCGGGGCTCCAGGCAAACACAAAAAAGGCGATCAAAAGAATGTTCCTGCGATACAGCTTTTAATGTCTTTATATCATCCGAATTTATATGAGACTTTCCCTTGATCTCGATCGCGAAGCGGCCATCGACAATCAAATCCACTTCTAATTTTGACGTCGAACGCCAGAAATTTAATTTTAAAGGCTGAATATAATCGCTATAGGCGAAGAATTCATTGATCATAAACGTTTCAAAAGCAACCCCATATTCAGCCGTTTGAGGCGTATAAATTTCACGCCCTTGCAACTGCCTTGCCACGCCCACATCAAAAAAATAATATTTGGATGAAGCAATCGGCTTTCGCTTTTTCCCTTGAAGAAAGGGGGAAAGTTCCCGCATTAAATAGGTGTCTTTAAGGATCTCAAAATATTCATAAACCGTCGTTCTTTTGACCTGCGCATCATTGGCAACTTCTGTAAAATTAACAATGGAGGCATTGCACAGCGCCGCAACCGTCAAAAAACGGCTGAAGGCAGGGATATTACGCGTCAATGCCTCGGCCGCTATTTCCAACGTCAAATAATTACTGATATAGGCGTTTAAATCAGCTTTGACATCATCTGAAAAATAAATAGACGGAATAAGCCCTGCATACAAAGCGCGTTTCAAATCGAAGCGCGGCCCTAATTCCGCAGTAACGAACGGGTACAAATGCGCTTCTCTCGCCCGGCCTCCCAGCAAATTAACACCTTTGGAACGCAGTTTTCTGGCGCTTGAGCCCGTCAGAAGAAACCGGGTCCCCATGTCTTCAATAAGCAAATGCACCTCGTTTAAAAGATGAGGAATCCGTTGAATTTCATCAATGACCACCCATTTATCCTTGGCGGTGATTTCTTCTTTAAGCCTTCCGGGCCGGGAATTAAATTCAAGGAACGTTTTATCATCAAGCAAATCATATATTTTGGCCGATGACAGGGTGCGCTTGATCAATGAACTTTTGCCGGTTTGACGGGGTCCGAATAAAAAGTAAGATCTTTTCTTAAGCAAAGAGTCCAGATCAACGATGCGTTCAATGAATACAGGCTTGCTGCTACTCATATGACACCTCTTTCGTCATATAATATGACATATGACGATACTAATGTCAAACTATTTATTGAACCAAGGCAATGTTTCTTTTGAGGAAGTTTATCTGTTTTGGCCTTACAAAAACCGGCTTTATAAAGCTAAAGCCTCGATGTCCTGCGGTTTTTCGATATTGGAAACTGTGAGGGCGGGATCGATGCGGCGGATAAGGCCTTTGAGGACCTTGCCGGGGCCGATTTCGATGAAATTCTTAATTCCTTGTGAAGCCATGTATTCCACACATTTGACCCACTGGACTGAACTGGTGATCTGGCGCGCTAAGTTATCCTGGATTCCCGCTTGCGCGGGAATGACAACAGATGAAACAAGATTGACAGGGTTGGAAGAATGCGGCAGGCCGGTGACATTGCTTAAAACAGGGACTTGTGAAGGGCTAAACGAAATCTCTTTTAAAGCTTCAGCGAATTTTGATGCGGCCGAGGCCATAAGCGAGGAATGAAACGCGCCGCTGACAGTCAGGGGGATTATTTTCTGGCCGCCCGCGGCCTTGATCTCCTCCATGGCTGCCTCGACCTTGGCCTTATGGCCGGTAATAACGATCTGCTCGTTGGAATTAAAATTTGCTATCTCAGCGCCTGTCCGGCGGCAGATCTCGACGAGTTTGGAGGACTCAAAGCCGATCACCGCGGTCATGGCACCCTGGTTTTCCCGGGCGGCTTCTTCCATGCAGGAAGCCCGTTTTTGGACCAGCCGCAAAGCTTCATCAAAAGGCATAACTCCGGCAGCATAAAGCGCGGCATATTCGCCCAGGCTATGGCCGGCTGTAAATTTTACATCATAGTTTTTAAATTTTGGATGGGCTTTGAAAGCTTCCAGCGCGGCGACGCTTACGGTAAAAATGGCAGGCTGGCTATACGCCGTGGAGGTCAATTTATCCTCGGGACCCTCAAAGACCACCTTGGTGAGATTGTTGGCGCAAATGCGGTCAGCCTCTTCAAAGACGGCCTTGGCTTGAGGCGAATTCTGGAAAAATTCCAGGCCCATGCCCACCTTCTGTGCTCCCTGACCTGGAAATATCAAAGCTATATTCAACGGCATCAGGTTGTGTAGTCCTCAATATCCTGCAGCTGTACTTCGTGTTCAACCACCGGCTGCGCTCCCTGCGAGGTGATTATGATCCGCTTATCCGTCATAACGACCCTATCCGCCCATCCGATCAAAAATTCACCCTCACCCGGAGGACACTTCGAAAAGAGGGCTTGCAGCTGTTCCTTAAGGTTGGGGATACCGGCCTGCTTGTCAGTGCCATAGAAGGTGGATACAATCTCGTCAAAATTTTCCACCGACGGCTTATCATTCATTCGCAGGAGATCTTTCATAAATCCCCTGGCATACGCCCTAAAGGTATTAACAGCATATTGGGCCCGTGAAGCATTGACCGCCTTTTTTAAAAACTCCTCGGTTTTCTTACGGACTTCATCCTCGGGCAGCGCATCCCCGGGCCCCAGGCCGCGTTTAAGGACTTGCAATGACTGACGCGCCGCGTCCTGGGATATGACGATCGAAACATTCTTAATTTCAATCGTCCGGCCGTCTTTGAGACGGATGGTCATTGTCCGCCCTAACCCGACCGCCCGCCGGGACCACATGCCGATTTTCCTGAAAAAAGCGGCAATGGCCGAGCCGAAGGCCAAAAAAACCATAAAACCGATAATTTGTGTCGACACTACCATTTTATAAGATTGGCGGCGCTGACCAAGCCGGCACCGAAGGTCACCAGCACGACCTTGTCGCCTTTTTTGATCTTCTTTGATTTCTTGGCCTCATACAGGGCCACGGCAATGGAGGCCGCCGACATATTGCCGTATTTGTCGATATTGATGAAAATTTTCTTTTTGGGGACGCCTAATTTGTTGGCCACAGCGGAAATGATGCGGTCGTTGGCCTGGTGCGGGACAATCCAATCGACCTGGGTTTTCTTTATTTTGGCCTTTTTCAAGACCTTTTCCACCGCATCCGCCATGGAGTTGACCGCTACTTTGAAAAGCTCCTGGCCCTTCATCTGCACATACGGCAATTGCGTATAGGCGGCTTTGGCCGGATGAAAAGGGCTGCGCGCCTCTGGGGCAATGACCTGCATCAAATCACCCTGCGCTCCAAAAGCCTGCAGAAAGTCTGCCAGAATGCCGCCGGATTTGACCGGACCCAGCACGCACGCTCCGGCGCCGTCGCCGAACAGGACACAGGTGTCCCTGTTCTTCCAGTCGATAAGCCCCGAAATGCGCTCGGCGGCAATGACCAGGGCGCGTTTGGCCAAGCCGGTCTGAATATATTGTTTGGCTGTAGTCAGGGCAAACAGATAGCCCGAGCATGCCGCGGAGACATCGAAAGCCGCGGCCTTGTGGGCCCTGATGGCCTTTTGGACCTTGCAGGCCATCGACGGGAAATTGCTGTCCGGTGAAATGGTGGCCACGACGATGAGATCGATCTTTTCAGCTGAAATTTTGGCGTCACGCAAAGCGCTGAGGGCGGCCTTGGTGGCCAAATCGCTGGTTTTTTCATGCAGGGCGGCGATACGGCGTTCCTTGATCCCGGTGCGGGTGCGTATCCACTCGTCGGAAGTGTCCACCATTTTCTCAAGATCGGAATTGGTGAGCTTTTTGGAAGGCAAATAGCGCCCTAATCCCAAAATGCCGACTTTAACCATTGCCGGGCCCCATTTCTTTCTTTATTTTCTCAAGGACATTGTGCTCAAGCTGTTCCTTGGCCACCCGGACGGCATTTTTAATGGCCTTGGGGCTTGAGCGGCCGTGGCTGATCAAAACAATGCCGTCGACCCCCAACAAAGGCGCGCCGCCGTACTCGGAGTAATCGATGCTTTTCTTGGCGTCCTTTAAACTGATCTTGAGCAACAGCGCGCCCAGGATGGCAACAGGGTTTTTGCAGATTTCGCGCTTGAGCAATTTGCCGACGGATTCCATCATCCCCTCGGAGACCTTCAATGTGATATTGCCCACGTAACCGTCACAAACAATGCAATCCGCTTTGCCGGTGTAAACTTCGTTGGCTTCCAGGTTGCCTATGAAAAGAGGCTCTTGTTCTTCCAGGAGCTTGTGCGCTTCTTTTTCAAGGTCCGTGCCCTTGCATTCCTCTTCGCCGATATTCAACAGCCCGATGGACGGTTGGGCGCGGCCCAGCACCTCGCGGGCATAAATTTTGGCCATCTTGGCATACTGCAACAAATGTTCGGGCTTGGCAGCGGTATTGGCGCCGACATCAATGATCAAGGTAAAATTTTTTAAGGAGGGGAAAATGCATCCGATGCCGGGACGGTCGACGCCCGGGATCATGCCTAAAATGAAGGTGGATGCGGCCACACAGGCACCGGTATTGCCGGCGCTGACAAAGGCGCCGTATCCTTCTTTTTTCAACAGGCCCATGCCCACACTGATCGAAGACTGGCGTTTTTGACGGATAACGACGGTGGCGGCATCATCCATGGCCACAATCTCGGGCGCATGGACAATTTCTATCAGGTTTTTGGGGTACTGGTGTTTTTTTAACTCTTGGTCAATGCGCTCGCTTATACCCACCAGAACGACCGCCACCCCGTATTCCTTGACAGCTTCCACCGCCCCGGCGACCACGTTCTGGGGGGCGAAGTCGCCGCCCATGGCATCAACGACGATTTTCATTTAGCGGCAGCGACGATCTGGGTGCCCTTATAATAACCGCAGAAAGGACATACCCTATGGGACAATACCGGCTTGGAGCATTGAGGGCACGGGCGCATGGAGCTCGTCGTCACCTTCCAATGCGTGCGGCGCGTGCGTCCGCGGGTCTTGGAATGTTGTCTTTTTGGTAGAGGCATAAGTTCTCCTTAATTCTTTTAGAGATTCTTCGGCCTGCGGCCTCAGAATGACAGGTGGTTATACACATTTACACTTTTCTACGTTTAAATTCACCCCGCACTTGGGGCAAATACCTTTGCAATCCTTGCGGCACAGGACCCGGGCCGGATTGGCCATGATGATCTCCTGGCGGATCTCCTCGCCGAGATCAATGTATTCAACAGCCGGGTCCAACTCAAAATCAAACTTATAAGATCGCTCTTGCGCCTCCGACATCTCCTGCAGGCAACGGGCGCATAAAAACCCAAATTCGGCCCGTATGCGCGCGGCGGCAATGACCACATTGCCCGTTTTCTCCAGATGGGCCTTGACGTTGATCGGGGTCCTTATGTCCACCTCTTCGCAGGACAACCCCAACCCTTCCATGGAAACGTCCCGGTCGATATCAAGGCCTTTGGAAGGTATGTCTCTGATTGAAATCTTGATCATTTTAACTCGAGCGGTTTAATTTCTCCTTTAACTTACGCTCGACGGCCCCGGGAACGAAGGAAGATACGTCCGCGCCTAGAGAGGCGATCTCTTTCAAAAGGCTCGACGAAACAAACGACACATGCTCCGAGGGCATCAGGAAAACCGTTTCAATATCTTCGGCCAGGCGGCGGTTGGTCAGCGCAATCTGGAATTCGTAATCAAAGTCCGAGGTCATGCGCAGCCCGCGGATGAGCACATTGATCTTTTTGCGGCGCGCATATTCCACCACCAGGGAATCGAAGGTTTCCACGGACACGTTCTTGATGTCCTTGGTGACTTCGCGCAGAAGCTCCAGGCGCTCCCGGATGGGAAAAAGGGCCTTTTTGCCGGTATTATCGGCAACAGCCACGATCACACGCTCAAAGATCCTTGCCGCCCTCTGGATCACATCCAAATGGCCGTTGGTCACCGGATCGAAACTGCCGGGATAGATGGCCCCCTGCTCTTTAACCATTATTTTTGGACCCTTTGTAACAGCGTCAGATATGATGAACCATAACGCCGCCGGGTAAGTATGCCGAAGCATTCCGGTATTTCGAGTTTTTCAGCCGCTTCACACTGCACCAGGAGCAAACTTTGAGGGTGTAATATATCACGCGAGGTTATCAGTTTCAAGGCTTTTTTGGCAAGCTTCCGGCCAAAAGGAGGGTCCAAAAAGACGATATCAAAGCGCCTTTTCTCCTCGGAAAAACGCTTGATGGTGGTGAGGGCTTCGGCATGGACCAGCGAAAATTCGCCGCCCAGCCCGATCCCTAAAAGTTCGCAGTTTTCCTGGATGGTTTTGGCATTCAAATCGTTGATTTCCACCATGACCACCTGACCGGCACCCCTGGATATGGCCTCCAGCCCCACTGCCCCGCTGCCGGCAAAGAGCTCCAGAAAGGACAGGCCGCCAAGATCATGGCCTAAAATATCGAAAATGGCGCCACGCAGAATGCTCTGTGTGGGCCTGATGCCGGCAGGCATGTAGAAATTCCTGCCCTTATATTTTCCGGCTAATATTTTCACTTAGAATAACTTTAAGTTTTTTCAAAACATCTGCTCCGTAGGCAGCAGCTGTTTTTTGGAGTAGTTTGATATCAACCTTTCTCTCCGACACCTTTAAAGCGCTTACGGCATCTTCTATGTCAATGGGATTGCCGGCGAACACCTTCATGGCAATAAAGTCTTCCAGGCTGACTATTTTTATCAAGGTGTCCATAAATTTTGACCTTTTGACGCGCGAAAAAACCCCGGAACCCATGCCTCGGATACCCATTAAAAGATCCACCCGGTTTGAAAACCTGTCTTTGATGTTGATGACCATGGCAATAGGATCGTTTAAGTCCCCCTTGCGCTTGATGACCGAATATCTTTTTGATCTCAGTTCATCACATAAATCTATGATCGCCTCAGAAGTCAGTAGAGACACGACAGCATCGGCATCCAAACTGGCGCGCACAACACCATAAAAAGCAGCAGCAAAAGCGCCGATAACGGCGTAAGGGATTTTTTTCTTGTTAAGGACCGCAATGATATCAACTAAAAGCAGTGCGGACTGGCCTGGAGCGGTTGTTTTCATGTTTATTTTTATTCTTTGGGGGGACGGGCGAAAGCTTGGCCAATAGCTGATTATGGTTCAAAAAAGCCACAAGCCTTTGGGGGCCGGAAAGGCCTTTAACCAACTTTATAAGACCTTGCCGGTCTTCTTTAAGTACTTTTGATCTCATGGTTTAATTATAACACGATTTTCTACCCCGCCAAAATCAGATCCAAATATTGCGGGTAGCGTTTCTTGATGGTTTCTTTGATCAAACGGTGTTCCATACCGTTTAGTTGAGGATCGTTTTTAGTCAAAATGACAGCATCTTCGCGGGCTTTTTCCAGGATTTCAATTTGCGTGACGGGATTTGACATTTTGAGCTCATTGAGGCCGTGCTGGTGGCGGCCGAAATAATGGCCGGGCCCGCGGATCTTTAAGTCCTCCTCGGCGATTCTAAAGCCGTCGGTCGTTTGCGCGATCGCATCCAAGCGCATGGCGGCTTCCTGGGTCACGGGATCCCCCAAAAGCACGCACACGGCGTCCTGGGCCCCGCGGCCGATGCGGCCGCGCAGCTGATGCAATTGGCTTAACCCGAAGCGCTCGGCGTGCTCGATGAGCATGACATTGGCATTGGGGATATCGATGCCCACTTCCAGGATGGTGGTTGCGACCAAAATATCCAATTCATGTTTTTTGAACTTCTCCATGATCTCATCGGTTTCCTCGCGTTTCATCCGGCCGTGCACCAGCCCAAGGCGCAGGCCCTGGAATTCGAATTTTTGCAAATGCACAAACTGGTCTTTGGCGGCTTTGAGATCCAGTTTTTCGCTTTCGTCGACCAGAGGATAAATGATATAGGCCTGGGCGCCTTGGAGGACAAGCTCCCTTACCTTTTGATAAACGGACGGGGCCTTGGCCAACGGGAAACGATAGGTTTTGATTTTCCCCCGGCCCGGCGGCATTTCGTCGATCACCGACACATCCAGGTCTCCATAAAGGGTCAGGCATAAAGTCCTGGGGATGGGCGTGGCTGTCATAATGAGGATATCAGGATTCGTGCCTTTGGCTGAAAGCAGCGCGCGCTGGTTGACCCCGAACTTATGCTGTTCGTCGATGACCACAAAGCTCAAATTTTTAAAAGCGATGGTCTCCTCTAATAAAGCATGGGTGCCGATGACAAGATCGATTTTACCTCTTTCAAGTTCCTGATACAGGGTCTTTTTGTCTTTGGCAGGAGTGCTGCTGATCAGCAATGCCGCCTTTATGGCTTCAAACGGCCCTGGGACAAACAGTTTTTGGAAATTAAAGAAATGCTGCTGGGCCAGGATTTCCGTCGGGGCCATGAGCGCCGATTGTTTGTTGTTTTTCCAGGCCGCCATGCAGCCGAAAAAGGCGGCCACGGTCTTGCCGCAGCCCACGTCCCCCTGGACCATGCGCAGCATGGGACGGGTTTTAGCCATGTCCGCGGCGATGTCATGGATGGCCTTAGTTTGGGCGCCGGTTAAGGCAAAAGGAAGCGCGGCCTTGTAGTGTTCGATCAGGGTCGGGGACAGTTGGTGGGCCACGCCGGTTTTATTGACGATGCTCAAACGCCTGAGGATGACGCAAATTTGAAAAAGAAAGAACTCTTCGAAGGCGATGCGGTCAATGCCCTTTTGTTTTTGCGCATCGTCCGATGGAAAATGGATCTGGCGGATGCTTTGGGCAATGGGGTTTAAACGCTGCTTGCTGCGGATGGCCTGGGGGACAATGTCCTGCAGTCTATCGGCATAAAGGCCGAGGCAGGCGTCCATCAATTTTCTCAAATAGCGCTGGTTGATCCCCCTGGTCAACGGATAGACCGGCACAATGCGCCCCATGTTGAGACTTCTGTCTTCCTTGGCAATAAGCTCGAAATCCGGCACCGTCATCTGCAGACGCTTTTTGAATATGTCGACCTTGCCGTAAAGGACGATCTCCTGGCCCGGCTTGAAAATATTAATAAGGTAGGGCTGATTGAACCAAACGCAATGGATGATGCCGCTGGTATCCTTGACGGTGATTTCAACGGCCTTGTTCTTTGAATAATAATTGCGGCGGGCAAGGACGATCCGGCCGCAGGCGGTCTGCGGCAGGCCCGCCTGGAGCATGGCAATGGGCGTAAATGTCGAGCGGTCTTCGTAACGGTGCGGGAACAGATACAGCAGGTCTTCGACGCTGCTGACACCGAGATTGGCCAGGAGTTTGGCCTTGGAGGGGCCGACGCTCTTGATGAATTGGATGGGGATCTCGCTTAAAGCCTGGGGCATTACACTTTCTTGTTTCTTTAGTTAAACGCAATTATGCACCCCATGCACATAATCAAAACTCTTGGCGGTCACCTATAAACTTCCCGTCGATGTCCAACCTTAACGACGTAAACCACCAATATCACATCTTCAATCGAATACAAAATTCTGTAATCCCCACAGCGGACCCGATACTTTTCCTGGCCCGATAACTTTTCGCATCCGTGTTGACGGGGGTTCTCGGCCAAAGAATTGATCTTCTCGATAACAGCCTGCAAGTCTCTCTTAGGCAGACCCTCAATTTCTTTGACGGCAGATTTCCTGATTTCAATTTTATATTTTGCCATCGGCCTTCAACTTTTTCAAGAGGCCTTCATAAGACACCGTCGGCTCTTTTGCCCTTTTGGAAAATACGGCCAAGTCTTCCTCGTCTTCTGACAGTCCATGCCGCAAAGTCTCATCAATAATCTCGGAAATGGATTGCTCTGTTTCAGCAGATTTGACTTTAAGAACCCGATGAATAGCGGGGTCAAAATATATTGTTGCTCGTTTAGTTAATGATGCCATCGCCACACCTCCTCTTACTCTCTGTTGACAGTATAACATTATAACGTTATAACGTCAATATGTTCTTGGCTACAAAAATATACTTGACCCCAGTTAAGACAGCGGCCTTCAATTACAACGCCTTGAAGCTGAAATCGTAAAAAAGCGCCATGTAATCGGCCAATCTTTACCTTAGTCCACCAGAGCCTTCATTATTATAGCCTATAAAACCTCCAATATAGCTTGCTTAAAAGGGGGCATTACACAGTTAAAATAATGTTGCATTAAACCTGTAAGACTGGGCACTTGAATAAACAAAATTGTTTGAGAAATTAGTTTGCGGAGTTAAGGATTTTTATGAAATCAAGATCTGGAATTATGCCTAGCTTTTCAGCGCTCTGCATATCAGTTTTGGCTTTTTTAGATTGGTTACTATAATCGTAATAATAAGCAATTCCCCGGGCATAGTACGCCTGTCCATAATTGGGATTTATTTCAATAGCCTTAGAAAAATCCGCGATGGCTTGGGTAAAATTTTCCTCATATTCATAAGCAAGACCCCTGCTATAATAAGCCGATGAATCTTTCGGGTTTAAATTAATGGCTTTGGTATATTTCGCGATGAGGCGGTCAAAAACTATAGAATCGTAATGGATATAAACATCTATATTTTTCTGAGATGATATAAACTGAGCGTATTTTTCAATTGTTTTTGAGAAATCCAAGATAGCGTTGTTAAATTTATGTTGCGCCTCATAGGCGAGCCCTCGGCAATAATATGACGACCAACTATTCTGACCTGAAAATATTTCAATACTCTTAGTATAGTCAGAAATAGCTTGGTCAAATTTACCAAGCTGATAATAGAATATCCCCCTCATTTTATAGGCTACGTAGAAATTTGGATTTATACCAATAATTTTGGTATAGTCTGCGATGGCTTGGGTAAGATTATGTTGCTCGTAATGAACTTGAGACAAATCAATATAAGTCTCTATATCATTTGGTTTTATTTCAATAGCTTTATTCAAATCCATTATAGCTTGGGGAAAATTGCTTTGATTAGAATAACATACCCCCCGCATGACATAGGCATTCCAATCTTTAGGATTTAATTCAATGTCATGGTTATATTCGGAGATGGCCTGAACAAGGTTACCCTGACTAACATAGATACCCCCACTTTGATAGTAGTCTTGGGCAGTTTTTGCATAAACAGGAACCATATTTATAAATATGACAGCTGCCAAAATTAATAGTTTTAACATACTTTTAGTTTTTCCCTTCTATAAATTTTTATAAAAAGATTTACAGAGCCAATTCGACTTTAAAAATCGTTCACTTAAGGGGACATTACATGTTCATTGCGACGTAGGATAACTAAATTCAAAGAATCTTGGGGAAAGATCAACTCTTGTCTATACCCCAACCGAGTGTTGTAAGTGTTGGTGCAGGGACAGGCGGAGAGGCGGTTGGATCCCCTTGCATATTTCCTACGTCATACAGAGAAGCCCCTGTCCACTCAACGCAGTTCGATACTGTACCCTCAGCTCAACACCCTCAACCCTCAACCAAGGATTCGCTTCATCCCCGGCCTCACGGCAGGGGTTTTTTCGCGACAAAAAAATTACGGTAGACATTACTAAACTGTAATGGCTACCGTAATGATAACCGTAATGATAATTTTGTACTTTTTTATTCTCCCTGAACCTCTTTGGCCTTCTGGGCCACGTTTTGGTCAAAAACTGGCTGGACAACGAGCTTTCCCCAGCATCCCGCCAGGCCAGGCGCCAGGACATCACGGCTTTTATCGACCATGCAGGCATCAAATCCATCGAGGATTTTAAGGGTAT